>JAUYPN010000013.1 GCA_030695725.1 Candidatus Omnitrophota bacterium
CTCTTCTTTTATCTCGGCCTCTGTCGCGCCATCGAATACCGGCGTCGATATATGTAAACCTAAGATCTTAGCCGCCCATCCAAGATGGGTCTCTAATATTTGGCCTACGTTCATACGACTGGGGACTCCCAGCGGGTTAAGCACTATTTCGACCGGCGTTCCGTCCTCTAAGAACGGCATGTCTTCTTCCGGAAGTATCTTGGCTATCACGCCCTTGTTGCCGTGACGGCCCGCCATCTTATCGCCCACCGATATCTTTTTCTTGCTGGCAACGTAGACTTTAACCTTCTTCAAAACCCCGGGCGGAAGCTCATCGCCTCTCTTCACCCTGTCTATCTCTCTTTCAAGCTCAAACGTAAGCTCTTCTATCTGGCTGTCGAGGAATTTCACCACCCTCAATATCTCCTGCTCAACCTCCGGATTATTATGTATCTTTATACTGTCGAGGTCGCCCTTCTCCACTATCCTGGCAAGGTCTTTTACCCTTATGGTCCTGCCCTGAGCTATCAGAACGCGCCCGGACTCCTGATTCAAAATGCTTGAAGCAAGTTTCTGGCCGGCTAATAATTTATGCAGCTTCTTCTGCTTCTCTTCCCTTATCTTACTTATCTGCGCTTCATAAGCCGCTTCCAGCGCCTTTATCTCTTTCAGTTCTATCGTTCTCTCTTCTTTGGTCTTCGAACGCGCATCTCTGCGGGCAAACACCCTGACGTCCACCACTATGCCCTCTACTCCCGGGGACGCTATCAATGATGTATCCCTTACGTCTCCCGCCTTCTCCCCGAATATCGCGCGCAATAACTTCTCTTCCGGAGAGAGCTCGGTCTCCGACTTAGGCGTAACTTTGCCTACCAGAATATCTCCGGGCCCGACTTCCGCGCCGAGGCGTATTATACCGCTGTCATCCAGATTACCCAGCGCTTCGTCGCCTACATTGGGTATATCCCGCGTTATCTCTTCATTGCCGAGGCGCGTGTCCCTGGCCTCAATTTCAAACTCTTCGATATGAATGGACGTGAAGACGTCGGCGCTTACCAGTTTTTGGCTCATGAGAATGGCGTCTTCGAAGTTGTAACCGCGCCATGGCATGAAAGCCACCAGGACGTTCCTTCCCAAAGCGAGCTCTCCGTCTTTCGTTCCTACGCCGTCGGCTATTACCTCGCCTGCTTTGACGGACTGCCCCACCTTAACTAAGGGCCTCTGATTTATGCATGTATTGGCGTTCGATCTTTCGAATTTTCTGAGTTTATAGGCTTTGCCGCTGACCACTATCTCCTCTGAATCGACGCTCGACACGGTGCCGGCCGAGGCGACTATCACTACCGCTCCTGAATCCTTGGCGGTCCTGTATTCCATCCCGGTACCGACAAAAGGAGCCTCCGGGTCCATTAACGGAACGGCCTGCCTCTGCATGTTGGAACCCATCAGCGCGCGGTTGGCGTCGTCATGCTCCAGGAACGGTATCAGGCTGGCGGCAACGCTCACAAGCTGTCTCGGAGAGACATCCATGTATTGTATGTCTTTGGGAGCCGCCTTTATAAAATCGTCTTTGAACCGGCTGAATACTTTATCGTCCACGAAATGGCCTTTCGCGTCGATCTTCGCGTTCGCCTGGGCTATGATGTACATATCCTCGATATCCGCCGAGAGATAATCTATCTTATCCGTAACCCTTCCGCTCTCCACTCTCCTGTAAGGAGTCTCGATGAATCCGAACTCGTTAAGTTTTCCGTAAGTGCTTAAAGAAGATATGAGGCCGATGTTCGGGCCTTCGGGGGTCTCTATCGGACAGAGCCTGCCGTAATGCGAATAGTGAACGTCGCGGACTTCGAATCCAGCCCTGTCCCTGTTCAGGCCGCCGGGCCCGAGCCCGCTCAGCCGCCTCTTATGGGTCATCTCGGCGAGCGGATTGGTCTGGTCCATGAACTGCGAAAGCTGGCTGCGTCCGAAGAAATCACGTATTACGCTGGATATGAGCTTCGCGTTCAAAAGATTATGCGGCATTACATTGGCCAGGTCATAAAGGTTCATCCTCTCCCGGCATGCCCTTTCGGCTCTCACGAGGCCTATCCTTATCTGATTCAATAATAATTCTCCGACGCAGCGCACGCGCCTGTTGCCGAGATGGTCGATGTCGTCTATACTGGCCTCTCCGTTCTTTACAGCTATCAATTTCAATATCACCTTTATCAGTGTGTCCGCGGTGAGGAGCCTTTCATCGAGAGAGACTTTCATGTCAAGCTTGCGGTTCAGCATGTGACGGCCCACGCCGCCCAGGTCATAACGCTTTATATCGAAGAAGAGCTTTTCTACCAGAGTAGCGGCCGATTCGGCTGTCGGGGGATCTCCGGGCCTCATCTTCCTGTATATATCGAGTGACGCGTCTTCCTTGGTCTTATTGTTATCTTTCTTCAGTGTGTTTAAAATTTCGGGGTATGAATTTCTTAATACTTCTATATTGCGCACACCGGAGTCCCATATCTTATCCGCCAGCTCTTTGGTTATAGGCTGGTTCTTTTCGGCCAATATAAGATCGGCCTGTTTATCGACTACATCATGCGCTAAAGTCTGCCCCACCAGCTTTTCAAGTTGAGAATGCCTCGTAAGCTCATGCTTGTCCACGCCGCTAAAGGCTTTCGCTATCAATTCATCGTTGGAGAATCCGAAGACTCTGAGCAGGCTCGTCGCCAGGAATTTTCTCTTTCTGTCTATGTACACGTAGAGAACGTCGTTTATATCTATCTCAAACTCTATCCACGCGCCGCGGTAAGGGATGACCCTTGCCGAGAATATCTTCTTGCCCGTCAGGTGCATCTCCTCCTCGAACGATATGCCTGGCGAGCGGTGCAGCTGGCTGACCACGACTCTTTCGTCGCCGTTTACTATGAATGTCCCCGTATCGGTCATCAAGGGGATATCGCCCAGATAGACTTCCTGCTCTTTGGTCTCCTTCTTCGATTTTAAACGCAGCATCAGCTTCAAAGGCGCGGCATAGGACATGCCCCGCTTCTGGCATTCATATATCTGGTATTTGGGCTTACCGATGCCGTAGCTTAAGTATTCCAGCTTGTATTCGCCGTCGGCGTTCTCTATCGGGAAGACCTCTCTGAACGCGGACTCCAAACCTATGTTCTTGCGCTTGGATTTGGCGACATCCGTCTGTAGAAATTCCCTGTAGGACTCAAGCTGGAGCTCCAGAAGATTCGGAAGCTCGTAGCATTCCTCTATCTTTGCGTAACTTTTTCTTTTCAGCATATTCCTCTCGATACGATCCATGTCATGCCCGCCCCCGCTTTCGCGGGAATGACAACTGATAACGATTTCTATTTCAATTCTACCTTCGCGCCTGCCGCTTCAAGCTGTTTCTTCATCTTCTCAGCTTCGTCCTTCGTCGCGCCTTCTTTAACCGTTTTGGGCGCTCCGTCAACCAGATCCTTCGCTTCTTTCAAGCCGAGGCTCGTAAGAGTGCGCAGCTCCTTAATGACGTTGATCTTGGCCGCGCCTGCGCTTACAAGGACTACATTGAATGTCGTCTTCTCCTCGACAGCGGCCGCAGCGCCCGCTCCCGCAGCCGCTCCCGCAGCCGCAGCCGCAGCCGCAGCCGGCGCCGCAGCGGATACGCCGAACTTATCTTCGAGCGCCTTGACAAGATCCGCAAGCTCGAGGACCGTCATGGACCCGACAGTATCCATTACATCCTGCATTTTTTTGGTCAATTCCACTTTTGCCTCTTTTGTTTCCATTTTACTATCTCCTTCCTCTCTTATTGTGTTGGTTGCGCCTCAAGGCGCTTTTTCTTTACTTATTTTTACTGCATCTATCACGTATACAAACTTCCTTATGATACCGCCCATTACGCTCACAAAACCCGTTATCGGCGCCTTCATGCCTCTCACGACTTGCGCCAACAGTACGTCCTTTGCGGGCAGGCTGGCCATTTCTTTGATTTTTTCCACGGCTACAAGCTTGCCGTCTATTACAGCGCCTTTTATCTTGAACTTTTCGTGAGTCTTCGAGAAATTTACCAGGACCTTAGATGTGGCTATGACATCTTCGCCGCTCAGCGATATGCCCACGCCGCCATCGACCAGTGATTTTGCCTCTTCAAGTTTCAATTGGTCGAGAACAACATTCATCATGGAGTTCTTTACCACAAAGTACGTGCCCTTCGTGATCTTAAGACTCTTCCTGACGCTCTCGAGATCCGAAACCGAGGACCCCATAAAATTGGTGATAAAAAAGTTGGGACGCTCCTTAATATCGCTCAGGATCTCGCCTATCATTCTATCCTTACAAAGTTTTCCGTATCCCGTATTCTTCATATTTTTTACCTGAATTCGGCTATATTCAGCTTCACTCCGGGGCCCATCGTAGATGATATATACAGACTCTTTACGTGATGCCCTTTGAGACCGCCCGGATTGGAGCTCATTATCGCATCTATTAAAACATGCGCGTTCGAGAAGAGGGCTTCATCCGTAAATGACATCTTGCCCACCGGCGCATGTATCCCGGCTTGCTTATCCATCTTGAACTCTATCTTGCCGGCCTTCACCTCTTTTATCGTCCTGGCCGTATCCTGGGTCACGGTGCCGGACTTCGGATTGGGCATGAGCCCGCGAGGCCCGAGTATCTTTCCCAGCTTCGCCAGATCTTTCATCATGTCGGGAGTCGCTATCGCTACGTCGAAATCGAGCCAGCCGCCGCTTATCTTCGCCGCGAGATCCTCGGCCCCCACAAAATCAGCGCCGGCCTCTCTGGCCTTTTTCTCTTCCTCTCCCTTACAGAATACTATTACCCTGACCTTTTTCCCCGTGCCGTTCGGAAGGGCCACCGTGCCTCTTATGGACGAAGACGCTGCCTGTTTGGGGTCTACATTAAGCTTCGCCGATACCTCCAGCGTTTCGTCAAATTTCGTCTTGGGAGACTTCTTCATTATAGCTATCGCCTCTTTTAAAGAATACGTTTTGGTCTTGTCGAAAGAGGCGTTGACCGCTTTCATTCTTTTTGATATCTTCGTCATAAAGTTTACCTTTTGCTTACTGTCCTTCTACGTCAATACCCATACTGCGCGCCGTTCCCATGACCATCTTTATCGCCTTATCCATATCCGGCGCGTTCAGGTCCTTCATCTTCAAGGTAGCTATCTCTTTCAGCTGATCGATAGTGACCTTCCCCACTTTATCTTTATTGGGAACGCCGCTTGCCTTGGCCAACCCGCAAGCCTTCTTCAAAAGAACCGAGCACGGCGGGCTCTTTATAATAAAAGTAAACGTCCTGTCCTCATATGCCGTTATGACCACCGGGAGCGTCAGGCCGTCCTGGCCTTGAGTCTTGGCATTGAACTGCTTGCAGAAATCCATTATGTTCAGCCCATGCTGGCCTAAAGCGGGCCCCACAGGAGGCGCGGGATTCGCCGCGCCGGCCGGACAGTATAATTTGATAGTCGTCTTTATCTTCTTAGCCATTTTTTCTCTCTACTCTCTACTCCCAATTAAATTTTTTCAACCTGCCACATCTCTAATTCTACGGGTGTCGCTCTGCCGAATATCGATATCATTATCTTGATCTTACCTTTGCCGGCGTTCGACTCTTCGATGGCCCCGTTAAAATTCATGAACGGGCCTTCCGTCACGCGCACCGCTTCGCCCTTTTCAAACATCACCTTGGGAGTGGGCTTCTCCTTGGCGTCCTTCGCCTGTCTGAGGATGGTATCTATCTCATCGGCCTTCAGCGGTATCGGCCTCGCTCCCGCTCCTACAAACCCGGTCACGCCGGATATGCTCTTTATCATATACCAGCTGTCGTCCGTGAGCTCCATCTCGACAAGTATATATCCTGGGAAGAATTTCCTCTCGGATATCTTCTTCTTGCCGCCTTTTATCTCAGAGACCTGCTCTATCGGGACTAAGACCTGGGAGATACCGCCGCCTCCAAACCCCGCCTTAATCTTGGCTTCCAGGGATTTTCTGACCTTGTCTTCGTAACCCGTCTGTGTATGTATAACGTACCACTGCTTAGCCATTTAAACTCTCGACATTATTATGTTTACCGCTGCTGATAGGACAACGTCACATACACCTATAAATACGGATAAAATGGCCAGGGATACGATAACGACTATCGTAGAACCTATAAGCTCATCTTTAGTGGACCATGATACTTTGCCCATCTCGAGCTTTACATCATTGAAAAAACCGACAAACCTATTCGTCATAGCAATATTCACCTATCGCTTTTTGTGCCTGACCCCTTACCTATATATATTGATCTGTATCAATATGGTATTAAGGTGTCAGGAGCGGGAGGAATCTAACCCCCAGTCACGGTTTTGGAGACCGTTGGTTTACCGTTAACCGACGCTCCTAATACCAGGACTCCCGCCCTAAAGCAGGATTTTACCCCTATTTCATCTCTTTATGCGGCGTATGCTTCTTGCAAAACTTGCAAAACTTACTCCGCTGCAGCTTATCCGGGTTCTGTTTCTTGTTTTTAGTAGTGTGATAATTCCTGTTTTTACACACAGTGCATTCAAAGGTAATAGCTTCTTGCATTTATTTACTCTATTATCTCGGTCACCACTCCCGCGCCCACGGTGTGCCCGCCTTCGCGTATAGCGAAGCGGAGTTCTTTTTCCATGGCTATAGGGGTGATCAATACCACTTCTACCGCGACGTTATCTCCGGGCATGACCATCTCGGTGCCTTTTGGCAGAGTGACCACTCCGGTAACGTCGGTTGTCCTAAACTAGAATTGAGGCCTGTATCCGTTGAAGAACGGGGTGTGGCGCCCGCCTTCTTCTTTTGTCAATATGTAGACCTCGGCTTTGAACTTGGTGTGAGGAGTTATCGAGCCGGGC
>JAUYPN010000021.1 GCA_030695725.1 Candidatus Omnitrophota bacterium
TTCTTCCTCACCGCCGGTCTTACAGGTCGTGGAGCACTCCCCGCATCCGATCAGGAATATATTCTTTTCTCCTTCGAGATGTTTCAGTATCTCTTTCAGCTCTTTCTGCTTAGTTATTATCATTCATCCCTCACAATTTTGACGGATCCTGCTGCGCGGGCAGTCACTTTTGCGGCCGCCTTCGCAATATTACAAGCCGGGCTTGTTACAAGCCCGGCTTGTAAGCTGCGGCGGATCCGCCGATCTTTTTTTGGAAGAACGAGTAATTTTACCGAGCGAAATACCAACCACGAAGAGGCCAAGATCTCTTCGGGAACGAAAAAATTTATATTAACTCACCGCTTCGACTTTCTTTATTTCCGGCACTGCCTTCTTGAGTTCGGCCTCAACGAAGTTCGCCATGGTCATCTGGCTCATGGGACAGCCGGCGCACGCGCCTTTAAGACGCACTTTTACGACGCCATTCTCTACGGAAACCAACTCAATGTCTCCGCCGTCCCGCTGAAGGCCCGCGCGGATCTCCTCTAACGCCTTCTCGACTTTGTCCCTCATTTTACCCCTCGCTAACTGACTTTTTAGCGGATAACGTATAGGAATTTTTGTTTTTACTATACGCTAAACGCTATCCGCTAATCGTATTGTCCGACTACTTTAATAGCTCTTTTATGTCATTCTCGAAAACCGCCTTCGGCCTGTACCCTATATATATTTTGGCGATCTTAGAATCCTTTGTAATAACAAATGTCGGGGGAATCGACCTGATCGGGCCGTAAAGGCCGCTCGCATTGCCGTCATCCACCAGTACCGGATAGTTTATGCCTGTCTGAGCGGCAAAATCTTTCGACTCCTGCCCGCTCACGAGGCTCACCCCTACCATCGTAAAGCCTTCATTGCCGTATGTTTTTTGCAGTTCGATAAAGTCCGGGATTTCCTGCCTGCAGGGAGGGCACCAGCTCGCGAAGAAGTCGAGTATTACGACTTTGCCCTTAAATTCGGAAAAGTTGGTTGGCTTGCCGTCCATATTTTGAAGCGTGAAGTCCGGAGCCTTATCCCCTATCTCGACCGCGCCGCTTTTACCGCAACCCGTAACTAAGAATATCCCGAGTACTAATATCAGCGTCTTTCCAAACAGATTTTTCATATCACTCTCCCCTTATTTTGTAAATGCCGCGAAAAATTTCTCCGACATAACCGATAAATAATTCGTCGCGACCAGAATCCCTACGATTATTAAGAATATTCCGCCGACAATATTGATGGTGCTGATAAGCCTTTTAAACCGGTTGAAATATTCCAGGAATAGATCCACAAGAAGCCCGGTCATAAAAAACGGCACGGCTATGCCGAGAGAATAGACGGTTAATAGTTTCGCGCCTTCGAGGAGATCAGCCTTAGTTCCTGCCAATACGAGTATCGATCCGAGTATCGGCCCGGCGCACGGCGTCCAGGCCGCCGCGAAAGTCACGCCGATAAGAAATGACCCGAAATAGCTCGCGCCCTTCGTCGAGACTTTCAGGCGCCTTTCTTTCACAAGGAAGTCGAGTTTCAAAAGGCCTGTAAGGTAAAGCCCGAATATCGCTATCAGGATGCCGCCGCCAATCCTTATATATTTCTGATACGCGAAGAGCGCTTTTCCTATTACCGTCGCCGTAAGGCCCAACAGTATGAATACGACCGAAAAACCGGCTATGAAAAGCAAGGAATGTATAACGGCCTTCTTCCTCACCCCGCCCTTCTTCCCCGCGTCCTTCAGATCGCCGAACGAAACTCCCGTTATATAGGCGATGAATGACGGCACGAGCGGCAATAGGCAAGGCGAAAGAAAAGTAAGGAACCCCGCCGTGAACGCGACTATATATGATACGCTTTCGTTTGCCATTATTGCTGCTGAGTTACTCTGATCTTTATTATATACAGCTCCTGCTTCAAATCCGCCATGCCCTGCAATATCGTCTTTTGATTGCTCAATATATCGTCGAGCTTCTTCGATATCTCCTGATCGGGGGCAGCTGCCTGCGCCCTGAGGCTGTTGGTCGACATGACTAAAACGCCTGCCATGATGGCCAGGGATATGATTAAAGTTACTATGATATTTTTCTTCATCCGTTCCTCCTTATTTTTTATTATTATAGCATACATTTAACTTAAGTTCGCGCCCTTTCCAGATCGCGTATATCGGAGGATAGACGAGAAGCTCCATGATAAAGCTTGTGAATATGCCGCCGATCATAGGAGCGGCTATTCTCTTCATCATGTCGGCGCCTGCTCCCATAGACCACATGATAGGTACGAGGCCTATGAACGTTGTCATCACTGTCATCATCTTCGGCCTGATGCGTTTTACCGCGCCGTGTATTATCGCCTCTTTCAAATCTTCGTAGGTGCGCATCTTGCCCTGCCTGACCCGCTCATCATATGACATATCCAAAAATAATAACATAAAGACACCCGTCTCCGCGTCGAGGCCCATGAGGGCGATCATTCCCACCCATACTCCGATAGAGATATTGTAGTTTAGAATATACATTAACCAGATAGCTCCTACAAGCGAGAACGGCACGGCCAGCATTACTATGCAGGCCTTTATCGGGGATTTTGTATTCATATAAAGCAGGACAAATATTATAAATATGGTTATGGGTATAACTAATTTCAACCTTTCTCTGACTCTCATCATATTCTCATATTGGCCGCTCCATTGAAGAGAATAACCTGTAGGGACTTTGAGCTTTTGGCTGACTATCTTTTTAGCCTCATTAACATAACTGCCTATGTCACGGCCCGCGATATCAACGTATACGTAGCCTGACAGCATGCCGTTCTCATTTCTTATCATGGCCGGCCCTTGAGTAAGATTAATGTCAGCCAATTCGCCTAAAGGTATTTGCGCCCCGCTCATGGCAGGCACCAGCACTCTTCGTAATTTGTCCAAATCGTCACGCAGTTCCCGCGGATAGCGCACATTGACAGTATAACGCTCCCGGCCCTCTATGGTAGTGGTTATGGGCTCGCCGCCTATCGCTGACATTATGACCATCTGGGCATCTTTTATGGTGAGGCCGTATCTGGCAAG
>JAUYPN010000027.1 GCA_030695725.1 Candidatus Omnitrophota bacterium
CAAAGATATATCATTTAACCTATACGCTGTCCTCGTATTAGGATGTGTTCTCGGGGAGCCGAATGACCGAAATGGTCACGTTCGGTTCTGAGAGGGGCATTAAATAACCATGGAGGTTACAAAGGATGTCTACTCACAAGAAGCTGGTACTATTGAGACATGGAGAGAGCACGTGGAACAAAGAGAACCGTTTCACCGGATGGAACGATGTGGATCTATCCGAGAAGGGGATGCTTGAGGCGAAGAAGGCGGGCCAGGCGCTTTCGAGGGAAGGATTCATCTTTGACGTTGCGTACACTTCGGTGTTGAAGAGAGCAATAAGGACGCTTTGGATGACCCTCGATGAGATGGACCTTATGTGGATACCCGTATATAATTCATGGAGGCTTAACGAACGCCACTATGGGGCCCTTCAGGGATTGAACAAGGCCGAGATGGCCTCAAAGTACGGCGAGGAGCAGGTTCTTATATGGAGGCGTAGTTACGATATCAGGCCTCCGGCGCTCGAAAAGACTGATGAGAGATACCCCGGCAACGACCCCAGATATAGGGATCTTGCCAAAAAAGATATACCGGCAACGGAATGCCTCAAAGATACCGTCGCGAGATTTCTGCCGTATTGGCATGAGACTATAACGCCTGTGGTGAAAACGGGAAAGCGCGTGATAATCGCGGCTCACGGGAATAGCCTGAGGGCCTTAGTGAAGTATCTGGATAATGTTTCGGATAAGGATATCGTGGGATTGAACATACCTACAGGGCTGCCGTTAGTCTATGAATTAGATGACAACCTAAGGCCGATCAGGAATTATTATCTCGGGGATCCCGAAGAAGTTAAAAAGGCCATGGAAGCGGTCGCTAATCAGGGCAAAGCTAAGAAATAAGCACAAGGAGACGGAATGCTGAAGATCAAAACCGCGCTCATAAGCGTATCGGATAAGGCGGGGCTTGAAGGTCTCGTGAAGACGCTCGATAAATTCGGCGTCGAGATAATATCGACCGGCGGGACGGCCAAGATGATACGCGATCTCGGTGTCCCTGCGAAGGACGTCTCGGAGTACACCGGTTTTCCTGAGATGCTCGATGGCCGTGTCAAGACGCTCCATCCGAAGGTGCACGGGGGATTGCTTGCTTTAAGAGACAATAAAGAACACATGGAGACTGTGAAGAAACACAGCATCGGTCTCATAGACATGGTGGTAGTAAATTTATATCCGTTCGAAAAGACGGTATCGAAACCCGGCGTAAAGATGGAAGAGGCGATAGAGAATATAGATATAGGCGGGCCGTCTATGTTGAGGAGCGCCGCCAAGAACTATAAGTCGGTCTGCGTAGTCTGTGATCCGGCTGATTATAGCCGCGTGATAGGGGAGATGGAGAAGAATTCTGGCGGAATTTCCGAAGCGCTGCTTACGGAGCTCGGCATTAAAGTCTTTGCCAGAACATCAGCTTATGACGCCGCTATCAATAATTTTTTAACAAACAACAAACAGCAAACAACAAACAACACATACGACTTTCCTGCGAATTTAAGCCTGAACTTTACGAAACTGCAAGACCTGAGATACGGCGAGAATCCGCACCAGAAGGCTGCGTTCTATAAAGATGAATCAATAGACGAGGCCGGTGTCGCCGGCGCGGCGCAGCTAAACGGCAAAGAACTCTCTTTCAATAATATAATGGACATGAATGCGGCGTTTGAAATAGTGAGAGAGTTCGATGACCCCGCGGCGGCTATAATAAAACATACGAACCCCTGCGGTACGGCAACGGCAAAGACCCTTACCATGGCGTATATAGACGCTCTGGACTGTGACCGCTTAAGCGCGTTTGGAAGCGTCGTCGGATTCAACAGGCCGGTAGATACGGACATTGCCGATACTATACTTAAAGAAGCGGATTTTGTAGAGTGCATCATAGCGCCGTCTTTTGAGCCTAAAGCGCTTGGAGCGCTGAAGGCCAAAAAGAACCTGAGGCTTATAGAGGTAAGGAACTTCGCTCTCGGGAGAACGAAGCGCGGCTCCGATATGAAAAAAGTCACCGGAGGGCTTCTCGTCCAGGACAGGGACGCTGCATTTACAAAAGAGTCCGACCTTAAAGTCGTTACAAAAGCGAAACCCACAAAAGACCAATTGCGTTCCATGCTCTTCGGTTTTGTCATCGCCAAGCACGTTAAATCGAACGCCATAATTATCTCCGAGGGAACGAAGACCGTCGGAGTCGGCGCGGGCCAGATGTCGAGGGTCGATTCGGTAAAGATCGCCGCCCAAAAGGCCGGCCCCCGCGCGAAAGGCGCGACGCTCGCCAGCGACGCGTTCTTCCCGAAAGAGGACGGCATAGAAGAGGCCGCCACGGCGGGCATCAAAGCGATAATACAGCCGGGCGGGTCCATCAGGGATAAAGAGGTGATCGCCATGGCGGACAAATTGGGCATAGCGATGGTGTTTACGGGCGTGCGGCACTTCAAGCATTAGAAAATGACCTACCGGGAAGCCTTAAAGTATCTCGATTCATTCGTCAACTTCGAAAAGTCGGACGGATACGATTACAGGGCGTCATTCAAGTTAGAGCGGATGAAGCGGTTTGCCGCTCTCCTCGGGGATCCTCAAGAGTCCGTGCGTTCGATCCATATTGCCGGATCCAAAGGCAAGGGGTCGACCGCCTCTTATGTCCATTCTATCCTGGGAGCCGCCGGATTTAAGACGGGGCTCTACACATCTCCGCACCTCGTCTCTTTCCGCGAAAGGATAAGAATAGGCGATGAGCTTGTGAGCGAGGACGATCTCGCCCGGATCCTCGCCCGGATAAAGGATGTAGTGGAATCTTCTATGAAAGACCGGCAGCCGACATTCTTCGAAATATATACGGCTCTCGCCTACATCTATTTTGAAGAGAAAAAAGCGGACTTTGCGGTGTATGAGGCGGGCTTGGGCGGCAGGCTCGACGCGACTAACTTAGTGGAGCCTCTCGTTTCAGCGATAACTCCGTTGAGCTATGAGCATACGGATAAATTGGGCGATACATTGACGGAGATAGCAATAGAGAAGTGCGGCATAATAAAGACCGGAGGCGTCTCGGTCTCCGCGCCGCAGGAAGAGGAAGCGCTTAAAGTGATAGAGGACACATGTAGAGAGAGAAAAACCCGTCTTATCATCATCGGAAGAGATATAAAATTTAAAGGGTCGGCATCGGACGAAGACTCAAGCACATTCGATGTATCGGGCCCATGCGGAGAATACAAAAATCTTAAAACATCTTTGATAGGGGCCCACCAGGTGGTCAATGCCGCTACCGCCATAGGCATTGTTGAAGCTCTCAGGCTGCAGAACGTCATAATACCCGAGAGAGCGGTCCGCTGCGGGATAAGGCACGCGAAATGGCCGGGACGGCTGGAGGTCATTGACAGAGAACCTTTTGTTCTTCTTGACGGAGCCCATAATAAGGCGAGTGCGCGCATATTGATCGAAGCCGTAAAAAAGATATTCAAATACAGGAGGCTGGTACTCGTCCTGGGCGTTTCAAAAGATAAAGATGTAAAAGGCATTTTAGAAGAGCTGCTGCCTGAGGCCGGAGCGGTCATCCTGACGAAGTCAAAAGTTTCGAGCAGGGCGCTGGATCCGGTGGAGATAAGAGAAAAGATCCTGAATACGAAACATGATATTAAGGACGTGATCCTGACGCACAATACGGAAGAGGCGCTAAACACGGCATTAACAATGGCGTGCCCCGAAGACCTGGTCCTGATCACCGGTTCCCTCTTTATAGTCGGGGAGGCGAAGGAACATTACCAAAAATGCGAGAATACAGCTTAGATGATACGATCGTTGCCGTATCGACACCTGTGGGCGAGGGCGGTATCGGCATAGTTCGCTCAAGCGGCGCGAGAGCGCTTGAGATCGCGGACAAGATATTCGTTTCAAAGGACGGCAGGAAGCCGTCGGGATTTGATACGCATACGATCCACTATGGCCATATAGCAAACATTGACGAAGTTTTACTCACCGTAATGCGAGCTCCGAAGAGTTATACCAAAGAAGATGTCGTGGAGATAAATTGCCACGGGGGGATACAGGCGGTTAAAAAAGTGCTGGATCTTGTGGTCAAATGCGGTGCGAGGGTCGCTCAACCGGGCGAATTCACAAAGAGGGCTTTCTTGAACGGCAGGATCGACCTTACCCAAGCCGAAGCGGTACTCGACGTGATCAGGGCCAAGACGGAAGGGTCGCTGAAAGCCGCCGTGGGACAGCTCGAGGGGCGCCTATCAAAAGATGTCTCCGATATGCTGGATATTCTGGTAGGTGTCGCTTCTCACATAGAGGCCTCTATAGATTTTCCGGATGAGGAGCTGGATATCATTAAGGAAGGGGAGCTTGAGAAGAAAGTAGCCGGTATCCTTGATAAGATGAAGAGCCTGATAGACAGTTTCAGCGAGGGAGTGGTCCTGCGCGAAGGGGTGCTGGCGGTAATCTGCGGAAAGCCGAATGTCGGAAAGTCGAGCCTCATGAACTTATTGCTTAAAAGGGATCGCGTGATAGTGGCGCCGATCCCCGGCACGACAAGAGACGCCGTGGAGGAATTGATTTGCTTGAACGGCGTGCCGATAAGGCTCGTTGATACGGCCGGCATAGGCGAGGTCAAGGACGCCCTGTATAAAGAGAGCTCCGACAGGAGCAGACGATACATAGAGCGCTCGGACATAGTGCTTCTTATGCTTGACGCCTCGGGCCCTATAAACGAAGAGGATCTTCATATCATAAAGCTCGTCGAGGACAGAAAGAAGATAGTCATAATCAATAAGATAGATTTAAGTGCCGGGCACATACCCGAAAAGCGCCTGACCCCTTTATTGGACGGGGAGACGGTGATCGAGATCTCCGTAGAGAAGAAGATAAATATTGATCTTCTCGAAAAATCGATACTCGACATGGTCTGGAGCGGAAAGTTCGCCCAGAGCGAAGGCGCCATAGTCACCAACGCCAGGCACAAGGAGCTCCTTGACAAAGCGTTCAAAAATATGTTATCTGTAAGCAAGGCAGTTAAAGACACTGTGCACCCGGAGCTGATAGCCGTGGACCTTAAAGAGGCCATATTCGACCTGGGCCTGATAGTGGGCAGATCGGCCTCGGACGATATTCTGGATAAGATATTCGACAATTTCTGCATAGGTAAGTGAAAAAATTCCACCCCACCGGCCCGGTGGGGTGCGTAAGGAGATGATATGGATAAGAAAAAAATAGAAAAAGCTATTCACGATATTCTCGTAGCCGTGGGCGAGGACCCGAAGAGAAAAGATATAAAAGATACGCCGCGGCGTGTAGCCGAGATGTATGAGGAGATCCTGGAAGGGTATAAACTTGATCCCGAAAAGGAACTTGAGGTTGTATTCGAAAAAGACCACGATGAGATAATACTGCTAAAAAATATACCATTTTACTCGATGTGCGAGCACCATCTTGCCCCTTTTATCGGAAGAGCGCACGTAGCCTACATACCGAGCAATAACAGAGTGACGGGTTTGAGCAAGCTCGTCAGGGTTGTGGATATATTTGCCAGGAGGCTGCAGGTCCAGGAACGCATCACCACCGACATAGCCGACCTGATAATGAAAAAACTGAAACCCAGAGGCGTATTGGTGGTGATAGAGGCGGAGCATATGTGCATATCAATGCGCGGGGTAAAGAAACCGGGTGTCATGACCATAACGAGCGCGGTGCGCGGCACGTTCAGAAAGAACGAGAAGACGAGAGCGGAAGCTATGTCCCTAATAAGGGGTTGAATATAATCCAACGGTGTAATATAATATTGAGCTGATATGTTTTACATAGATCTGGTAGAATTCAGTAAGAACTATATATTCGGCACCACTGTCGCCGCCTGGGTGATAGCCCAATCCATAAAGGTCCTGCTTGGGGTATTGAGGGAGAGGCGCTTCAACTTCCGGTGGTTTGTCGGTACGGGAGGCATGCCCAGTGCCCATGCGGCAGGAGTGTCCGCGCTTTCCACGTCAATAGGCGTTGCCTACGGTTTCGATTCCGCCCTTTTCGCCGTAACCCTCGTATTTACATTGATAGTTCTTTTTGATTCCCAGGGAGTAAGGTTCTCCACGGGCAAGATGGCGGGAGTCCTGAATAAGATGCTGGACGATATATACTGGAAGAAGAGGCTTGATGATAAGCAGCTGAAGGAGTTCCTGGGCCACACCCCCATAGAGGTATTTGCGGGCATAGCGCTGGGCATTGTGGTCTCCCTGCTTTTATATAGGTAAGGAGTGAATAATTGAAGAATAAGGTACTTTTGGTCATAGGGCTGGTATTGGCGGTGTCGGTTGTATTATTGGCCGTTTCGAAGGCCATCGTAACGAACCGGTCCAGAGTGCCGCGGCCGGCCGATATTCTAAAAGTGACGAACGCGTCAAAGGAAGAGGCGGAGATATTCAGCGCCGCTTCAAAGTATGCCCAATCGGGCGACCTGTTATCGGCAAAGGATACCTACCGGAAGATCATGGAAAAGTTCCCCGGCTCGGCAAACACCGAGAAAGCCCAAAACGCCATGGAAGATATGAATATCCGGATCATGGCATCTGCCATAGCTACGCCTGATTCCATATCATATGAAATCAAGGCCGGCGATACGCTCGGTAAGATAGCGAAGAGGTTTTCTACCACACAGGATCTTATAATGAGATCCAACAATCTGAAGAATGCCGGAGTGGTGCCCCTGGGTAGAAAGCTTAAGATCCACAACGAAAAGATGAGCATAGTAGTGGATAAGTCGATGAATATACTTACCTTAAAGTCCGGGGAGGGGATAGTAAAGTCCTACAGGGTCGCCACGGGAATAAATAATTGTACCCCGGTGGGCAGTTTTAAGATAATCAATAAGATAATTGATCCTCCGTGGTACACCTCCGGCGGCGTAATACCGCCCGATAACCCCAAGAATATCCTCGGTTCCAGGTGGCTTGGCATCTCCGCTCAGGGCTACGGCATACACGGCACCACCGAGCCTCAGTCGATAGGCAACCAGGTCACCTCCGGCTGCGTAAGAATGAAGAACACCGAAGTCGAAGAACTCTACTCGCTCGTCCCCGAAGGGACGGAAGTCGTCATAGTCGATTAACCCTTCGACGCGGCCGCTTTAAGCGGCCTTGCTCAGGGTTATCCTGAGCTTTTGTCGAAGGATTAAAGGAGTTAAATTTGGCTGCTCACATTCCGGGGCTCGATTTCGAAAAGCCCATCATAGAATTGGAGAGGAAGATAGACGAGCTTAAGGGCTTCACCACCCGCGAGGACCTTAATATGTCCGGCGAAGTGAAGAAACTTGAGGCGAAGCTCTCCCAGATAAAGAAAGAGGTCTACGAAAATCTCACCCCGTGGCAGAGGGTGCAGCTCGCCCGCCATCCGAAAAGGCCCTACACTCTGGATTATATAGATATGCTCATGACGGATTTTGTAGAGATCCATGGAGACAGGCATTTTGCGGACGATAAGTCCATAGTCGGCGGGCTGGCAACTATAAATAATGAAAAGATCATGGTCATAGGTCATCAGAAGGGAAGGGACACGAAAGAGAATCTCATCAGGAATTTCGGAAGCCCTCACCCGGAAGGCTATAGAAAAGCGATGAGGCTCATGAATATGGCCCAGAAGTTCTCTATACCTGTAGTGACATTCATCGATACTCCGGGAGCTTATCCGGGAATAGGAGCCGAGGAGAGGGGACAGGCGGAGGCTATAGCTTATAACTTAAGAGAGATGGCCACTCTGCAGACGCCGATAATAATATTCGTGATCGGTGAAGGCGGCTCAGGGGGCGCGCTCGGAATAGGCGTGGGCGATAAGATCTATGTACTGGAGAACGCTTACTACTCCGTGATATCTCCGGAAGGGTGCGCGGCTATTCTCTGGAAAGAGCGTTCGCGCTCATCCGACGCGGCCAAGGCGCTGAAGTTGACCGCAAAGGACCTTTTCGAGGTGGGCATCATAGACGGCATAATAAAAGAGCCCTTAGGCGGAGCGCACAGGAATCCGCAGGAGGCCGCCGAGAATATAAAAACGGCCATTATAAAAGACCTTGAAGCGCTGAAAAAGATCCCGAAATCAAAACTCATAGAGATGCGCTATGCCAAGTTCAGATCCATCGGGGTCTTTGACGAACCATCGAAGTAAATTTAAGTGGGGCTGTAGTGAAGAGGAATCACGACACAATGGCATTGTGTAATCACGAGTTCGATTCTCGTCAGCTCCACCACTAAACGATTTTGCCGAAGTGGTGGAATGGCATACACGATGGTCTCAAAAACCATTAAGCGTAAGCTTGTGTGGGTTCGACTCCCACCTTCGGCACCATGAACCATTCGACAAAACCTTCGGTTTTGTCTCAGGTTCATGGCAGGCCATTACATTTATGATAGAGCGTCGCATTGGAGTTCATGTCTCGATAGCCGGGAAGATATGGGAGTCGCTCGAGAGGGCGAAGGCCCTTGACTGCAACGCCATGCAGATCTTCAGCCGTAATCCCAGGCTCTGGCAGGCTTCGGAATTCGACCAATCCGATATAGAACATTTTAAGCGGCTTAAAGTTGATTACGACATCGCCCCTGTAGCGGTGCATATACCGTATATAATAAATCTTGCTTCACCTGTCGCCGGTCTTTACAAGAAGTCTATAGTAGCGTATATCGAGGATATGGCGCGAGCCGATACATTAGGCGTTGAATATTTCGTGACGCATCTCGGCAGCCACGTCGGCTCCGGCGAGGATAAAGGGATAAAGAGGTTCAGCGACGCTTTAAACCAGATCATAAATAAAGCGAAGCCTAAGACTATGATACTTTTGGAAAACACGGCCGGCTCCGGCTCATGGATAGGATACAAATTTGAACATATCAAACGCATGATCGATGAACTCGACCAACCTGAAAATGTAGGCGTTTGCCTCGATACAGCTCACACCTTTGAAGCGGGTTATGACATAAAAAGTAAGGGCGGGCTTGACAAGACGCTGAAGAAATTTGATAAGTTAGTCGGGCTCGAGAAGATAAAGGTGGTACATTTCAACGACAGCTTATCCGAGCTGGGCTCCCATGTCGACAGGCACCAGCATATAGGTAAGGGTAATATAGGCCTGGCGGCCATGAAGCGCATCATAAATCACCCGGGTCTGAAAGACGCGGCATTCATAATGGAGACACCGAAAGAGTCGGATAAAGATGACAAGCGTAATCTGGCAACGGTAAGAAAGTTAATTAAAGGATAATTTTGTGACAAGTGACAAGCGACAAGTAACAAGCGACGATAAGCTATATCCCTTCGACAAGATCGAGCCGAAGTGGCAGAAGTTCTGGCGCGATGAAGGCCTATTTAAGGCGGATACCGCCGATTACAAAGATAAGTACTACTGTCTCATGATGTTCCCATATCCGTCTGCGGCTCTGCACGTCGGGCACGGCAGGAACTACATCATCGGCGACGTCGTAGCGCGCTACAAGATGATGCGCGGCTTTAATGTGCTTGCTCCCATGGGCTTCGACGCGTTCGGCCTCCCGGCCGAGAACGCGGCGATAAAAGGTGCCCTCCATCCCGAGGTCTCCACCCTGAATAATATAAAGACGATGAAGAAACAGCTCAAGACCTGGGGTGTGGAATACGACTGGGACAGAGAAGTGATATCGTGCCTGCCCGATTACTATAAATGGACGCAGTGGCTATTTGTTAAACTTTATGAAAAGGGCCTCGCCTATAAGAAAAAAGCATTCGTCAATTGGTGCCCCTCCTGCAAAACCGTTCTTGCCAACGAACAGGTAATAAACGGCGCCTGCGAAAGATGCGATTCTGAAGTCACACAAAAAGATCTCGAACAGTGGTTCTTTAAGATCACTGCCTATGCCGAGAGGCTGCTGAAAGACCTGGAAAAATTAGAAAATTGGCCCGAGCGCGTTAAGGCCATGCAGAAGAACTGGATCGGCAGGAGCGAGGGCGTCGAGATAGATTTTAAGAT
>JAUYPN010000036.1 GCA_030695725.1 Candidatus Omnitrophota bacterium
GGCGCAGGTTCGACTGGATCATCTTGACGCGGGCCTTGCTGTCGCCTTTTTTGATACGCTCGGCAAGGTATATCTCTTCCTCAGCCGTTAACAGAGGAATCTTTTTTATGTCTTTCAGATATAGTCTTATCGAATCCATAACTTTCTAATTACTTTTTCTTGCTCTCAATAGCCGCCTGCGCTGCCGCGAGACGCGCTATCGGAACTCGATACGGCGAGCAGCTCACGTAGTCCATGCCAACTGAATGGCAAAACTTGATACTCTCCGGATCACCACCGTGTTCTCCGCAAATGCCGACCTTCAATTTTACTCTCGTCTTCCGTCCGCGGGTGACCCCGATCTCTATGAGCCGGCCGATGCCATCCCTATCGATCGTCTGGAACGGATCGTGCGGCAGGATATTCTTCTCGAGATAATCCGGCAGAAAACCTCCGATATCGTCCCTCGAGAACCCGAAGCCCATCTGCGTAAGGTCATTCGTTCCGAACGAGAAGAACTCGGCGACTTCGGCTATTTTATCAGCGACGAGAGCCGCGCGCGGTATCTCTATCATCGTACCGTACATATAAGGTATCTTCTTTAAGTTATATTTCTTACAGACCTCGCCGTGTACCCTTTTAACTATCGCCTGCTGATCTATGAGCTCCGTGGCCGCACAGACTACGGGAACCATTATCTCCGGCTCTACTTTCTTACCGGCCTTGATAAGCTCCGCGGCTGATTCCAATATCGCGCGCGCCTGCATCTCAGTAACTTCCGGATATGTGATCCCGAGGCGCACTCCGCGGTGGCCCATCATAGGATTATTCTCATGAAGCGCGTCGGCGCGCCTTGCAAATTCATCAAGAGCAATGCCGGCGCTTTCAGCAAGCTCCTTGCGCCCAGCCTCATCCTGCGGAATGAATTCATGAAGCGGCGGATCCAGGAGACGGATAGTGACAGGATAACCTTCCATCGCCTCAAGCGTTCCCTTGATATCAGATTTGACAAATGGGAATAGCTCATCAAGCGCCTTACGACGCTCATCGAGCGTCTTGGCTATTATCATCTTTCGCAAAAGGAATAGCGGCTTAAGAGAGTCAGCTCCGTAGAACATATGCTCTGTCCTGAATAGCCCGATACCCTCGGCGCCGAAAAGCCGCGCTTTTCTCGCGTCTTCAGGCGTGTCAGCGTTCGTGCGGATCTTGAGCTCGCGGATAGAATCGCAAAGCTTGAGAAACGCGAATAACATATCATTCTCTTCGGAGGCGTCCATCATAGCCAATTTACCATCATAGACGTTACCCTTCGTTCCGTTAAGCGTAATCCAATCGCCTTCTTTATAAGCCTTGTTTCCTGAGGTCATCGTCTTGGAATTAACGTCAATGTGGAGCCCGCCGCATCCCACGATACAGCATTTGCCCCATCCGCGGGCAACCAGCGCGGCATGCGACGTCATACCACCGCGCGCTGTCAGGATCGCCTGGGCGGCGCGCATTCCCTCGATGTCCTCAGGATTCGTCTCTTCGCGAACGAGTATAACCTTCTTTCCCTCTTCCGCCCACAAGACGGCATCCTCAGCGGTGAATACGATCATGCCCAGGGCGGCGCCGGGACCGGCCGGCAAGCCTTTGGCGATAGGCGTCCTCATCTTCTCTTCTTTCGGATCGATAACAGGATGCAATAGCTCATCGATCTGCGCAGGCGTTACTCTCGATACGGCCTTCTCCTTGTCTATCGCCCCTTCCTTATACATATCGACTGCCATGCGCACGGCCGCGGGGCCGTTTCTTTTTCCCACACGGCACTGGAGCATGAAGAGCTTGCCCCGTTCTATAGTAAATTCAATATCCTGCATATCATGGTAATGTTTCTCGAGCCTATTCTGAATATCGTAAAGTTCTCTGTATAGCTTTGGCATCCCCTTCTCGAGAGTGACAAGATTTTTATTATGCTCGCTCTGCGAATAAGAGTTGATCGGGGCCGGCGTCCTGATCCCCGCGACTACGTCCTCGCCCTGGGCGTTTAGGAGATACTCGCCGTAGAATTGATCCTCGCCGTTACCGGGATTACGCGTAAATGCGACGCCTGTGGCAGAGTCATCTCCCATGTTGCCAAAGACCATCGCCTGCACGTTAACGGCCGTTCCCCACTCATCCGGTATCCCCTCGATCCTTCTATACGATACGGCGCGTTTGCCGTTCCATGAACTGAATACGGCGCCGATCCCTCCCCACAGCTGGTCGATCGGATCGTCCGGAAATGATTTGCCGAGAAGATCTTTAATTTTTTCCTTGAACTGGGCGCAGAGTTTCTTCAGGTCGCCGGCGTTAAGATCCGTATCCAGGGTAACCCCCCTGGCCTTCTTCATCGCGGCCATGATCTTCTCGAGCTGCTTACGGATGCCCATATCGTCGCCCTCCGGCTCAATGCCGGCAGCCTTCTCCATTACGACATCCGAATACATCATGATAAGCCTTCGGTAGGCGTCATAGACGAATCTTTCGTTTTCGCCGGTCAGTTTGATCAATCCGGGAATGGTCTTTTCGGTCAATCCGACATTCAGCACCGTCTCCATCATTCCGGGCATAGATTTACGGGCGCCGGAACGGATAGAAACCAGCAGAGGATTGAGCGGATCGCCGAATTTCTTCCTCATAAGGTCCTCTACTTTGGCCAATGCCTTCTTGAGATCGCCTTCTAATCCTTTCGGATACTTCTTATTATTCTGATAGTAATAAATGCACACTTCTGTGGTTATCGTAAACCCCGGCGGTACCGGTAGGCACAGCTTCGGATGACCTGCCATTTCCGCGAGGTTCGCGCCTTTGCCTCCGAGCAGGTTCTTCATCGATTCGTTTCCGTCAGCCCTCCCGCCGCCGAAGGAATACACGCGCTTTTTACTTGAACTTCTCATCTAAATACTCCTTTATCTTTGTCACTGGAATCCTGTCCTGCTCCATGGAATCCCTGTCGCGAACGGTGACTTTGTGGTCGCTCAGACTGTCGACGTCGACAGTTATGCAGTACGGAGTCCCTATCTCATCCTGCCTCCTATATAACCTTCCGATCGAAGCGGTGTCATCATACATCACTTTTAAACTTTTCCTCAAATTATCCGTAATCTCTTTTGCCAACTTCACGATCTCAGGCCTGTTCCTTAAGAGAGGCAGCACCGCCGCTTTCAACGGCGCGAGGCTTTTGTCGATCGAAAGCATGGCGCGCTTTTCGCCCCTGACTTCTTCTTCTCTGTAAGAATCGACCAGAAACGCGAGGATCGACCGGTCAACGCCGCCCGACGGTTCGATCACATAAGGAATATATCTTTCCTTTGTCTCTTCATCCAGATACTCCAAATTTTTTCCGCTTGAGGCGCTGTGCTGCTTCAGGTCGAAATCGGTTCTGTTGGCAATGCCCTCCAGCTCAGACCAGCCTCCGCCGGAGGCGGATCCGCCTTTGGTGGAGAAAGGAAATTTGTATTCGATGTCGGTGCAGGCCTTGGCATAATGAGCCAGCTCTGTCTTCGCATGCCGGCGTTTACGCAAATTTTCTTTCTTGATGCCCAATTTAATATACCAATTGAAACGCTCATCGATCCATTTCTCGTAATACTCTTCGTCTGTTCCGGGCTTCACAAAATATTCTATCTCCATCTGCTCAAATTC
>JAUYPN010000039.1 GCA_030695725.1 Candidatus Omnitrophota bacterium
TTGTGCTCTTGTGCTCTTGTGCTCTTGTGTCTTTCATACCACCTTTATCTCAAGTTCGAGCGAAATATTATAATTGTCCATCACTTCCTTCTTTATCATGTCGACGAGCTTCAGGACATCTTTGCAGCTGGCGCGGTCTCTGTTGACTATAAAATTGGCATGCTTCCGGGAAACCTGGGCGCCGCCCATAACGCGCCCCTTCAATCCCAACATGTCGATCATCTGCCCTGTCGTAAATTGAAAATCTTTCGGGTTTTTAAAGACACAGCCGGCGCTTGAGCCATCGAGGACCTGTTTATCTCCCTTCATCTTGAGGAACTTCAAGCACCTGGATTTGAGAGCCGAGCTCTCTTCTTGGCTCAATTTCAGATCGGCCTCGAGTATGATATACGACGAAAGGTTCGAGCATCTGTACCCGAATGAGAGAGCTCTCTTCCTGAGCGTCCTTATATCTCCTTTATTATCCATGACTTTCAGGCCCGTGACATAATCGCCTATATTCCTATATAACGGGCTCGACCAGCCGCCGGCGTTCATGCACACGGCGCCTCCCACGGTGCCGGGTATTCCGACGAGCGATTCCAGGCCGCTCAATCCCTTGTCGCAGCATAACCTTACCAGTGCGGGAACGCCGTATCCCGCTCCCGCCCTTACCGTGGTGCCGCTGATCCTAATATTTTTGAAGGCGCTCGATCCCAGATGGATCACTATACCGTTGAAGCCTTCGTCCCTTACCAGCACATTCGTCCCGCCGCCTATTACAAATACGGGTATGCGTTCCTCCTGGGCAAAGACCACTATCCTCTTCAGCTCTTTTACGTCCCGGGGTTGGGCCCATACGGCCGCAGGGCCGCCGATCCTGAAAGATGTATGGCGCCCCAGTTTCTCGCCCAATACTACATTACCTTTTATTAAGTCTTTCGGAAAGTTCATCGCTTACCTCTTTTATATCGCCCGCTCCCAATATGATTATCATATCGCCTGATCTCTTCACATCCATGATATGCCGCGCCACGCTCTTTTTATCCATCATCGTAACGTCATTTAAGCCGTGCAGCCTCACCCTGTCATAAATGTTTTTGACGGAAACGCCCTCTATGGGCTCTTCGCTGGCGGCATAGATATCCGTAAGTATCAATTTATCGGCGCCCTTAAAACACCTGCCAAACTCCTCCGCGAGAAACTTGGTCCTTGTGTAGCGGTGCGGCTGGAATACCACTATGACCCTTCTCTCTTTCCAGTTCCTGCAGGCGTCCAAAACCGCGCGTATCTCGGTCGGATGGTGGGCATAATCGTCTATCAGCATGACCCCGTCAACGTCCGCCCTGAGGTGAAATCGCCTTTTGGTCCCGGTGAAATTCTGTATGGAGCGGCATATACTCTCGAATGAAAGGCCGAGTTTGAATCCGACGAGTATCGCGGCGAGAGAGTTCAGGATATTGTGTTTACCCGGAATACGCAAAGAGACCCTGCCGATGACCTCATTTTTGTAAACGCATACATAGGAGGTGTAAAATTCATTCATCATTATTTCGTGGGGATGTATGTCGGCGTCTTTTGAAAATCCGAAACTCTCCCTGTTGCCGTTAAATTTTTTCAGCGCGCTTGCGATATTCTCATCTTCGGCATTGTAGAACAGACATCCGCCTCTTTTCGTGTTATTGGCGAAAGCGGCATAGGAATTTATGGCGTCTTCAAGCGTTTTATAATAGTCCATATGCTCCATCTCCACGTTTGTTATCACGGAATAGAGCGGTTTCAGATAGAGGAACGATCCGTCGCTTTCATCGGCCTCCGCGATCACGTATTCGCCTTTACCATATTTGGAGTTCCCTCCGAAGAGCGCCACCTCGCCGCCTATAATTGCTGTAGGGTCGAGGCCGCAGTTCTCGAGCATCACGGATATCAGCGAACTTGTGGTAGTCTTTCCATGCGTCCCGGTAACGGCTATCCCTTTCTTGCCGTTCAATAACTCCGCAAGCACCCCGGCCCTCCTCACGATAAGAAGGTTGCGTTTACGCGCCTCGCGGATCTCCGGGTTCGAATCATTTATCGATGAAGAATATACCGCTACCTCCGTCTCCGGAGGGATATTGTCATGGCCATGGCCAAAACGTATCAGGGCTCCCCCTGCGGTCAATTTCTCCGTCAGATTGTTCGGCCCCAGGTCCGAGCCCGATATTTTATAGCCCATCTTCAGGAGCACGAGCGCTATACCGCTCATACCTATTCCGCCGATCCCTATGAAATGCAGATTATTCTTCTCTAATATCACTTTTATCTCTCTATGATGTTTAGGACCGCCTGCGCCAAACTGCGCGACGAATCCGGCACGCTCATGCGCCTGGCGGATTCTCCCATTTCGGACAGCTTATTCCTGTCCTTCAACAACCCCCCTATCCTCTCTTTCATGAGATCCCCCGAGAGGTCCTTTTCGTCTATCTCGACGGCCGCGCCTCCGGCGGAAAATATCCGCGCATTCTCGGATTGATGGCTGAGCGCGAACGGGTACGGGACAAGTATCATGGGCCTTCCGAAGTACGCTATCTCGAATATCGCGGACGCACCACTTCTTGTCACGATGAGATCGGATGCACTGTAGGCCTCCTCTATCCTGTCCACAAATGAATGCACGCGATGCTCTATTGATAATTCTCTGTAAGCGGCGCTCGCCCATCCGTAATCGGTAACGCCGGTGATATGTATCACCTGCAAAGACCGCCTGCTATCCTCATCCATCTTCGATAACGATTTGAGGAAAGCTTTGTTCAGATTATGAGCGCCCTGGCTGCCCCCTATGACAAGTATCGTAAATTTTTGCGGATCGAGGCCCAGTTTTTTTATGTTCCCGATCTTGTCGTCTTTCAAAAGGGATGCCCTTATTGGGTTGCCGGTAAATACGGCTTTTCCGGCGTAAACGCCCAAATATTTCCTCGTCTCTTCAAAACTTACGGCTATCCTGTCCGCAAACCAGAAGAGCGCGGCGTTGGCCCTGCCAGGCACGGCGTTCTGTTCATGGACCATCATGGGGATGCCGAGGATATAAGCCGCCACTATCACAGGCGCCGATACATAACCCCCGAAACCTACGACGGCCTCGGGCCTGTACTTCATGATGATGATAAGCGATCTTAGGATATCGATCGATAATTCTAATAAAAAGAAGATCGTCTTAAAAGAAGCTCCGTAGGGTAATTTATTGGACGACAGCAGGCGATATTCGAAGCCTTCCTTTTTAAATATTCTTCTGTCTAAGGCCTTATCGCTTCCGACGAACAGTATTTCGGCGGAGGGGTCATTGAGCTTCAATTCTTCGGCAAGCGCAACCGCCGGGAATATTTGTCCACCGGAACCTCCGGCCGCTATTAATATCCGCATTATCTGTATACCTCGCTTGATTTGGCTATATTTAAAAGCAGTCCGACCGCGGTTAAATGGAATATCAATGACGTGCCGCCATAGCTTATGAAAGGCAGCGGCAGCCCTTTGGTCGGCAGCGCCCCCGCCGTAACTCCGATATTGATAATGGCCTCCAGAGCTATGAGCGACACGAGCGCCATGCTCAATAATTTCTCAAATCTGTCCTCCGCCCTGAACGTTATCTTCATACCCTCCCACACGAAAAGTATAAATAGGGTCACGACCGCAGCCGAGCCTAAGAAACCAAGCTCCTCTCCTATTATTGAAAATATAAAATCGGTATGCGACGCCGGCAGATAGAAGAGTTTCTGCCTGGATTGGCCCAGCCCCACGCCCAACAGGCCGCCGGAACCCAGCGCCACGAACGACTGGATTATCTGAAAGCCGGCGCCCCTCTTGTCGGACCACGGGTTCAGGAATATCATCATCCTCTTCCTTCTGTAAGGAACTTTGAATAAGAGCGCATATAGCGCGGGAATGCTTGCCAAGGCCGACGCCATTATATATCTCACCTTGACCCCGCTCACAAAGAGCATGATGACGCTTACGGCCGATATGGCTATCGCGGTTCCAAGGTCCGGCTCCAGAAGTATTAGGATCAGAACGAAACCCAATACCAGGACCGGCGGAAGATAGCCGTGAATAAAGCTCTTCACAAATTTTTCTTTTCTTGCCAATAGGTCCGCCAGGTATATGAATATGGCGATCTTCGCGAATTCGGACGGCTGAAAATTTAAGACCCCTACCTTGAACCATCTCCTGGCTCCCGCAGTCTCTCTGCCGATATGCGGTATGAGAACGAGCGTCAACAGCATTATCGAAAATACCATTATGGCTTTTGAATATTTTTTCAGCGTCTGCATCTTCACGACCATGGCCGAAAGCATCATGAAGAGGCCTACTATAAGGTATAAAAGGTGCCTCTTCAGGAAATAGAGGCTATCGCCCATCTTCTCATTAGCATAGATGGCGCTTGTGGAGTAGATCATCACGACCCCGATCGCCACCAGGACCACCACTATCATGAAAATGGAAGAACGCGTGCCTCTCACCCCGCCCCCAGTCCCAATACGGCTTTTTTAAATACGTCTCCGCGTTCTTTATAGTCTTTGAACATATCGAAGCTCGAACACATGGGTGAAAGGAGGACGAGATCATCGGTCTTCGCCAATCTACTGGATAGCTCTACCGCCTCCCGCATAGTGGCGACCTCGCGCGTTTCAACGACTCCTCCCAGGACTTCCCTTATCCTGTTCCCGGCCTCTCCTATCAGTACGAGGTACTTGACCCTGCTCTTAACGATATCCCTGACGACCGAATAATCGCTATTCTTATCTTTTCCGCCGGCTATCAATATCACCGGCCTTTCGCACGATTCAAGCGCCCTTAGGGTGGAATCTACGGTCGTTCCTTTCGAGTCATCTATATATTCAACTCCGTCTATTACCGACACGGTCTCGAACCTGTGGCTTAACCCCGTAAAATTCTTTATAGTGTCTTTCATAGATACAGGTTTGACTCCGGCCAAGGTCCCGGCAAGCACAGAAACGAGGACATTTTCAATATTGTGCAGGCCCTTAAGCTTTATATCTTTCAGCGCGCATACGTCCTCTTCTTTTGCGCCGGCGGCGCAGACTATTTCGGTCCCTTTCAAGAAAGAGCCGTTGACTTTAGAAAGCCTTGAATAATAGAGGACTTTCGACCTAGTCTTTTTGTCCAATCCGCTCAACTCTCCGGCATCGCGGTTCAATATAAGGACGTCTCTCTCGTCCTGGTTCTTAAATACCTTGAGCTTCTCGTTAAAATAGCGGTCGAATTTGTCGTACCTGTCCATATGGTCATCGGTGATATTTAATATGACGGCAATGGCAGGCTTAAAATCCACGATCCTCTCGAGTTGAAACGAGCTCACCTCCAGAACCACCCACGTATCTTCGTTTATCCGGCTTATTTCGCCGCAAAGAGAATTTCCGATATTGCCGCAGACCACGGTATCTTTATCGCCTTCTTTCAGGATCTCCCCGATGAGCGTGGTGACCGTGCTCTTGCCGTTAGTTCCGGTTATAGCCATTATCTTTCCTTTGCAAAATCTATAACCCAGCTCCATCTCGCTTATAATGGGTATGCTCAGCTCATCCGCCCATCTTACGGCAGGCGATGAATCTTCCACTCCGGGAGAGACGACCACAAGTTCGCTGCCCCCGATAAAATCTTTTGTGTGTCGGCCGAGCTCGTAAGCTATTCTTCTCTCATTAAGAATAGCGGCATTCTTACGCACCGGCGCGTTATCCGCGCTTTCAGTAACCCTGACCGCTGCTCCGGCATCTTTCAGAAGTATCGCGGCATTGAGTCCGCTGTTACCCAACCCTATAACCGTGACTTTTTTATTCCTCATTGTAACTTTAGCGTGGCCAAGCTTAAGAGCATCAATATTATCGCCACTATCCAGAAACGTATCGTGATCTTCGATTCCGGCCAGCCGAGAAGCTGGAAGTGGTGGTGTATGGGCGACATCAGGAAGAGCCTCTTCCCTGTCGTCTTGAACCATAGCACCTGTAAAAGAACCGATACGGCCTCGATAACGAATATTCCGCCCACCAGGAAGAGCAGGAGCTCCTTCTTTATGAATACCGCCACTACCCCGAGGGCGCCCCCCAGCGCAAGGCTTCCCGTATCGCCCATAAATATCGTAGCCGGGGGTGAATTGAACCATAAAAACCCCAATCCGGCCCCGACCATGGCCGCGCAGAATACGGACAGCTCTCCCGCGCCGGGCAGATAAAATATATTGAGATAATCGGCAAACTTAAAGTTTCCCGCCATGTAAGCGAGCGCTGAATATGAGATGGCCGCTATTATGGTACAGCCTATCGCCAGGCCGTCGAGGCCGTCCGTGAGGTTGACCGCGTTGCTCGCGCCGGTCACCACTATGATCACAAAGATCAGATATAATAGCCCCAGTTCCAATGAAAAGAATTTCAGGAACGGGACGTTCAGCGTCGTGGGTATGGGCGTAAAGACTATCACGAAAGTGGCGATTATGAGCGCGAGGAATACCTGGCTTAAAAATTTCATGCCCGACGTAAGCCCGAGACTTCTCTTCTTCACCACCTTTATGTAATCGTCGGCAAATCCGACGACTCCCAAAAATACGAATGCCCCCAGCGTCATAAGGACATAGACATTAAATATATCCGCCCAGAGAATGGTGGCGGCCGCAATCGAGGTGATTATAAGAACTCCGCCCATGGTGGGAGTCCCCTGTTTATGTTTGGTGATATCGTACAGGCTCTCGACGTGCTCTCTCCTTATGTATTGTCCGAAATTGAGCTTCTTCAGCCATCTTATTATCGCCGGACCGAATATAAGGGATATGAGCAGGGCCGTAAGGCTCGCCATAGCGGTCCTGAACGTCAGATATTTGAATACGTTAAACCCGCTCCAACGATCTCTCAGTGAGTAAAATATGTAATAAAGCATGCGTTACCTTTTAGCCTTAAACTATAAGCTGTAAGTTTTAAGCTTAAAGCTTACGGCTTACAGCTTAGTTCTTTAATGACTTCTTCCATCTTCATCGCGCGCGAACCCTTCACGAGGACGGCGTCGCCGGAGTCCATGGATCTTTTCAATATATCGGCGATCTCCTTCCTGTTCGAACAATGCCATACCCTGTTCTTATCCATGCCGCATTCCAATGCGCGCGATGACGTATGACGAGAGAGGTCTCCGAAGGTGATCAGCCCGCTAAAACCCGACTTCGCTATCGTCTCTCCGATCATGCTATGAAAATCTCTCTCGGCCTGGCCCAATTCGAGCATGTCCGCGCTCACCATCCACCTTCCTTTTGCGGGATACCCGGCAAGGGCTTCTATCGCGGACTTCATGGACAAAGGATTTGAATTGTATGCATCATCTATGACTGTGACGTCTCCGACCCGTCTGGCATTAAGCCTCATATTGGCGGGCGAATATTCCGATAAAGCTTTTTTTGTGGCCAAGTAGCTTATGTCGAAACTATACGCAACCGCTATCGCCGCCAGAGCGTTATACACATTATGCGTACCGATTAGAGAGAGTGTAAAATTCGACCTGTCGTTTAAAATGAACCTTATACCGGTCCCGTTGGATGAAACTCCGGAGGCCTGGAAATCGTTAATGGCATTAAAACCAAACCTCATGAGCCTGAATACCTTGCTCTTTATCGTCGATAGATATTCGTCATCCCCGTTGATGACGATGAGAGAGTCCCTGTTCAATGTTTCCAATATCTCTCTCTTAGCCGCAAAAACGCCTTTAATATCCCTTAGAAATTCCAGATGAGACGGCCCTATATTGGTGATGACGGCAACGGTCGGCGAGGCTATCTCTGCAAGAAGGCGTATTTCGCCGTGATGATTCGTGCCCATCTCTACAACGCACATATCATGGGAATCGTTAAGCTTTAAAAGCGTTAACGGAACTCCGATATGATTATTCTTAGTCCCTTCGTTCTTCAGCACATTGAATTTGGACGAAAGCACTCCGGCCACCATATCTTTTACGGTGGTCTTCCCGTTAGATCCCGTAACTCCTATGACGGGGCCCTTGAATTTCTTTCTTCTATACCGCGCCAATCTTTGCAGCGCAACGGTCGTATCTCTTACTTGTATAATCGTTTTACCGTGAACTGTGGACCGTTGACCGTGGACCGTAACGAATGCACCTATAGCGCCTTTTTTAAACGCCTCGCCTGTAAAATCCTCACCGTTAAAATTATTACCCTTCAACGGGAGGAAGAGGTCTCCCTCTTTTATCGTCCTCGAATCGGTTGATATTTTAGAAAGGTCTATATCGGTTTCGGGCCCTCCCGAGACCATCCTTCCTCCGGTTGCTTTTATTATCTCACCTATCTTCATATTATCCTCTTGAGTATGGACTTGGCGACGGCGCAGTCATCGAAAGGCACCGCCCTCTCTTTCATGATCTGATATTTTTCATGCCCTTTGCCCGCTATCACTACAACATCGCCTTTCGAAGCCATCCGGAGCGCCTTATTGATAGCTTCCCGCCTGTTCTCGACCAGATCATAATTTGAAAATTTGCCGCGGATCCCGGACTCTATCTGGGATATTATCGCGGATGGGTCTTCGAATCTCGGGTTATCGGAGGTTACGATGACGCTGTCAGAGAGCCTGCAAGCCGCGTTTCCCATCAGCGGCCTCTTCGCGCTATCCCTGTTTCCGCCGCATCCGAAGACGGTTATTATATTTCTATCCGGCACCACCTCTCTTAAAAGGCTTAATACATTATGGAGCGCGTCTTCGGTATGGGCATAGTCCACAAAGACCCTGAACTCTTGCCCGACATCTATAAGTTCCAGCCTCCCGGGAACCGCTCTGAACGATTCGATCCCTTTTTTTATTGCGCCGAGAGGTATCTTTAAAGCTATCGCGGCGGCTGTGCTGGCCAAAATATTCGAAATATTGTGCCGACCTATGAGTTTCGTCGAGACCGCGAATGACCCCTTGGGCGTTTTGATACTGAAGGACGTGCTATCCACCGAAAGCCTGATCCCGCTGGCCGCGATATCGGCTCTTTTGTCCAATCCATAGGTAAGCACCGTTCCTTTTATGAGGGCTCTTAAATCCGACACCATACGGTCGTCGTTATTTAATACGGCAACTGCGTGCTTTTTAAGTTTACCAAACAATTTTGCTTTGGCATCAAAATATTTTTTTACCGTCTTATGGTAATCTAGGTGCTCTTTGGTGATGTTTGTAAATATTCCGACATCGAATAAGACGCGGTCCACCCTGCCCTGGTCAAGCGAATGGCTTGATACCTCCATCAGGACATCCTTGACGCTGGCTTTAAGCATCCTGTCTAAAAGAGCCGTGAGCTCAAACGGGCCCGGGGTCGTATTCTTGGAGGGAAACTGCTTCTTCCCAATCCTGTAATTTATCGTTCCGATAACGCCGGAGGGCCTGCCGGCCTCTTTAAGGATATTCTCCATTATATAGGTTATCGTCGTTTTGCCGTTGGTCCCGGTGACGCCTGTGATCCTTAATTTTTCGGAAGGATTTCCGTAAAAGTTGGCGGCTATCAACGGAGCGGCCGAGCGGGTATCTTTCACCATTATCTTGGTCACGCCTTCGGGCGCGTCAAAATCTTTTTCCGACACTATTACACCGGCTCCTTTTTTGATGGCGGTCCCTATGAATTTATACCCGTCAACGTTATATCCGCGCAGCGCTATGAAGAGATCGTTTCTACCAACTCTTCTCGAATCGTTCGTTATTCTTTTTACGGCGAGGCTGGAGATATCCCTGTCCGCTTTATACGACACCGCGCTCAAGAGATCTTTTAATTTGACCATAAAGCCTATTTTACCATACCCGGCCTAGTATCCTTCACATTAAGATACTTCAGCGATTCGTCCACAACATTTTTAAAGACCGGCGCGGAGACATCCCCGCCGAAATATACCGGATGAGGCTCATCGACGCATACCGCCACGGCGATAGCCGGTTTTCCCACGGGCGCAAAACCTATAAACGACGCCATGAACTTATCATGCGAATATATTCCACCCGGCGCGACCTTCTGCGCAGTCCCCGTTTTGCCTCCGGTACTGAAGTCTTCGACTTTCGCTTTTTTGCCGGTGCCGTTTTCGACGGCCCCCATAAGCAGGACTCTCATGCGATAAGCCGTCATCGGAGATATCGCCCTTCTTCTGACCTCGGGCCGGAACTCTTTTATCACCTCTCCGTTTTCACTCTCTATTCTTTTTACTATTCGCGGCTTTACTAAAAACCCGTTGTCCGCTATTACAGAGATGGCCGAGGCAAGCTGGATCGTGGTAGTCGTAACCTCCTGGCCCATTGGTATGGCAAGCATGCTGGTGGGGGTCCATCGGGACAGGGGCCTGTTCATACCGAGGACTTCACCGGGAAGGTCTATACCGGTCCTTTCGTAAAAACCGAATAACCTCATATACTTATTCATCTTTTCGGGCCCCAAAAGGCTGGCCGCCTTCACCGTCCCTATATTGCTCGACATCTCTATGACTTCCCTGAACGTCATCACCCCGTGCGGCCTGTGGTCATGGAGAACTCTTCTTCCGACTTTCCATGCGCCATTCTCGCAGTCGAACTTGTCATTGAGATCAACGGCCTTCTCTTCCAGTATGGCGCTCGCCGTCACTATCTTGAATACGCTCCCGGGTTCAAAAAAATCATTGACGGCCCTGTTCCTCACCGAATCTATCTGCCTCTTGGCCGGGTTATTGAGGTCAAAATTCGGAAAGTTGGCCAGCGCCAGTATGTCGCCGTTCTTCGGATCCATGACGACGATCGCCGCGCCCTTGGCGTGATACTTATCGTACATCTTATAGAGTTCGCGCTCCGCTATATTCTGGATGACTTCATCTATCGTGAGGACAAGATTGTAGCCGTTCTTCGGAGCCAGGAAATCCTCCCGGTAGGAATGGAGCAATTTTCTTTTGGCATCCTGGGTCGCCACAAGAAAACCTTCCTGCCCCTTCAGGTATCCGTCATAAAGCGCTTCGAGCCCCTCCTGCCCTTTGTTGTCGATATTGACGGACCCTACAAGATGACATGCCGAACCGGCGTTGGGATAGAATCTCTTTGACTCATCGATGAAACCGACTCCCGTCAGATTAAATTTTTTGAGCGCGGCCGCTTCCTTGTTCGTGACCTTACGTTTTATCCATACGAAACCTTTGTCACGCGATAATCTCCCCGCCACAAAATCACTTTTTAAGTTCAATATGGCAGAAATTATCTTTACAGCTTTTGCTTTGTCTTTTATCTCGCGCGGATTTGCGTAAACGGATATCCTGTTCAGGTTGACCGCGAGGACACGCATATTCCTGTCGAATATCGTGCCTCGCTTCGGCTGGAGCTCGACCGACACTATATGTTCTTCGTTGGCTATCTTGTAGTAAAAGGAATGCTTTATTCCCTGCAGGTAAAAAAGGCGTATTAGCAGAAGGGATAGAGACAGCAGAAAGAAGAGGAATACAGATATCTGGCGAGCGCGAAAGGTTCCACTATGCACAAAATATAAATCCATTATCCTTCGGCGCGGCCTATAGTTTATAGATGGCCTTGCTCAGGACAAGACCCTGAACATTGTCGAAAGGTCTATTTTTCTCTGGCGTGAACGTCCGGCCTGCCGCCGAGAAAATCAAATAGTTTAAATATTCCCGCCCTCTCTTCGAGGCCCGAGACTCTTAGGAGTCTGCTCGGCACACGAGAAGGATTCCTCGCCAGCCTTATTACCTGGCCCCTCTTGGGATAGGATACCGATACTTTCCTTTCCAAAAGAACCTTCTCCAAACGGGAGGGCGATTCCAAGTTGGATATATTATATCGGAGTACGCCTTTGCGGTCAAGCATCTCTTTAAGTTTTTTTTCTTTACAGTCTATTTCGTAACTTAACTTTACCAGCTCCACTTGCTGGTGAACATAGACCAAGGCTATGAGAGTAATTATCCCCAAAAGCGCGATATACTTAAAAAGCCTCATGACTGCTCTTCGATCCTTTCCGCAACCCTCAATTTGGCGCTTCTCGAGCGAGGATTTGCTATGATCTCCTCACGTTCCGGAATCAAAGGTTTTTTTGTTATAATTTTTAACACGCCCAACTTTGAATACCCCTTAAACGTGTTTTTTACTATCCTGTCCTCAAGCGAGTGAAAGGATATCACGGCAATCCTGCCGCCCGTCTTTAACCAGAATACCGCGCTCTTCAGTGCCTCTTCAAGCGCGCCAAGTTCATCGTTTACAAAGATCCTTATAGCCTGAAATGTGCGCGTCGCCGGATGTATCTTGATATTCCTGTACTTATACCCGACGGCTCTTTTAACTATTTCGGCAAGCTCTCCCGTGGTCTCGATGCGTTTGCGCTCGCGCGCATCCTTTATGAACCTCGCAACCCTGTTATGGAACCGCTCCTCTCCGAACTTTTCTATTATCTCGGAGAGCTTCTCTTCCTTATATCCGTTGACCACATCGTATGCTGCGATACCGGAACTCTTGTCCATCCTCATATCGAGCGGAGCATCCGATCTTATGCTGAAACCTCTCGACGCATCATCCAGCTGATACGAGGAGATCCCGATATCCAAGAGCACCGCGTCTACATTCTTTATATTCTGTATTTTAAGGATCCTGTCGATATTCCTGAAGTTGTCATTGACGAGCGTAAAAGAACCGTTGAAATTTTTTAATCTCTCGGCCGCTATGACGAGCGCGTCCGGATCGGCATCTATGCCTATGAGCCTTCCGTGGGGAAGTATATTCTTCAGTATCTCCTCCGAATGCCCCCCGCCGCCGACC
>JAUYPN010000040.1 GCA_030695725.1 Candidatus Omnitrophota bacterium
GATGAATAGAGAATACCCATTAGAAGCTAGGTTTTTTAGAACAGAAACCGGAAATGAGCCTGTACGAGAGTGGTTAAGATCTTTGCCTAGTGAAGATAAAAAAGCAATAGGCGAGGATATCAAGACAGTTCAATACGGCTGGCCAATGGGAATGCCTTTGGCGAGAAAAATGTGTAATGGAATATGGGAGGTAAGGACTAGGCTTGAGAATAAAATTTCACGAGTCTTGTTTACTTTGTCTGAAAATCAGATAATTCTTTTGCACGGATTTATTAAAAAGACAGAGAAGACTCCAAAAGACGATCTGAATCTAGCGATAAAACGAATGAAACAATTAAACAGGAGGTAGTTATATGAAACGAACAAATAAACATATAGGTTCCAGTTTTGATGATTTTCTTCAAGAAGAGGGTATCTTGGAAGAGACCCAGGCTGCTGCCGTAAAAAAAGTCATTGCATCTCAAATATGGAAACTTATGAAAAAAAATAATATTTCCAAGTCGAGGATGACAATAAGGATGCATATTAAGAGTCGCACGCAATTAAACAGGCTTCTTGATCCGACCAACAGGTCTGTCACCCTTTTGACGTTAGAGAAGGCCGCTAATGCGCTTGGTAAACACTTGCAAGTTCAGCTGGTGTAAAATCAGGGATATTAACGTAAATAGTCATAACCTGCTTTGTATTATGGTATCCCACCGAGTAAAATATCTTCTAACATGCGTAATTTTCATGCGTGTTAACTAATAAAAAAGTATGGTATTGTTGCTTGTATTCTCTGAAAGCGTAAGTATACTTGATATTGAGGACGGACTTTATTAGTCGATGTACAAAGTAAGATTTAGACGCTAGAGTTCCGTGAGAGGTTGCTTGGCACTGGGTGGCTCATACCCACCCAGACCTCGCCCGGAATACCCGCCAATAAACATTTCCATTGATTTTTTCCTTTCTTGTGGTACAATCATCTCACTATGAAAGCATCCGAATTGAAAAAGGGTATGATAATCAGCGATGGCGGTCAGCTGTATGTCGTTACGGACGTGGAGCACAGGACGCCTGGTAATTTAAGAGCCATGTATCAGACGACTCTGAAGAATATCGTTGATGGCAGGCTGGCGAACAGGCGCTACAGCGCCGCGGAGAACGTCGATAGGGTAGATCTGGAGGCCAAGAAAGGGCAGTATCTCTTTCATGACCATTCCGGATACCATTTTATGGATATGGAGACCTACGAGACAATAGTGCTTGATGATGAAATATTGACCTTGGTTAAGGACTATCTTAAAGAGAATATAGAGATAAGCCTCATGTACCATGACAATAAGCCGATTACAGCGGAGCTTCCTACAAGCGTTGATCTCAAGGTAGTAGAATCGGCTCCCGGCGCCCAGGGCAATACCTCAGGCAAAGCGATGAAGCCGGCGAAATTGGAGACGGGGTTAGTAATAAACGTACCGCTCTTTATAGTGGAAGGCGAGATAATAAAGGTCGATACGAGGACCGGGCAGTACCTCGGCAGAGCGTAATATTTCTTCTTGACATAAAAAGGCCTATGTAGTACCATAATACACACACAAATTTAAAACTTCCTTTTGAAGGAGGGAAGTAAGTGGGTTTAGTTTTGATAAACCCATTTTTTTTTGTAAAATTTATGGAAATTGTCGACAGGGTAAGAGAGATAGCGGAAGTTTATCTGAGAGATCACGGTATAGAGCTCATAGATATCGTCTTCAGGCGCGAAGGCCCAGGCCTTGTATTGCGTATAACTGCCGATACGCCTGAAGGAATAACGGTAAGTGAATGCACCGGGCTCAACAAATTTTTAAGCGAAGTACTCGACAGAGAAGATGTAATACAGGATCGTTATACGCTGGAAGTCTCTTCGCCGGGGCTCGACAGACCCATAAAGACGGATAGGGATTTCGAGCGCTCGATGGGGAAAGAGCTTGAGCTTACGACTTTCGAAGCTATTGATGGCAGAAAGACGTATGAAGGTGTATTGGTAGGTATGGATAAGGAGAATGTGGTTATAGAGCGCCAAGGTATAAGCACTGTGATACCTCGGAGTAAGATAGCTTTGGCAAGGCTTAAAATAGATTTTTAGACAGAAAGGTGTAGCAAAATGAATGAGGAACTGCTGACGATATTGGACCAGATGGAACGCGAGAAGGGCATAGACAAGGAACTGCTCTTTAAGGCCATAGAGTCCGCGCTTGCAAGCGCTGCGAAAAAGATAGTCGGAAATAAGGAAGCGGAGGTCACCGCGGTTATCGACAGGTCAACGGGCCAGATAACCATAATGAGCGAGGGTAAGCCTGTAAAATCGGCCGAGTTCGGCAGGATTGCCGCCCAGACCGCCAAACAGGTTATAATACAGAAGATCAGGGAGGCGGAGCGCGACATAGTTTTGGAAGACTACACCAAGCGTATCGGTACCATAGTCAATGGTTCCGTCCACAGATTTGAGAAGGGCGATATAGTGCTCGACCTGGGCAAGACCGAGGCGATCCTGCCCAGATCCCAGCAGTGCCAGGGGGAGCGGTATAAACAGGGAGACAGGATCAGGGCTTATATTATGGAAGTTAATAAGACTTCTCACGGGCCCCAGGTGGTGCTCACAAGATCCGATGTGGCGTTCGTAAAAAAATTATTCGAGATAGAAGTTCCGGAAATAATGGACGGCATCGTAGAGATCAGGTCTGTCGCGAGAGAGCCGGGTGAAAGGACGAAACTGGCGGTATGGTCCAAGGACGAAAAAGTGGATGCCGTGGGCGCATGCGTAGGCATGAGGGGTTCGCGCGTTAAAGATATAGTAAATGAGCTGAAGGGCGAGCGTGTAGATATAGTGAGATGGAGCGACGATATTAAAGAATATGTGAAGGCCGCGCTCAGCCCGGCAGAGCCGCTCGAGACCACGATAGACAAAACGAATAAGCGTATTGCCGTGACGGTCGCCGATGACCAGCTCTCGATAGGTATAGGAAAGCACGGCCAGAATGTGAGGCTTGCGTCGAGGCTTATCGGCTGGGAGATCGATATCAGAGGTAAAGAGGAGAAAGCCAAAAAAGCTGCCGAGGCATTGTTGGCAGGAAAGCCCGAAGAGAAGAAAGAGGCCGCCGTTCCGGAGGCGCCGGCAGAGAAGACTGTAAAAGCTAAGGCGAAAAAGGCTAAAAAAGAGATTGCTTCAGGCGCTTCGCGCCTTCGCAATGACAGTCTTACGCAAATTAAAGGAATAGGCCAGAAGACGGCCAAAATACTGATCGCCGCCGGATACGATACGCCTGAAAAGATAAAAGCGCTGACGGTAGAAGATATGGTAAAGCTTGAGGGAATAGGTGAGAAGACCGCCGATAAGATCCTGAAGGCGGTAAAAAATATATGATCAAGAAGGCCAGTAAAGTAAAAGAGACTAAAAAGAAGGCGCCTGCTAAGGCATCCGTGGCTAAGCCCAAGACTGTTAAGAAGGCAGCCACGGCAAAGCCTAAGACACTAAAAAAAGAAGCTTCCTCTTCGTCATTGCGAGGCGCGCGAAGCGCGCCGAAGCAATCCAAAGAGGGATTGCTTCGTCAGAAAACACTTGATAGACATCTTCCTCGCAATGACAGCGTAACGCCTCCGACGCAGCCTCAAGTTAAAATTCCTGAACCTAAGAAGGCGGAGTCCGCAGTTATAAAGAAGCCCGAGCCTGTTATTATAAAGAAATCGGAGGAAGTCAAGGCGAAGCCGGTTTCGGTGCCTCCTGTGGTAAAGAAGGTCGAGGAAATTAAAATAGTCGCTGAAGAGATCGTAGTTCCCGCTATCCCTGAACAAAAATTCCTTGAATTAGAACTACCCATTGCATTAAAAGACCTCGCGGCAAAGATAGGCGTGAAGTCCAACGAACTTATAATGAAACTGATGGCCAGGAATATATTTGCCACTATAAATCAGGGCCTGGGCGAGGAGATAGTGAAGGAATTGCTTAAAGATTACGGTATAGAATTCAGGAAGCCGGTTAAAGTAGAGGCCGAGGTAGTCAAAGAGCACCGTGACATGGAAGACAAACAGGACGTGAAGAATATCGTGACGCGTCCGCCCGTCGTTACGTTCATGGGACATGTCGATCACGGCAAGACGAGCCTCCTGGACTTTATAAGGAAGACGCGCGTCGCGGATAAGGAAAAAGGAGGCATCACCCAGCATATAGGCGCTTACGAAGTAAAGATGCCTCATGGCTCCGTGACATTTCTCGATACGCCGGGCCATGAAGC
>JAUYPN010000046.1 GCA_030695725.1 Candidatus Omnitrophota bacterium
GTTAAAAATTATTTTGATACTTTAAAGAATAAGGGCGTCACGATACAGTACATAAGGAATGAGGAGAACCTGGGGCCGATAAAGGCGATAAACCAGGGAGCGAAGGCCGTTAGATACGATTACATATGTGTTATGCACAACGATCTTCTTATATTGGAAGATGAATGGTTAGAAAAAATAGTGTCAGTTTTCGAAAAGGATCCAGGGATCGGCATCGCTGGTCTCGCCGGAAGGAAAGAGATATACGATACGGGCTGTGTGAACGAGGCGACGCTGAAGCATAATCTCCGGGCCGAAGACCTGAACGCTCCGATGTCTGAGGGGGTGGCCGAAGTCGCGGTGATCGACGGCCTGTGTTTTATAATGGCGAGGCGCTTTCTTGAAAAAGTAAAAGGTTTTGACGAGACATTCGGTTATATGCACTGTTACGACCTTGACATATCTCTGCAGAGCATCAAAGCCGGATTCAGAAACGTTGTTGTTAATGTCGCGGCGATGCATATCGGTAACGGAGGCATGACCAGGCGGCTTAGCGAATACAAAGAATTGGTAAAAGACGATTACGAACTATTAAAAAAGAACTGCAGGATATTTTCCGAGAAGTGGCGAGGTATATTACCGGTAAAGATTACTTAATCAGTCGGTTAGCAACATCCCGAGGTCTCCGACCGAGGGAAAGCCAGTTCAGCCCTCGGTTAGCAACATCCCGAGGTCTCCGACCGAGGGAAAAAATATCTTGACACGGCGGGAGATATGGCTACAATATGCTGAAAACAAACAGCAGGGTAGGTTTCCGCGTCGCCTAAGGCTACGGCGGACAGGTAAACCTGCCCTACGACAGGGTGGAATGTCATGAAGCTCAAAGGTAGAGTGGCGATAATTACAGGCGGCGCAAGAGGCATAGGCAGGGAGATAGCGTTTCTGTTCGCTAAGGAAGGCGCCGACATCGCGATATGCGACGTCAATGCTGAAATATTGGGCAACACGCAAAAAGAGATAGAATCTCTCGGCCGCGGCATAGTGACAGGGGCCGTAGACGTCACAAAATCTGACCAGGTTGAGGCCTTCGTCCAAAAAACGCTTGACAAATTTAAGAAAATAGATATACTTGTTAACAATGCAGGCATTACCAGGGACGGGCTCTTGGTCAGAATGTCAGAAACTGACTGGGATCTGGTTCTGGCGGTTAATCTGAAAGGCGCGTTTAACTGCACCAAGGCTGTATCGAAGACCATGATGAAGCAGCGTGACGGAAGGATCGTCAACATGGCCTCTATAATAGGTATAATGGGGAATGCCGGCCAGGCTAATTACGCCGCTTCAAAGGGCGGCCTGATAGCATTGACAAAATCGGTCGCAAAGGAACTCTCATCGCGCAACGTACGGGCCAACGCGATAGCTCCCGGGTTCATCGAGACCGATATGACCGCGAAGCTATCTGATGAAGTCAAGGGTGAGATGCTGAAATATGTTCCGCTGGGGAAGTTCGGGACGGTCGCGGATGTAGCGAATCTTGCGTTGTTTTTAGTGAGTGACGATTCGGCCTATATAACAGGACAGGTTATACAGGTAGACGGCGGAATGGTAATGTAACTACAAGGAGGGAAAATGGACGTATCTCAGGACAAGATCAGGCAAATTATAGCGGACCAGCTTGGGGTGAAGAAAGAAGAAGTGACCGATAACGCGAAATTTGTCGATGATTTAGGAGCAGATTCGCTTGATACGGTAGAGCTTGTAATGGCGCTCGAGGAAGAGTTCGGCGTGGAAATTCCGGATGAGGAAGCCGAGAAGCTCGCGACCGTAGGAGATGCTCTGAGATATATCGAAGAGAAGGCCGGCGGTAAATAAACCCGTATACTGATGCCCAAAACTAGACGAGTTGCTGTAACGGGTCTTGGCGTTGTATCTCCGATCGGCAACACTATAGAGGAATTCTGGAAAAATCTTTTAGAAGGCAAGAGCGGTGTAAAGCGCCTGGCCTGCTTTGACCCCACGCACTTCAAATCCAAAATAGCAGCCGAAGTAAGGAATTTCGACCCAGCCCACTATCTATCGCCGAAAGATATGAAAAGGATGGACCGATTTGTCCAATTCGCGGTTGTCTCCGCGAAGATGGCTGTAATTAATTCCGGGTTGGACCTCAATAAAGAAGACAGGAATAGGATCGGTGTCTTGATCGGGTCCGGCATAGGCGGCCTGCATACGGTTGAAACCGAGCACAGGCAGTTTATAGCCCTTGGCCCTGAAAAAGGGCCCGACAGGATATCGCCCTTTTTGATCCCGATGCTTATAGTAAATATGGCAGCCGGTCAGGTTTCGATAACGCTTGGCCTGAAAGGACCGAACTCTGCCGTTGCCACGGCGTGCGCGACCTCGAACCACGCCATAGGGGATGCCTACAGGATCATACAGAGGGGCGAGGCGGAGACGATGTTGGCTGGAGGCTCTGAAACGGCAATCACGCATATGGGTTTCGGCGGGTTTTGTGCCCTGAAGGCGTTATCCACCGCTTATAACGACCATCCGGAAAAGGCGTGCAGGCCTTTCGATAAGAATAGGGACGGTTTTGTCATGGGCGAGGGCGCCGGTGTAGTCGTATTAGAGGAAGCCGAGCACGCCATGAAGAGGGGCGCCAAGATTTACTGCGAACTCGTGGGTTACGGGATGAGCGGGGACGCTTACCATATAACCGCGCCGGACCCGAAAGGCGAAGGTGGTGTAAGATGTATGGCCGCGTCGCTGAAGGATGCCGGTGTCAAGCCGAATGAAGTCGATTATATTAACGCGCACGGCACATCCACATTATATAATGACAAGATAGAGACGCTTGCTATAAATAAGGTATTTGGCAGCCACGCAAAGAAGCTGGCGGTCAGCTCGACAAAGTCTGTTACGGGGCACCTTCTGGGAGCGGCGGGCGGCGTGGAGCTGATAGCGACGGCATTATGCATAAAGGAAGGTATAATACCTCCCACCATAAATTATGAGACGCCGGATCCGTACTGCGACCTTGATTATGTTCCGAATAAACCTCGCGCCGCAAAGGTTAATGTGGCGATGTCGAATGCCCTCGGTTTCGGCGGCCACAACGCGACGCTTGTCGTGCGGAAATTTACTTGATTAGCGTATAGCGGTTAGCGTATGGCGTATGGAAAACGTTCCTAAACGCTATACGCTCTACGCTAAACGCTAATCCTGTCGTCTGACTCTATTATACGCTAAACGCTATCCGCTAAAATTGTTAACATGGGAGATGGTTATGGATTATTTACTTACAGAACAACAGGTGATGGTCAGAGACCTGGCGCGCAAGATCGCTCGGGAAAAGATTAAGCCCGTCGCGGCAAAATACGACGAGAGTGAAGAATTTGCCTGGGATATAGTGAAGATATTGGCCGACAGCGACTTATTCGGCGTGTATATTCCGGAGGCTTATGGCGGTTTAGGCGGCGGCGTAATGGATATGTGCCTGGTCGCAGAGGAACTTTCGAGGGCATGCGGAGGCATAGCGCTCGGTTTTGCCGGTACGGGGCTCGGGACGTTTCCGATCGTTCTTTACGGAAACGAGGAGCAGAAGAAGAGGTTCCTGCCCGGAATAGCCAAGGGCAGGGTCGCGGCATTCTGTATTACAGAGGCCGAGGCCGGCTCGGACGCGGGAAACATAAAGACAACGGCGAAAAAAGACGGTGATCACTATATATTAAACGGCACCAAGCAATGGATCACTAATGCCGGTGAGGCTGAAGTTTATACGGTTATAGCGATGACCGACAAGTCCAAAGGAGCGCGCGGCGCGAGCGCCTTTATTGTGGAAAAAGGCACCAAGGGGCTGGATTTCGGCAAGAAAGAGAAGAAGCTCGGTATCCGCGCGTCAGCGACGCGGGAAGTCATATTTACCGACTGCAGAATTCCGAAAGAGAATATTATCTCTAAGGAAGGGATGGGATTTATAGTGGCGATGAAGACGTTCGATAGCTCCAGGCCGGGTGTCGCGGCGCAGGCTGTCGGGATCGCTCAAGGCGCCCTCGACTATGCTGTCGAATACGCCAGGAAGCGCATCCAGTTCGGACAAGCCATATCGAGTTTTCAGGCGATACAGCACATGCTTGCCAACATGGCGACTGAAACAGAGGCGGCTCGCGCTTTAGTCTACGCGACGGCGAGGATGGTAGATTCCGGCGCGAAGGGCGTCGCGAAAGAGTCGGCGATGGCGAAGCTATTCGCAAGCGACGTCGCGATGAAAGTAACCGTGGACGCGGTCCAGATATTTGGCGGATACGGCTACATGAGAGAGTATCCGGTCGAGAAATACATGCGCGACGCAAAGATCACCCAGATCTACGAAGGTACGAACCAGATCCAGCGTAACATAATTGCCGCGAATCTGATCAAGGAGAGTTTGAGGGAAGAATAGTTCGATGAATATTATTGTCTGCATAAAACAAGTTCCAAATACGACCGACGTCAAGATCGACCCCGTCACCAATACGCTTATTCGCGAGGGTGTTGAGAGCGTGATCAATCCGTTCGACGCCTACGCGATAGAGGAAGGCGTGCGCCTGAAAGAGCGTTTCGGCGGAAAAGTTACGGTTATTACTATGGGACCGCCGCAGGCCGAGAATGCGTTGAAAGAGGCTATAGCTCTTGGCTGCGATGAGGCGATACTCGTGAGCGACCGCAAATTTGCCGGCTCCGATACATGGGCGACGAGCTATACGCTTTCTTGCGCGATAAAGAAGGTCGGACCGTTCGACATAATATTGTGCGGAAAGCAGGCCTCGGACGGCGATACCGCTCAGGTCGGGCCCGGCATATCGACACATCTAGACATACCTCAGGTTACCTATGTCAAGAAGATCGAAGAGATATCAAGTAATAAAGTAAAAGTTGAACGCATGACCGAGGAAGGTTACGACGTCGTCGAGACGCCGATCCCTTGCTTATTTACAGTTGTTAAAGAGATAAATACGCCGCGGCTTCCTTCTTTAAAAGGTATGATGAGGGCAAAATCAGCAAAGATCGCCAAGTGGACCGCTGAAGATATTGCGGCCGATCCGAAGAATATCGGGCTTGACGGATCACCGACGCGGGTGGTCAAGATATTTACTCCTCCGCCAAGGAAGGGCGGGGAGATACTTAAGGGCGACACATCGGATATTGCGAAGGAGCTCGTCGAGCTTTTGAAAGATATCGTGATTTAAAACCTGCAAGATTGGATTTACAGTTAACCTGATATCCAACCTCGTAGGTTGAAATGGTAAATATGTCAAATTCAATAACGATTCTACTCGATAAATGCGTGGGTTGCACGCTCTGCGTGAAGGCCTGCCCGTTCGGCGCCATACACATGGCTAACAAGAAGGCCGTTATCGACATGGCCAAATGCAATTTATGCGGGGCCTGTGTTTCCGTCTGCGAATTTAACGCGATCGAGATCGGCAGATATGCCGGCGAGAAAAAGGACATCTCTTCATATAAAGATGTATGGGTATTCTGCGAACAGAAGAAGGGCGTGATCCAGACAATCTCCTTCGAGCTTCTGGGCGAGGGAAAGAAGCTGGCTTCGAAGCTCGGTGTGAAACTCTGCGCGGTGATCTTGGGCCATGACATCGAATCGAAGATCGAGGAGATCTCTCGGCGCGGGGCGGACAAGATCTACTTAGTCGACGCCCCGGAACTCAAATCCTACCAGGACGATTCGTACACCAACGTCATCGTTAAATTAATTGAAGAGTATAAACCGGAAATCGTTCTATGCGGCGCGACCACCATAGGCCGCAGCATGATATCGCGCGTGGCGGTCACGGTCGATGCGGGCCTTACGGCCGACTGCACCGGACTCGATATCGACGAGAAAGAGAGGCTTCTACTCCAGACGCGCCCGGCATTCGGCGGGAACATCATGGCGACTATCATTACACCGAACCACAGGCCGCAGATGTCGACCGTCCGACACAAAGTCATGAAAGAGGCCGAGATCCATAAATCGCACAAGGCAGAGGTCGTCAGAAAGAAATATTCACAAGATATATTGAAGTCCCGTACTACGCTTCTCGACATAGTCGAAGAAATAGAAGAGACGGTAAATCTCGCCGAAGCCGATATCATAGTCTCAGGCGGAAGGGGCTTGGGCGGTCCTGAGAATTTTGCGCTCGTCAAAGAACTAGCCAAAACCCTGGGTGCGGCAGTCGGCGCATCCCGAGCAACCGTTGACGCCGATTGGATGCCGTATTCGCACCAGGTAGGCCAGACAGGAAAGACTGTCTGTCCCAAGTTGTATATTGCTTGCGGCATAAGCGGTCAGATCCAGCATCTGATAGGCATGCAGTCCTCGAAAGTCATCGTGGCTATCAACAAAGACCCCGATGCGCCCATCTTTAAATTCGCCACCTACGGTATAGTCGGCGACCTCTTCGAAATCCTTCCAGCCCTCACCGCGGAATTCAAGAGAATTCTCAAGAAGTAACAATAGAGCCGCCTCCCGGGTTTTATTTTTCCGTTCCTCCAAGGCCCCTCGGGATTGTGCTTCGCTGGAGCGGCCGAGCGTCCTAAGCGAACCACTCGATACAGCACATTTTACAAATAGCACAACGCTTAAGAGGGGAACTTCTCGGAATCGAAAAATTCAACCAGGGAGCGGAAGACACATCATACCCCCCTATAGCCGGATTAGCAATCTTTTTATCTAGTAACTCGTCTAAATCAACCGGTGGCAGCATAAGAGCCTCTTTCGGTAAGTCAGGACGTTTCTCTTTGGCTAACTGCCAGGGGCTTTTGTTCTCTTTGTATGTATTAGGCCTTTCGAGGTTGAAGAATAACTGATAGGTATAAGCTTTTTCCATGAAGTCACGCCTATCAGCGAATCGCTCTATCTCATAGAAGTCGACCTCGATTAGATTATGGACCGTCTCCACGTCGGACTGGAACCTGTGGGCTCCGGGCGGGATGGTGCCGTGTACGAGCTTCTCCGATTCGATCTTAAGAGTATATGCTGATGGCTCTTTAGCCGACCATGAGCCGATATATTCAGAGCCGTTATCGGTCTGGCGTATGCCGTTTTCAACGATAAGATCATATTTTCTAAGATGCTCATTGATATATCCGGCGAATAACATGCTATTAGTAAGAGATCTCTCGACAGAGAATCCCAGGAACTGGACGCCGCAGGAGATTTCTCTAAAGGTATACTGGACTTTAGGCAAGTTCTTAGCCATCATCTGCGGATAATATTCGGGGATGTCGTCGAGATCTTTGGTGTCCTCACATACCCTCTCGAAGAGAGCGAATTGTTTTTTAATCTCACGAAGGTTTTGCTTGGTGATATGCTTCTTGCGCCGTTTACGGCTCGATACGCCGTTCTCGCGCCATATCTTGCGGATGGTCTTGGATGATGTAGCCAGATCCTCCAGCGCCTTGACCTGGTCAGCTCCTAAACGCTTGTATTTTGATTTTAGCTTTACGATATGTCTTGCGTCGTCTTCCGGTACGGCGCGGGGTGAGTAGAGAGGACGACGGGATAAGTCAGCCAAGGCCTGATAGCCGCCCTCGATGAAGCGCATGAGCCATTTACGGACGGTCTTAGGAGTCGTGGCAAAGAATCTCGAGGAGGGATACACACCATGCTCCTTGTCATAGATTACCAATTGGTAACGCTGCTGTTTTTTATCTTTACTTAATCGCATAACCTGATACCATGGATATGGGCACATGTAACCACCTCCTTATCTTAACGGGACAAGGAGAATCGTATCAGGTTGTCATGTGTCCCTTTTATTTTTATTCTTCGTTATTGATGTAATCGTGCCATTCATTGACGCGGTGCCACTGCCATGGCGAGCTGTTAAACAATCTAATGGCTGTGCTTAGCTCGTATTCATTCGCACGGCTTCGCTTAACGATACCGGGCTTTTTGCGCGATAACTTCGGTTTTTTTCGATTACCCCTCGGGGTAATCGGATCATTAACCTTAACACTATTAACAAGCTCTTTTAAACTTAAAAAGACATTAAAGCTGACTCTTTTAATCTTTCTCAAGCTCCGGGGGAGGGGGGTACAATGTCTCTTCCCATTCCCGCTTTTTTCCTAAGCCTGCCTGTTATAAAATAGTGAAGTGTCCGGTTCTTTAACAAATGAAATGTCCGCTTTCAAAGCGGGATGTGATAATATGCGCCACCTAAAACTGGAGGCTGATTATGGACGCATATTATCCAAAATCCGCATTGGAGCGGGCGATGAAGACGCAGGAAGTGATACTCCGAGCTATGTCGGGGGAGATCCACTGGATAGACGCTGCCGAAATTCTTGGTATATCAGACCGGCAGATGAGGCGATGGAAGAGGCGTTACGAGATCTATGGCTACGACGGCTTATACGACAGGCGCCGTAAGTGCCCCAGCCCCAGAAGGGTTGCTCTTGAGAAGGCCGAGAAGGTCTTAAGGCTCTACAGGGAGAAGTATTTCGATTTTAACATGTCCCACTTTTACGATAAACTGACCAAGCACCATAATATACACTTGAGCTATAACTGGGTCCGGCTTGCCCTGGAAGGCGCCGGATTGGTGGAAAAGCGCAATAGACGCGATCCGCACAGGAAACGCCGCCCTCGCAAGCCTCTTGTGGGCATGATGCTGCACATGGACGGCTCTCCCCATGACTGGTTCGGTAACGGCACGGAATACGATATTGTCACCATATCAGACGATGCCAGTAACGAAGTCTATGATATAGCCCTGGTGGATGAAGAAGATAGCCATACATGCATGGAAATGATTCGCAATACCGTCGAGAAGAATGGTATATTCTGCTCATTATACAGCGATAGGGCGAGCCACTTCTTCCTGACCAAGAAGGCCGGAGAGGAAGTATCAAAAGATAATCTTACGCAGGTAGGCAGGGCTCTACAGGAGATAGGATCACAACACATTCCATCGTATTCACCGCAGGCAAGAGGCAGATCCGAACGCCTGAATCGGACCTATCAGGGCAGAATACCTCAAGAGTTGAGGCTAAGAGGTATAAAGACGAAGGAAGAGGCGAATAAGTACCTAAGGACAGAGTATCTTAGGGATCATAACAAGAGATTCGCCGTAAAGCCCGAAAGAACCGGCAGCGCTTTTATCCCTGTTCCAAAAACAATGGACCTAGATAAAATATTCTGTTTTAAGCATGAAAGAACCGTGAACAATGATAACACGGTGTCTTACAATAACAGGATATTGCAGATAGGCCAATCCGAGTTGCGGATCTCATTTGCCAAGTGCAGAGTCATGATCTACGAGCATATGGATGGCTCTATAACGATAGGATACGGTCCTCACGTTGTCGGATATTATCCGCCCAAGGACTTATCCACAAATTCACATTATTCACAAAAAGAAAAGGTAGCCAAAAGAAAAATGGCTACTACTAACATTAATCTAAAGCGGACAGATCACTTGTTAGAAAAAGCGGACATCTTGACTATTTAGCTACACCGTGGCTTAATTAACTTGACAAAGCGCGGGAATCAGTCTACAAGGTAAGAGAAGATTCTACTGGGTTTAAGAAAGAGCGTCTTCTTTCTGAAGGTTTTACTGAATGGTCGGGCCGCCATTTATCATAAATAGCGGCTTTTATTCTCTGGCACAAAAATTTGAAAGGAGACAGAAACTATGGAATGGCAAAATGGGCCTACTCCCACTCCCGGCGAGATTATTGATATAGGTAAAAAGAAACTCGATGATTTTTGGAAATACATACCCTTGCTTATAGCGTTTTTTATTATCCTTGTCGGCCTGTAGGATGTAATTTTTTCTATCGGCCAGGATGAAGTAGGCGTCAGGAAACGGTTTGGGAAGTATATCGATTTGA
>JAUYPN010000014.1 GCA_030695725.1 Candidatus Omnitrophota bacterium
CAAAGCTATGGCTTGAACGACACGAGAAAAAATATATCAAGGAAGGAAAACATGACTATTTTGTCAAGAATAGCGCACATTATATAATACGTGCTTTTACTCGTCAGGTATTTAAAGAAGAGGATAAAAGAACAACGGGCTGGATTAACTTTGATAGTCGACAAGAAAAAACATTTGGTAAAGATTTTGTAATTACTGAAAAAGTGGCAACATATCCTTCCGAGATTTTAACAGCGCCTCAATCAGAATTTGCACAAAAATATAGAAGTTTAGCCACTAATGATGAACGAATAGATTATCTATTGACAAAGTACCCCATGCCGGGTATGAAAGTTGATGTTGAAACCATTAAATCAGGACCTTTTACTCCAAGCGGTACAGGAAGAACAGATAAAGTCGGCGATAAGCACTATAAAATTACCTTATTTGGTGTTGATGGTAGTCACGCAGAATATCTTATATTCCATGAGTTTATGCATATATATCTTGAAGAGCGTGGACATTCATTCCAATGGTCAACAGATAACGAAGATATCGCGAACTATTTATTCTATTTAAGAAATCTAGTGAATGATTATATTATAGAAAAAGAAAACCAAAAACGTTTCGGCAATTATTATGTCGGCATAACTAAAGAACTTAGGGATACAGACTTAAGCAATCAGTTTAACTTTATGGCAGGTGAAAAAGGTTCCGATAGTATGGGCATTTTTATTCTAGCAATAACATGCAAAGCAATATCTGGGCTTTATTCAGAAATGTCCGATACCTTGTCAGCAAAAGTAGTTGGTAAAGTCCTCACAGGTGGTAACTTCAACGATGTATTAGCTGAGATAGAAAAAATGTCTACGGATATGACCGCAGAGGATTATAGGCATAGCGTTGCTAGAATACATTCGTTTTTAGCGGGAGAAGAACTGAAATTTGATGGTAACGCAGTAATGGTGAATAACGGTCCTATCCTTGAGCTTACAAATAATATCAATGAATTGATGAGTCAGATAGCACAGTTGAATATAATCAGAAGGCAGAGAGGCGCAGGCTTAGCCAACGGAGAACAAAACAGATTTACATTCCCAGACTTTGGTAGACCTTCGCTTTTCTCCAATTTCTCTTCACAATCTCAATGGAGATTGGTAGGTCAATTTGACACGCTTGACACTGCAAGAAAAGCCATCCTATCTTCAGAAGAACTAATTTGTCATGCGCAAGTTTCAGCCGAACCTAGGGTGGAGCAGTTAAGAGCATTAGTAAAGACTGGCAGCCTTGAAATAGGAGTAGCTAAAAAAGATAATAACTGGTTTCTATTTAAAGGGTTAAGAGGAGGCGTAATAATACCTTTTAATGAATGTGAATTTAGATTACATAGCCATCCGAAAAGGATAACCAAAGAGATTGGCAGGGCTCAAGATAAATACATATATCCTGACGCAAAAGAAGAGCAAGATGCGAAAGAGAAACGGAAGAAAATAGAATATATTTTAACGGATAAAGGCCTTTGTGCTTATGGCGCGGGGCTTGAAAAACCGGTCTTCGCTTCTTGGAGAGAGATTATCGCAGCCAGCATATCTATTTCCAAGCTAGACGGCTATTTTGTTGATAAACAATTGAAGGATAAAGAACGCCATCTTTACGCAGAAAACACCGATGAAAAGAAGTTATTTACAGAATCGGCCCCAGAAGCTGATTCTACTAATTCAGGGTTATCACAAGAAGCAAATAGGCAGTTTTTTGAAGATATAGTTAAAAATGCTCCTACAATAAGTAGCTTAGTTCAAGTGGCAGGCTCTCATTGGCAAGTTTCCGATAAAGGAGTAGTAAAGAATTTAGTTTTTTTGAAGGCGAGCTATCTAAGATTGGAAGATAAAGTTATATTTGAAGATAGTGATTTGCTAGTTGTGGCAGATATGCCGGAAGGTAAAAATGATAGAGTTGCCATTAGATTTTATTCTCCCGAAGGAAGAGACAACTTTTTTGTCATTTTTTTAAACACAGATTTTAAAACTTATGAAATGGTAAATACGCTTGTTCATGACATTGTAAAAGAACAAGCAAGAGGAGGCAGCGCTTTTGATTTCAGACCGGAAGAATTATCAAATATTTATGAAAAAGCTTCCAGAAGAGCCGCAATGTTTATGTCGGCGTCGCGTGGAAATGAGTTTATTGATAGAGCATATAAAACATTGAATTTATCTGAGGCAAGCGAAGGGGATAGACAAGAATACGTAGATCAAATTGAAAAAACTAATACGCTAAGAGCCACAGTTAGGCAGTTCGTTAGTGAAACAGCAAAAATGAGATTAGAAAAGCCACGCCAAGCTTTACAAGTAAGGGCAACGGATGTGATCGATGTTGGTCAAAAGGAAATGGCTGCAAGTCAATATTCTCCTCAAAATACTTACCTATGCCGATACTTACAATCTTTTGGGGCAGCAGATTGCGTTGTTTGCACCTTTTATCATCATAATTCTAGAAAAGGGGCGATGATACATATCGATGGAATGACTAATGTATTGGTTTCTATTCAAAACCTCTTAAATATATTGGATGTCCCCCCAGGTGATCTTGAAATTCGCTTGCTAGGGGGTTATGACGTAGATTTTATCAGTCGTATTTTGGAAACATTTACCATATTAGGGATAAAACCAAAAATTTTAGAGTTAGAAATGAATGCATCTGGTAGCAGTAAAGCCATAATATTAGATCTAATCAATGGTGAAACTTACGATATGATTGGAAGGCCTGTAGCAGCGACTCAAGATGATCTTTCGGTTTTACGCGCACAATTACCAGGTCCCGCGCATTTAATTCCATTAGGATTAGTTCGCCATGTATTACATGATGAAAAAGCGGCATCTTCATTTGAGGAAAAACGCCTATTCGCAGAAAATACCGATGAAAAGAGATTGCTTACAAAGTCAGCCGAATATCTTGGAAATAGCCCAGTAAACGAACGCATAGACTTATCAGCGATACCCAAAGAAGGATTGACAAAGGAACAGCAGGATGAGCAGCTTGAAAAGAATATGGAAACCCTTGCGCGTCAAATCGCATGGCATAATACCTTTGGTCTAAATATTCGGTATATACTTGAAAACGATACGCAGGATAAAAGAGCTCACGAAATATTGAAGAATAAAATAATAGAACTTGGCAAGATACCGGGGGTCAATGCTGAAGAACTATTATCCCGAATAAATACTCCGCATACTGGAGAGAATGTAATAGAAGTTGTATTGCGAAGCATCGAAAACGTCAAGGCGATGCAACGGGTAGGAGATAGAGAATTTGTAGTTGCCCTCAAGGACGATTTTACGAAAGAAGGCGTATCTATCCCGAACTACACTGCGGCTTCAGCTATAGGCTTGTCGATAGCCTCGCTACGAATAGCTAAAGAAAAAGAAGCCAAACCGGATGAATATAACAGGCTAAAGGATAAGGTCTTTAGAGTGATTAAATCCATATATGAGCGTTACAATATTGTTACAAAAGAAGACGGTTTTACGCTGGATGACCTAGAATTCATGGTAACCGGATGTCCTGAAAATAAGATATATTACGCGATCCTCTATGCCTTACCACCTATCGCAAAAGACCTCGTAGAACGAATAGGCAGATATCACGAAACACTGCATTTAATACTACAAGCTGCATAATTTCGAAGAAAACCACAAATGTCCGCCCTCCCGCACCCGGACATTTGCATCTATTGACAGTTAAAAGAGTTACGTATTTTTTACCCTAAAAAGACAGGACATTTCGGACATTCTTGCAGCACAATTGTCTGTCCGGACATCGTGTCAACCACCTCTCTGATCTACACAATCTTCCCAATATTCAGCGATATTGCTGTATAATAAGGACGTGTTCAATGTAGAGATATAGTTATTGCCTATACCTGCACGGGGAGCCAGTTTACAAATTACAGCGCACCGGAATTCGTCATTGCGCTGTAATGAAATACAGGAAAAGGGAGCTAAGCAGACGTCCTATTTAGGTACACCCTACTAACCCTTTCAATTCAAAAAACAGCAAAATAAATATTTTCAAAAATAATTGCAAGAATTTAGCCTCTTTTTCCGTCTTATATAGTACAGGGTATTGTAAGCCTTATATAAAGCGTAAAAGGAGATTTTATTATGCCTACCACAGAAACGGGACAACGCAAGAAGCTGTTGTAACTGATCGTATTGATGAGTACTTAACAATATATAGATCGGCTGAATCAGATGAGCCAATCGGGTTTAAGATGAAAGATGTGCATGCGTTGATAGAAAAATATGGCTATGATACGATAGCTGTCCAAGCCGCTGTGACAGGCAAGAAGTTAGTGTTCGTTGTTGCTTTATTATTGTCGGCTTTTAGAGATTTGACACCTTTTATAAATAGAACGCAGGGATATACAACGGCTTTAAATGTAGCTCCCAAATCCGATGGGGTGCTAATACCCTGCTAATATAAAAGAAATGAGATGTGTTGTATAAAACCAAACACCTAAAAAGGTTTGGTTTTTTGTTTACTAAAGCACTAAATTAGCCTCTTCAAACAACACTTTTATAATACTTAGGTCAATTTCAAGGTCAAATCAATATCCCTGTTGCGGAATGCGTCATATACGGGGAGCCAAAATTAGTATAATCCTCTGTAAGTGCAAAAATAAGCGCTACAGCTTCTTATCTATGCTATAATTATCAACGTGAAAATCTCGCATAATAAAAGATTGCTTTTTATCACGGCTCTTCTTGGCCTGTTTTTATTTTCCTTCTCTTCGCTATCCTTTGGCGGCGATCAGGCTGAATTTCATCCGGCAAAAGTGAAAGATATTTCCGACAGGAAATATGAACCTGCGGTGATAGAATTGCTGGATAACGCCAAGGAATCGATCGTTATCTCCATGTATATAATTCAGGCAGATGAAAAAAGCCCGGTGCAATTACTCATAAAGGATCTGGAAGAGGCGCTTGACAGAGGCGTTTCGGTGGATATATATCTGAATACGCGGTTTCAGGAAGGACGGGCTCTTGACGTAGACAAAAACGAGGCCTTTAATACTTTACGGAATAAAGGCGGGAGGATATTTGGCGTTACCCCTTCCGTTCGTATGCACGACAAGCTCATTATAGTGGATAATCGCTACGTGGTAATAGGAAGCGCCAATTGGAGCATATCGAGCCTGAAGAGTAACTATGAAGATGTGACGCTGATAGATTCGCCGGAACTTGCCAAAGACATGTTTATCCGTGTCAGGCGGCATACCCTGAAGGGTGACGAACCGAATAAACCGGAAAAGGACCGCAAAATAAGAAGGTCTGTAATTTTGAGCGACGATAGCATTGTAGCTTTTGACGACGATCTGTTGACAGATAAAACATTATTCCCGCGCATGATGACCGAGCGGGACGCGCGAGCTATGGACACCTATCTTTTGCTTAAAGCATATGCTTTCGAACAGGAGACAGGCGAATATTTTCTCTTTTTGGAGCAATTGGCTGTGGATCTGGGCATGCCGGCCGACTGGAGCGACTCAGCCTTAAGGCGGCAGGCGATAAAGGCATTGATTAAACTTAAAAACAGGTATAAATTAATCGATGTCAATTTTAAACACGGGAAAGACGCATGGATAACGCTCAGGGATCTTTCCGCGAACAATTTTGTCTTTAAAGGCAAGTTTTTAAATCCTGAATATCTGTCGAAATTCAGCCAGTCAGCTAAATTCGTACTTTTCATAAAGGCATTGCTTGAGAAAGAAGGCGCGACATTTGATTCATTCACGCAGGAAGCGCTATGCAAGAGATTTAATATCAATAGAAAGACATTTAAAAAAGGCCTTGAGGAAATATTAAGAATTTTTTAGCCTTTGCAAGGATTGTGTCACCCCCGGTGGCACAAAAGATATTCTAATCAAGTTAGAACGGGTACATAACAATATGAGCTACGATGAGTTACGAAATAAACGTGCCCAGAGATATTTCATCTGTAGCATTTAATATCTTAATGAGTTGCGTAAAGCGTCTGCAAACACATATGTGGAAAGCCAAATACAGGAGGTAGTTTTGTGAAAAGCAAACCGAAGAAACGGATAGCACTTTTAAAACAAAATCTTTCAGTAGACAAAACCTCGGGAAAATTATTTAACGATATCCGTTCTATGATAGATGCGATGCGCAATCAGGTGTCCCGCGTTGTAAACACAGGGCTTACGATGTTGTATTGGCACATTGGCGATAGAATACGAAAAGACATGCTGGGGCAGGAACGCGCGCAATACGGCGAAAAGATTGTTGCGACGTTGTCGCAACAATTAACAGTCGCATATGGCAAAGGATACACAAGAACGGCATTATCCCGCATGATTAACTTTGCGGAGAAATATCCAAAAAAAGAGATTGTTGCGATGCTATCGCAACAATTGGGGTGGAGCCACTTTGTTGAGCTTATACCCATAAAAGATAAATTGAAATGTGATTTTTACGCGGAAATGTGCAGGATAGAGCGATGGAGCGTCGAAACATTACGGAAAAAGATTAGCGGAATGCTTTTTGAGCGTACAGCGCTTTCAAAAAAGCCTAGAAAGCTTGCGGAAATTGAAATCAAGGCGCTAAAGAACGAAGATTATATGACGCCTGATATAGCTTTTCGTGATCCATATTTTTTAGATTTCCTTGGATTGAAGGATACCTTCAGCGAAAGAGATTTAGAATCCGCGATAATAAAAGAGTTAGAGCGTTTTTTAGTTGAAATAGGCACGGATTTTTCTTTCATTGCAAGACAAAAGAGGATAATAGTAGACGGGGAAGATTTTTATATTGATTTATTATTTTATCACAGAAGGCTGCGCTGTCTTGTGGCCATAGAATTAAAGATGGATAAATTCCGCCCGCAGGACAAAGGGCAAATAGAGCTATATTTAAGATGGCTTGAAAAATACGAGATGAGGCCCGGAGAAAATAAGCCAATAGGGCTTGTTCTTTGCGCCGCCAAAAAACATGAACAAATAGAGCTCTTGGAATTGGACAAAAGCGGAATACGAGTATCTGAATATTGGACGGTACTTCCTCCAAGGAATATTTTTAAGAAAAAACTGCATGAGATGGTAGAATTAGGAAGAAAATTATACGAGAGCCGAAATAATAGTGGCATAAAATGTGCAAACAAAAGCTTGAACTAAAAGATATTCTAATCAGGTTAGAATTGTTTTTTAAGATAGGGTAAAAATGGATGTAAAAATCAATTACAGCAATAAGCGCTCGCGCACGGTCAGCGCGCGCTTGATTGACGGAAACTTACTGGTCAATGCGCCCGCAGGCCTGCCGCGCGAGCGCCTCGAGAAGATCATAGATAATTTTAAAGTAAGGTTCCAGCGAAGAAAATTAAAGAAAGAATTGAATAAAGAACGGCCGCTCATCGAGATCGCCGCTAAACTTAATAATAAGTATTTCAATGGCAAATTAAAAATTAATTCAGTAGAATACTCTACCGGCCAGAATAGCATATTTGGATGCTGTAATTGTCGAGACGCGAACATACGCATATCGCACAGGTTAAGCCGGATGCCGGAGTGGGTACGGGACTGTGTCATAATTCATGAGATGGCGCACCTTATAGAGCCGAATCACGGGCCCGCGTTTTGGAATATTGTTTCCCGCTACGAACTGGCCGAGAGGGCAAAAGGATACCTCATGGCGGTCGGACTTGATAGCGAGAACGAGCAGGATCTCGAATTTCCGCAGCACAATACTAATCAGAAAACATGACTGAAGATATAAAAGAACTATTGCAAAAGATATGCGCGCGCGAAACAGCATCCTATCCCGTGATAGAGATGGCCATCTCCGCCGCTTACAATAAAAAATGTTGCGGGGGGTCTTTATTTGGAGTAAAATAAAACGCAAAAGGAGGTGTTTTATGGCGAAGTTTTTTATGTACGGAAAGTATTCACCGGAAGCGATAAAAGGCATCTCGGCCGAAAGGACGAAGAAGGCTCTTGATGTGATAGCAGAATCCGGAGGTAAAGTAAATTCAATGTACGCGCTTCTGGGCAAATACGATATCGTGCTGATAGCGGATTTTCCGGCTGTCGCGGACGTTATGAAAGCGTCCATTGCGTTAAACAAGCTGACCGGTATAGCTTTTACCAGCTTCCCCGCGATCACTGTCGAGGAATTTGACAAGATCACCGCGTAAGCTCTCCTCGCGGAAGCGTCGATAAAGGATCAGAATTATTTAATGCGCTCTCTTACTAAGCACGGAAGATACATAAATTCGCGCATAGGCAAAGCTATTGATGCGTACGACCTCATAAACAACGGCGATAAGATCCTTGTCGCCGTCTCGGGCGGCAAGGACAGCACAACGCTCCTCTCGCTATTGAAAGAGAGGCTCAGATGGATCCCCGTCAAGTATGAACTTATAGCCTGCCATGTAAAGACAGACTTTCACTGCGGAAGCTGCGCCCACACGAAGACGCTTACGAAATTCTTTAAGAAGCTTGGCGTAAAATATGTCTTTAAAGATGTAAAAGTCCTGGATACGAAAGGCAAGACTAATTGTTTCTGGTGTTCCTGGAATAAGCGTAAAGCCCTGTTCGAGACGGCGGACGAATTTAAGTGCGATAAGATAGCGTTCGGACATCATAAGGACGATATAGTAGAGACGGTCCTTATGAATATGATCTATAAAGGCGAGACCGCGGCCATGAATCCGAAGCAGGAGCTCTTTAAGGGCAAGATCGTCATCATTCGCCCGCTATGTCTTGTCGAAGAAAAATTCATACGTTTATACGCCAAAGAGAACGCCCTGACCGATAAGTTATGCGCCTGCCCTTTTGGCGCGGATTCCAAAAGAAAATATGTGAAGAAGTTGATAAAAGATATAGCGAAAGATTCGCCCGATATAAATGTCAGGACGAACATCTTTAATAGTATCGCCAGGGTGAAGGGCGACTATGTGAAACTGGAGAGCATTTCATAATAAAAAGGGAGTGACGATTTTGCTTGCTTTTTTTCGATCCGTAAGGTACTATACACCGTAGTGTATGCCAATGGGGAACGTCCCCTAAGGGCTAATGAAGGAGGAAGCATGGGGTTTAATAGTGGTGGTGGTGGTGGTGGATTTGGCGGGAGGCCGCGTGAAATGCACAAGGCTGTCTGCGCGGAGTGTAAAAAAGAGTGTGATGTTCCTTTCAAGCCGAGCGGAGATCGTCCGGTATATTGCAAGGATTGTTTCTCAAAGCGGAAAGATAGCGGCCGCTAAGATAAGTTAGCTTACAAGCGGCTTATAATATAAAACCCCCACTGCTTTGTTTTGCCAACGCAAATCAAAGCAAAACAGTGGGGGTTTTTATTGCATAGCCCTTCCGTTTGTTATAGAATGGGGGCGCAGTAAACTAAAGCGAGGATATGCCATGAGGATATTTTTAGGAACTGTCATAATGCTCTTTTTTATCGCGATATTGACCAACTTTTACGGAGGCGCATTCGCTATGGATGAAAAGATAGTTGTATTGGAAACGAACCGGGGAAATATAGAGATCCGCCTTATGCCCGATGTGGCCCCGAAGGCCTGCGAAAATTTTACCAAATTGGTCGAGAAGGGATATTATGACGGCCTTATATTTCACAGAGTCATAAAAGGATTCATGATACAGGGTGGAGACCCGACCGGTACCGGCAGGGGCGGACAATCTGTCTGGGGTAAGCCCTTCAAGGATGAATTCGACGCGAAAGCAAAATTTGATTCTCCCGGGATGTTGGCCATGGCGAACTCAGGGCCCAATACGAACGGCAGCCAGTTTTTTATCACTACGGCGGATACTTCCTGGCTGAATAACCACCATACCATATTCGGAAAAGTGATATCGGGCTACGACGTGGTCGAGAAGATGGAGAATACGGCTACCGGCCCGGGCGACAAACCGTCGACCGAACAAAGAATAGTCAAAGCGTATATGAAAAAATAACGGGGGGTCTATGGATAAATCGATCAAAGGGACGAAGACTGAGAAGAATCTTTTGAAGGCCTTCGCGGGCGAATCTCAGGCGAGGAACAGATATACTTATTTTGCGAGCGCCGCGAAGAAAGAGGGTTATGAGCAGATAGCCAATATATTTTTAGAAACCGCGGAGAACGAGAAGGAACACGCCAATGTATTTTTCAAGCATCTTGAGGGCGGCGATGTTGAGATCACCGCTTCGTATCCGGCGGGGATCATAAAAGAGACAAAGGCGAATCTCGAAGAGGCCGCCGCCGGAGAGAATCTGGAATGGACCGTACTCTATTCGGATTTCTCGCAGGTTGCGAAAAGCGAAGGATTTTCGGAAGTATCGCGTTCATTCGAAGAGATCGCCAAGGTAGAAAGGTTTCACGAATCGAGATACAGAAAATTGATCGCCAATATAGCGAACAAGGAAGTCTTTAAGAGAAAATCTTCGGTCAAGTGGCACTGTATTAATTGCGGATACATCACGGAGGGCAGCGAGGCCCCTAAGGAGTGCCCCGCCTGCAAGCATCCTCAAAGTTATTACGAAGTCCTGGCGGAAAACTTTTGAAAAATAGGGCGCTGTCCCCTATTTTTGGGATTGATGACGCCGCCGCCAGGAACGATATAAAAAGCATGGTCCTGATCAGCTGTCCGTCAAGATTCAGCGCCATAGATTACCATTTCTGGGAGTCGGGCATGTGGGCGGACCTCAAAGACAATATCGACTGCAAATGGGAGGGCAAAGGCGCCCGGACCGGAAGTATCTTATTGTCCAAGGACCCTCCCATCGATTCCATAGGCAACATTAAGGATACCGCCCTGCTATTTATTCACGGAGATAGGGATTGGGTGGTGAAGCCCAGGCACTCGAAGGCGCTGTATGATAAAGCCGGCACCTACAAAAATATAGAAATAATAAAAGGCGGATTTCACGCCGAGAGGCTTATAGAGTTCCACTACGCAAGGATGAGGTCTCTCATCCTTGACTGGTTTTCAAAAACCTTGCGGTAGAGTGCGCATATGGTGAATAATTCAATGATGTTAAGATATAAAAAAGTGATTTTGTATTATCTCCTCTTCGCGGTATAATGTTTACATGCAGAATATCCTGGTAAGAAAAGGAAGGCCGGAAGACGCCCACCATTTTTCAGAACTCGTCACATTGACTTCTCCCGCGATATTTCCGATAGTCTTTGGCTCCACCGTGAAAAAAATGATGAAGAATTTATTTCCCCATAAAAGGCACTACTACAGCTTTGACCGCTCTTTTTTTGCCGAGATAGACGGCAAGATCGTAGGGATGGCGCAGCTGCACAAATTAATAACCAGAAAAGGGCAGACGGCCCGCTTAAGCCTTCTACTGTTGAAATATTTTAAGTGGAGATTGCCCGCGAAGGCCGTGAACTTGCTTAAATTCGACCGCCTAATAAAATTTGTCGCGCGCGAAGATTGCTACATCAGTAATGTTGCCGTATATCCTGAATTCAGGTCGTTCGGTATCGGGACAAAATTGCTGGCGGCGATCGAGGAAGAAGCCAAAAATATCGGCAAAAAAAGAGTAGTACTGCATGCCGAAACTCACAACGCGAGAGCCATCTCTTTTTACGAGCGCCTCGGTTATAAGATCGAATCCAGGTCCTCGGCCCTTAAGATCAAGAACAGGCTTTTCGAATCGTTCACGATGGCCAAGTCGGTCACCCCTTAATTTTACGCTTGCCCAATACCGGATTATGATATATCCTATCAATTAACAGATAGGCGGTGATATGAGCATAGCGCGTCTTGTCCTGAAAGCGCTGGCGTATAAAGCGAAAGTATTCGAAAAGAGTACGATTGAGCCGATGAGGGCTCAAGAGAAGACCCTCCTTCGATATCTTGCCCGAAACAAAAATACCGAGTACGGAAAAAAATACCATTTCTCCGAAGTCAGATCCATAACGGACTATCAGATGTTGGTCCCGATGAGCGACTCCGAGAGCATCTTCCCTTATGTGGAAAGGATCGTAAACGGTGAGCGGAACGTTCTGACAAAAGATGAGGTTGTGTTTTTCGGACTCACGAGCGGCACCACCGGCAAACCGAAGCTTATCCCCGTAACAAGATTTTCCCGCGCCAAAAAATCCGAAACGCTCGATCTATGGGCGTACTACATATCGCGCGACCATCCCGGCGTGCTCGACGGCAAGATCCTGGCGATAATAAATCCGGAGGATGAGGCGTTCACCAAAAACGGCATACCGTACGGCGCGGAGAGCGGGCATGCGTATAAAAATCTGCCGGCCATAATAAAAGGTCTTTACGCCATACCTTACGAAGTATTCCGTATAAAAGATTACGAGTCGAGGTACTATTGTATCCTGAGGATAGCGATAGGTCAGAACATAACCACTATCGCGACGTTAAATCCCTCTACCATCATCATCCTGTGCCAGAAGATAAAAAAGTATAAGGATGTCCTGATAGATGACATTGAAAACGGCACGCTCTACCGAGGCATAAAAGTACCCGCCGACATAAGAAAAATTATCGAGAGATCGCTTAAGCCTGATCAAAAAAGAGCCCGCGAGCTTAAAAATATATTGAAAGAGAAAAAAGCGCTTCTGCCGGAATATTTCTGGCCGAACCTCGAGCTGATAGAGTGCTGGAAGGGCGGGACGGTCAAGATATATTTAAAAGAGCTGCCGCAGTATTTCGGCGACACCCCGATAAGGGATTTTGGGTGCCTTTCCACTGAGACGCGCGCATCCATACCGCTGGGCGATGAGAACCCGGGAGGAGTCCTCGCCATCAATACGAATTTTTACGAATTCATTCCGAAGGAGGATATGGCCAAGCGTCAGAAGCGGTTCCTCCTCTCTGATGAACTGGAAAAGGGCAGAGAATATTTTATAATAATCACCACCCCGGGCGGTTTATACAGGTATAATATAGATGATATAGTCATGGTCAATGGTTTCTTTAATAATACGCCCATGATAGAGTTCGTCCAGAAGGGCCTGAATGCCGTCTCCGTCATGGGAGAGAAGCTTTATGAATCTCAGCTGAATGAAGCTGTTAACAGGGCGGTGGACAAGAATAAGCTTCTCTTGGAATTCTTCTCGGCTTCCGTGCAGTCGGACAAGCCGCCGCGCTATGTATTTCTGGTAGAATTTGACGGGAGCGTCCCTTCCGGCGGCGAAAGAGAGCTGCTTAAGTCCATAGAGGAGGAGCTCAGACTCGAGAACGCCGAATATAAATACGTAAGAGACGCGCAGTTCCTGGATTCGCCGATCCTTAAGGTGGTTAAGAAGGGCGAATTTGAAAGATACCGGGCGAGGCGCGTTATGGAAGGGGCCAATGACAGTCAGTTCAAAATCCCTGAGCTTACGTCCGACGAAAATTTTCAGAAGAACTTTGTTATAGAGGAAGAGATTAGTCTTGATTGACATAAAGGGACCTAAAATGGAGTTCGATGAGATAAAGGCCCGGATCAGGAAGACGGAGCCGGACATGATGCGTATGGATAGCGAAAATTACTTCGAAGCGGTTATAGGCCATGCGCGTCTCGAAGAGGCAGTCTGTGCGCTCGAAGGCGTCTTTGGAGCTCCTGCATGGCCATCGGACAAGAAGCTGTCCAGGGATACGGAAAGACTGATAAAGAACATAGGGGGTTTAAGAAAAGGCCAGACGCTGTATATTCTGAATGATGGAAGCGGATGCTCGGTATTCGCCATGCTCTGGCCGTGGCAGGACGGCCAGAGGGTAACGATCAAGATGTCAAAGATCTAGGAGTACGGATATGAGGAATCTTGTAACGGGCGCGGCGGGTTTTATAGGCAGCCACATAGCCGAGAGGCTTATTAAGAACGGCGAGGAAGTAATAGCGCTGGTGAGGAAGACGAGCAATACGAAATTCCTCTCCGGATTAGGCGTGAAGTTCGCGTACGGCGATATAAACGACCCTGGATCCGTAAAGAGAGCCATGCAGGGGATAGATATCGTGTATCACAGCGCGGCTCTAGCAGACGAATGGATATCCCCCAAGGAGGCGTACCGCGTCAACGTAGAAGGCACGAAAAACATTCTCGACGCCGCTATGGAAGCGAAGGTGAAGCGTTTTGTGTTTATAAGTTCCCTTGCCGTGCTGGGCATGAAGGACCATCATGGCACGCCGGCGGATGCCCCATATCATAAGACGGGGGACAGCTACATAGATACAAAGATAGATTCGGAACGGCTCGTCATGGATTATTACAGGAAATACGGCCTTCCCGTTACGGTAGTGCGGCCGGGATTCGTATTCGGCCCGCGCGATAATAAACTCATACCGAGGCTCTCCGACAGGCTCGGGAAGAAGCAGTTCATGTTCGTAGGCAGCGGCAAGAATAAGATAAACGCCGTATACATAGAGAATCTCACCGATGCCATAATAAGCGCGGGCCTAAGCGAAAAGGCCGTCGGCCAGAAGTACAATGTCACCAATGACAGCGGCATGACGCTCGAAGCCCTGGTATTGAGCATAGTGGATATATGGAAGTTCGAAAGACCTAAGAAACATATACCCAAGTTCATGGCGTACCTTGTATGCAATGTTCTTACCGCCATGGCGAGGCTTGCAAAAGCCAAAGAGCCGCCATATATTACCAGGACCAGGATAAAATTCTTAAGCCTTAACCTCGATTTCGATATCGATAAGACGAAGAAAGATCTCGGGTACAGCCCGCGCGTTTCGATAGAAGAGGGCTTAAGGCGCACAAAGGACTGGATGGATAAGAATGCAAGTAGGGCAGTTCGAAACTGAAGACAGCTCAAGATTATATTACAACTGCTGGCCGGCCGGTCCGGATGATCCTTGCGTAATATATCTGCACGGCCTCGAGAGCCATATGGGCTGGTTCTCGAACCTTGCGGAGTTCCTGAACTTAAAACATATCAATGTGTACGCTTTTGACAGGCGCGGATCGGGAATTAATAAGAATAACTCCAGAAATTTCACTTCCAGGTATTTATCGAGCGACCTGAAGATATTCATAGACCTCGTAAAGAGAGAACACCCTAAAAGCGGTATATTTTTAATAGGGTTGTGCCTCGGGGGCAGGATCGCCGTAGATTTTTTCTCGTACCATCAGGATCGCTTGGACGGCCTCATACTCATATCGCCGTCGCTTAAGAATAAGCTGAAATTTTCCCTGCTAGAGAAGCTCTCCATTCTCTTCAGGCCCAATAGCCTGCTTAAAGTTCCGATAGAAGATGCCATGTTCACCTCGAATAAAAGATACCTCGATTATATAGCTAACGATTTTCTCCGCTTAAGATATATTCCGGCGCAGCATCTTTTGGAGATAGCTAAGATGGGGCGGCATCTGAAAAAAGCTTCAGGACTTATAAAGCTGCCGATCCTTTTGATGCTTGCGGGGATAGATGAGATCATAGATACCGACGGCGTGAGAAGATGGTTTGAATTATTGCCGTCCCCGGACAAGACCCTGAAATTTTACAAGGATTTCCATCATCTCTTGACGTTTGAAGAGAATGCTGACCTGGTGATGGAAGAGATTGCCGCATGGATAAAGGGAAGGGCCTATGCCTAAAATTTCCGGATTAGAAGTATTTAAGGTGGATATTCCGTTCAGAGCCGCTTTCAAACATTCTCTTAAATCGAGGCAGAATAGCGAAAGCATATTTGTAAAAGCGTCTCTCGATAGTGGCGTGACGGGTTTTGGAGAATCTTTGCCGAGAAGCTATGTTACGGGCAATACCCAGGATGCTGTCTATGCGCAATTAAAAGAGTTCCTGCCGAAATTGCTGGGCGCCGAACTGAACGGGCTGAACGAAGGAGCTCTCTTTATAAGATCTCTTGACGGAATAGAGGCCGAAGCGCGCTGCGCTCTTGAGATAGCGCTCCTCGACTGCCTCGGGAAAGTTTCAAACGTTCCGGTTCATGATATCCTTGGGGAAACTTTAAATCAGAGCTTCGCCTCGAGTGCCGTAATATCGGAAGGCTCCGTATTAAAGACCGCCGTTGCCGCAATTTACTTTAAATCCAAGGGATACAGATTCTTTAAGGTGAAGGTTGGGTCCTACAACGATCCGGGCAGGATCCGCCTTGTGAGGCGGCTGGTAGGCGATGCCGATATAAGGATCGATGCCAACGGCGCATGGGATGTCATGAGAGCGCTTGAAATGGTGGAGAAGATCCGACGGTTCGATATTTCATGCGTGGAACAGCCCACTCCCAAGGATGACTTCGACGCGATGCAGGAGATGGCGGACTTCTGTACCGAGCCGGTGATGGCGGACGAATCCTTATGCACCGTAAACGATGCCCTGAAGCTCGCCCAGATCAGGGGCTGTGATATGTTCAATGTGAGGCTCTCCAAATGCGGCGGTATAAACAAGTGCATGGAGATCATCAAGATAGCCTTGGACCATGAGATGGGCTATCAGATAGGCTGCCATGTCGGTGAATCCGGCGTATTGACCGCGGCCGCCATGCACCTGGCGGCGGTATCGAAAAGAATGGCGTATTTCGAGGGAGGTTATTCGAGGCTCCTTCTAAAAGAGGATATTATCGAAGAAGATTTGACGCCAAGGAGAGGTATCGGGTACACTTTGAATAAGCCCGGCCTCGGCGTAACGGTCAACGAAGATATCTTAAGAAAGTATGTAGTAGAATGAACCTCATAAAGCTCCTCATGAGAACCCGCGTTCTCGACAGTATTTCGTTCGACCGGTGCACTATAAATCCTATTAAAACTCAAAAGAAGCTGCTTTTCAACATCATAAAGAAGAACAGGAATACGCTGTACGGCAGGGAGCACGGATTCTCGCTGGTCAGGACAGTGGAAGATTTTCAGAGAAGAGTTCCCGTCAATAATTACGAATCGCTGAGGCCTTACATAAAGAGGATGATGAAGGGAGACCTGGGGATACTCACGAAGGATAAGGCCATATTCTTCGGCATAACGAGCGGCACCACCAGTAAGCCTAAATTTATTCCCGTAACTAAGCGTTCCCGCCGGCAAAAGTCAAAAGTGATGAGCGTCTGGCTCTACCGTGTCCTTACCGATCACCCCGAAGCGTTGAAAGGCAAGGCCCTTGTCATCATGAGCCCGGCGGTGGAAGGTTACGCCCCGTCGGGAGTTCCCTACGGCTCGGAATCCGGAGACGCCTATAGGAACATGCCTTCCATGATTAAAAAGCATTACGCGCTCCCCTATGAAGTGTTCTGCATAAAGGATTACGAGGCGCGCTATTACACCATGTTAAGGATAGGTATAGAGGCGGATGTTACTAACATATCCACGATGAACCCCCTGACGATACTTGTGCTTTGCCAGAAGATAGATAAATACGCCAAGGACATAATAGAGGACATAAGGAAGGGCTCGCTCAACAAATCCCTGAATATAGATTCGCGCCTACGAGCCGCCATAGAAAAAACGATCGATCCAAATCCGGGGAGAGCGGAGTTTTTAGAGAAGCTCCTTATAGAAAAAGGCGCTCTGTTACCGAAAGACTTTTGGAAGGACCTCGCTCTCATAGCGTGCTGGACCGGCGGGACGGTGGGATTATACTTAAAGGCGCTCGCCAAATATTTTCCGGAAAAGATAAGAATGCGTGACTTCGGCTACGTCTCCACCGAGGCGCGGGTATCGGTGCCGATATCGGACGACGGCCCGAGCGGAGTCCTCACGGCCGGCTCGAATTTTTATGAATTCATACCGGAGGAGGATATCGAAAAGCCGGCTCCAAGGTACCTTACGGTAGACAGGCTGAAGAAGGGCGGGCGTTATTATATAATATTTACAACTCCCGGGGGCCTTTATCGGTACAACATCGACGACATAATAAGGGTGGCGGGCTTCCGAAAAGCCGCGCCCGTGATAGAATTCATTCAGAAAGGAAAGAATGTATCCTCCGCTACCGGCGAGAAGCTGTATGAGGCCCAGATCATAGATGCGATAAGCAAAGCGAAGGAAACGACCGGCATAGACGTGGAGTTTTTCTGCGCGTGCTTAGAATGGCAGATACCTCCGAGCTATTCCTTCCTCGTAGAGTTCACCCAGGAGCACGACGCGAGCAGGAAGAAACATTTTTTGAGCCATGTCGAGGATAACCTGGGCAAGATCAACATAGAATACAAAGCTAAGCGCAGCTCCCAGCGCCTGGGTGATCCTAAATTAAAGATCCTGGAGAAAGGCTCTTTTGAAAGGTTCCGAAAAGCGCGCCTGGCGGTCCTCCAGCATGACAGCCAGTTCAAAGCCTGCCACTTGCGCTGTGATTTTAAGATCCCGCCTGAATTCAAGATAATCGAAGAGATACCTTTGTAATGGGAGAGCTCCTTATACAGGAAAAACGCAGGCAGAACTTAGTCATAGCCGTGATCTCGGCGTCCGTATTCATGTTCAGCGTCGATTACAGGAGCCAGTGAGCGAATAGATTCTACTGACCACTCACAACGCCCCTCGCACTGTCAAAGTCTCAATATTTCTCAAACTGAGCACCGCGCGCGCAGGCGGACCTGGCGGGGTTCGCCTGAAGGGTGGGTAAAAAAATAATTGAAAGGATGAATGTGAGTAAGCTGCTGACAGCGGATCGTAAGGGGAAGATATTCGAGCTGCCCCGGCTTGAGGCGGTTGGGATGAAGGCGGGGAAGTTCTTCGTCCTGAAGATGCCCGACCTGATAAGGCTGCCCTTGGTGAGCGAGATCTTTCATCTGCCCGGCAGGGCGGCCATAGCGTATGATCCGGTTGACCGGTCTTTTGTAGAAGACAAAGATCATTTGGCAGTCGCAGCTTTTTTACCGCCGGGATATACGGTTACGTATAACAGCGCCTACAGTGAGATCGGCAGGCCCAAACCTCTGCCGCTCTTTGCTTATGCGGCGTGCGCTATCCATGACGGAAATATATATGCCGCGGCGATCCGCGTGGACAGGTCGCTCTGCCATGATCCGCGTTTTATGGATATGAAACCTGTGAAACACGGCGCCGCAAAGCTAAAAAAGATCTTCCCGAAGAATAGATTAGTCAAGCATCTTGAAAGATGCGCTCTATGTTACGGTTGTCCCAATGCCAAGAATCTCTTCCTGAACAGATACGAGGCGCCGCTTCCGGTGTCTCCCGCGTGCAATGCCCAATGCGCCGGATGTATTTCGTATCAACCCAAAAAAAGATGTCCGGTCACTCAGCCGAGGATAAAGTTTATCCCCACGCCCGGAGAAATAGCCCAGATAGCGCTGTACCATATCTATAACGTCAAGCGGCCAATAGTAAGTTTTGGTCAGGGTTGTGAGGGCGAGCCGCTGATCTCAGCCGACGTCATAGAAAAGGCCATACGATCTATCAGAAAATGCTCTTCGAAGGGCGTTATAAATATGAATACCAACGCAAGCCGGCCCAACGCTATTGCGAAGCTCTTCGACTCGGGCCTCGACTCTATCCGTGTAAGTTTGAACAGCGCGCGCGAAGAGTACTATACTGAATATTATAAACCGAAAGATTATTCGTTCAGCGATGTCGCAAGATCCATTAAAGAGGCCAAAAAAAGGAGCGGATTCGTCTCTCTGAACTATCTTACCATGCCGGGGTTCACCGATTCTAAAGATGAGGTCGGCGCCTTAAAGAAGTTCGTAGAGAAGAACCTCGTAGATATGATACAATGGCGTAATTTAAATTACGATCCTTTGAGGTATTTTGAGGGGCTGAAGATATCGGTAAAGAGAGAAGAGATGTTCGGCGTGAAAGAGACGATCGATATGTTAAAAAAAGATTTTCCCGCGGTCAAGATAGGATACTTTAATTCGTATGAAGGTGTTAATAGTAGACGGATATAACGCAATACATAAGATACCCGATCTCGATGATCTGCTGGATGAAAGCCTCGAGGACGCCCGTAATGCGGTAACGGATATGGCCAGAGAGTATCAGCGCCGCCAGGGAGGTATAGCCGAAGTCCATGTCGTATTCGACGGCAGGGACGAATACAGCGGCCTCTCATTCAATCCCTCGACTTCGCTCGGGATTGACCCTGAGCGGAGTCGAAGGGTCAATAAACCCGGCCAGGTATTTTCAAAGACCGGCGAAGGTGATAGATCTATAATACGTCTGGCACAGGAAAAGTCGGGTAAATTCCATGTCATAGTCGTTTCGGACGATAATCGTGTCGGAAACTCCTGCCGCGCCGCGGGCGCCACGGTCATACCTGTTAAAAAATTCTATGAATTTATTAAATAATCTCAAGCACATGTTCCGCGCGCTTAAGCATAAAAATTACCGGCTATTTTTTACGGGCCAGACAATATCCCTCACCGGCACATGGATGCAGCAGATGGCCATAGGCTGGCTTATCTACAGGCTCACGAACTCTCCTTTCATGCTGGGCTTTGTAGGATTTCTGGGAAATATCCCGACGTTCATCTTCACTCCTTTCGCCGGCGTTCTGGCCGACAGAGTGAGCAGGCAGCGTATGCTGATAGTAACTCAAACTTTGGAGATGGTGCAGGCCCTGATCCTAGCGGCTCTGATAATGACGGGAAAGATAGAGGTGTGGCATATATTGGCGCTTACTATTTTTTTAGGCATAGTGGTGGCCTTCGATTCTCCGGCGAGGCATGCTTTCATCGTTGAGATGGTGGCTGAAAAAAAAGACCTGCCCAACGCTATAGCGCTGAATTCATTAGTATTCAACTCCGCCAGGCTTATCGGCCCCTCCATCGCCGGTATACTCGTAGCGCTCTTCGGAGAAGGAATATGCTTTCTTGCAAACGGCCTCAGCTATATAGCCGTTATAGCGGCGCTCTTCGGTATGCATATTACGCGCCAGGCAGCGGCCCGGCACGATAAACATATAATGCATGACCTGAAAGAAGGTTTCAGTTATGCCTTTAACGACCGATTGATCAGGTCGGTATTACTGCTGACAGGTCTTGTCAGCATGATGGGCATGTCTTATGTGGTCCTTATGCCTGTATTCGCGAAGGATATACTTAAGGGGAACGCCGGCACTCTCGGACTTCTCATGGGTTCGACCGGCCTTGGCGCTTTAGTCGGGGCTTTTTTCCTTGCGGCCCGGAAAGGAGCCAAAGGGCTTGATAAGGTGGTGGTCTTGACTACGAATATGTTCGGCGTGGGTCTAATAGCCTTCTCGTTCTCGAAGGTGCTGTGGTTATCCATGGCGACGCTCTTATTTATAGGTTTCGGCATGATGGTCCAGATGGCTTCCAATAATATCATTTTGCAGACGGTGGTCCACGACGATAAGCGAGGCCGCGTCATGAGCCTGTTCATGGTCGCTTTCCTGGGGATGGTGCCTTTCGGGTGCCTGATAGCCGGGGCTCTGGCCGGCAGATTCGGCGCGCCGAACGCGATCGTGGTGAGCGGTTTTTTCTGCGTGGCCGGCTCATTCCTTTTGCGTGATAATAATAATTGACTAATTTTTTTCAAGTGATATACTGTTAGGAAATATAAAAAGGAGGAATAGGTAATGAGGAAAGATATAGTATTGATCGCGCTTATAGGGGTGCTCTTCGTATTGGTCGCGGGAAGCATAGTCGCGAGCTTCTCCTTTTATAAGGAGTATAAGGATAAGATGGACTATCTGGAACAGCAGAATATGTCCGGAAAGAGCAAGGTGGAGGGTCTCGAAGCCAAGCTCGATAATTTTAAATCCACCGTGGATGATATAGGCTCCCAGATAAAAAGTTACAACGACAATATTAAAGCCATACAGAACACAGTAAATTTAAGCGAAGAGGAGAGAAAGAGCCTCATGTCGAAACTCGAGGAGATGAAGAAAGACCTTCAGGGCTGGCAGAAAGATTATTCATCCACAGTTATCGATATCAGGCAGAGCATGATGGTATTGAAAGATAACCTCGATGCGATGGGCAGCAAAGCAAAGGAAGTTGAGCTGGGCAAGATCACGGTGAAGCAAAGCGAAAAGAAAATCGAGGCTCCGGCGGCGGCTATAGCTCCGGTAGTCCCCGAGAAGAAGAACATACTCGGATTTAATTTCAAATCCGGTAACGTAAGAAAAGTAGGCACTCAATAATATTTCACTATATATACATATACCTTTCTGCAGAAGCAAATGCCGCTACTGCGGCTTCTATAGCGCCCCTTACGAAGGGGTGCTCTCTTTTGCCTATTGTGATGCGTTGGCGCTCCAGATCGATTCTCTGGAAGGGGAATTCCGCACCATATATATAGGAGGCGGCACTCCCACCGTTCTGGATCTCGGGCAGTTAAGGAAGATACTCTTCTCCTTAAGAAAGTTTTCCGGAATCTCCTTCGAGTTTACGATAGAGGCGAACCCCGAGAGCCTTACCGCGGAAAAACTATCTCTGTTTCTGGATGAAGGCGTAAACAGAATAAGCATAGGGGTCCAGTCTTTTGATAACTCCAAATTAAAGAAGTTGGGCAGGCTTCATGACGATTCCGGCGCTGTGGAGGCCGTTGCGAAGGCAGAAAAAAGCGGTTTCAGAAATATCGGCATCGATCTTATCTTCGGGGTATGGGATGAATCTATTCCGTCATGGAAGAAAGATCTGAAGATAGCGGCGGGCTTACCCGTAACGCACATATCCTGCTACGGCCTCACCTACGAACCGCACACCTCCATTAAAGAATGCTTAAAAGACGGGTCCATTACGCCGCTTCCGGAAGAGAGGTCTGCCGATATGTATGATCTGGCCATCTCCTATCTGGCGGATAAGGGTTTCGCGCAGTATGAGATATCCAATTTCTCCAAACCCGGATTTCAATGCAGGCATAATCACACCTATTGGAATAACGATCCCTATACGGGCCTGGGCCCGTCGGCGGTTTCGTATTCCGGAAGCGTGAGGATAGAGAATATTCGGGACGTTCCGGAGTATGTTGAAAAAGTCAGGTCAGGCGAAAGCTTATTCGGATCGAGTGAAAAGTTATCGCCCGAAGAGAGGGCTAAAGAGACGGCCGCGGTCAAGATACGGACCATGGAGGGAATAGATTTCGATTGGTTCAGGAAGAAGACTCTTTTTGAGCTGCCGGATCTGGAGAGAGAAGCGCTCCCTAAGCTTATCGCGGACGGTTTGATCGAACAGAGTTCTCCCTGCTCCGCGGCCGAAGGAGTGCGCCTTACCCGCAAAGGCGTCCTCTTTTGTGATACGGTCTCGGGCGCATTTCTATAAACCAATACAATATGGTATAATAAATCTATGGCAAAAACGCTCAGAAGAAGAGCCGGAATACTTGCGCCCCTGTTTTCAATATACTCTAAGAATAGCCTCAAGGTAGGAGACTTCGAAGACCTGAAGCTATTGGTCGACTGGTGCTCGAAGTGCGGTTATTCCATAATCCAGCTCCTGCCGATGAACGAGATCGGCCCCACGTTCTGTCCGTACGATTCCATCAGCTCCTTTGCTCTCGAACCGGTGTACGCGCGCCTAAAACTTTCCTCGCCAGGTTTGCTTAACCCGTCGCAAGGATCACCTTTGCATGTCGATTATAATATTAAAGATGAAAAGATGCGGTTACTAAAAAGCTTGTACAGTAAAGAAAAGTCTCTTGCCTCAAATAAAGAGTTTGCCCTATTCGTAGAAGAGAACCATTATTGGATAGACGACTATAGCCTGTTCAAGGCTCTTAAAGGTTATCATAATCACGCTCCCTGGTATGAATGGGGTGACGGATACAGGAACCGCGACAGCTGCCTGCTGGAGCAGTTTGAAAAAGAGCATGAAGATGAAATCTCCTTTTATAAATGGATCCAGTGGATATTGTTCAAGCAATTCGAAGATGCGAAGAATTACGCCGGATCGAAAAAAATTTTGATCAAAGGCGACCTGCCCATACTCGTCTCCCGCGACAGCGCGGATGTATGGGCGCACCCGGAATTTTTCAAGCTGGAGTTTGCCGCGGGGGCACCCCCTGATATGTACTGTGCCAAGGGCCAGCGCTGGGGCATGCCGACTTACAACTGGGACCGTATAGGAGCGGATAATTTCACATACATCAAGGAGAAGCTGAAGTTCGCGGAAAATTTTTATGATATGTTGAGGATAGACCATGTGGTGGGGCTCTTTAGGATATGGAGCATACCGTATGGTGAGCCCGCCCGGAACCAGGGCCTGAACGGTTTCTTCGATCCCGGCGATGAAAATGTGTGGGGCTCCCGCGGCAGGGACCTGTTATCGGCCCTGCAAGATAGCACGTCATTATCCTTATGCGCCGAGGATCTGGGTGTGATACCCAAAGTATGCCGTGACGCTCTCGCGGATATGAGTATTCCCGGTAATGACGTTCAGAGATGGACGAAAGACTGGCGGGTCAAACATGATTTTCTTGATCCGGACGAATACAGGAAGCTGTCGGTAGCGATGCTCTCCACCCACGATACCACCGATTGGTCCGCATGGTGGGAGAACGAGGCCGGTACCGTTGATGAAGAGCTCTTCGTAAGAAAGTGTAATGACCGCGGGATCGATCACGATCACGCTAAGGAAAGGCTCTTTTGTCCCGACCGCTCGAAACACGGAAGGCTGCGCTGGAGAGAAGAGGTCGATTCCATAGAAAAATATATAGGAATTCTCGGTAAGAAGCCGGATGAGCTAAAAGATTTTACCGAACTCTATGAAAATTCTTATCTCGAGAAAGAGAAGCTCTGGAAACGCTTGAAGCTGAAGGGCCCGATGAGGGAGAAGTCCGACGCTGAAATAGTCCGGGCCGCGCTCGATATAACGGCTTCGTCCGATTCCATATTTTGTATAGAGCTGATATTCGATCTTCTGGATCTCGCGGGCCTCTGTAAGGGCGATCCTTATAAATACAGGGTAAATTTTCCCGGCACGGTGAGCGCGAATAATTGGTCCATAAAGATCCCGCTTCCTCTTGAGAAATTGCTGGCGCATAAAGTCACGAAAGAGCTGAAAGAGATAGTAACGGCTTCCGGAAGAGCGTGAGGCGTTTAAAGATAAAGATTTGTATAAAAAATGATCGTGTGGTAATATTTACTGTATATGAGCGATAATACCGTAAAAGTTCTGCTTATAGAGGATGACTCACTCGACGCCGACCTTATCCATGGTATGCTGAAGGATGCCGGGAAGGCCAGTTTTATCGTGGAGGTCCGCGATACCCTTGTAAAAGGACTGGAACGGCTGGCAAAAGGCGGTATAGACATAGTCCTTCTCGATCTCACTCTCCCCGACAGCATCGGCCTCGACACGTTCGGCAGGGTCCATGCGCACGCTCCGCTGGTGCCGATAGTTGTGATCACAAGTTCCGCGGACGAGAATCAGGCGGCGACGGCTTTCCAGAAAGGCGCCCAGGAGTACCTCGTAAAAGAGCAGTTGAACGCGGAACTTGTGTCAAGATCGATACGCTATGCTATTGAGCGTAATAAGGTCAGGGTGGAACTGCATAGCGTGCAGGAGAGGTTGGAGAAGATCAATAGTTGCTTCCTGAAATTCGGCGAAGAACCGTATGAGAACATCCGTCATTTGACATCCGTCTTCGGCGAACTGCTCGGCGCGACGTGCGCGCTTTATAACTGCCTTGACAGGGACGGAATGCTCTGTTCTATGAGTCAGTGGCAGGCGCCCGCGGACTACAAGCTCAAAAATAGGCCCGAAGGGCGTATATGTTATGATGTTATAAAAGAGGGCGACGGCGGGGCTTTTATAGTGCGCAACCTTCAGAACACCAAGTACGCCGAAACCGATCCGAATGTAAAACGTTATAAACTCGAGACATATATAGGGTATCCCATTAAATTGAATGGCGAGGTCATCGGCTCGCTCTGTGCCGTTTACCAGAAAGACTTTGTGCCGAGCGAGGACGATATGAGGCTCGTCAGTGTTATAGCGGCCGGAGTGGAGGTTGAAGAGCGGCGCGCCTGCGCGGAGGATGAACTGCGCAGAGTTAACAGGGACCTTCTGGTCTCGAATAAGAGGCTGAACCAGCTCTCTTTACGCGATCTGCATACCGGATTATACAATCACAGGTATCTTGCCGAAATAGTCGACGCCGAATTCCACCGCTCCAGGAAACTCGGCGGCGCTATAGCCGTGATCATGCTTGACGTCGATTACTTCAAGTCGATCAATGATATTTATGGCCATCCGTTCGGAGATATGGTGCTGAAGCAGCTCGCCCAGCAGCTTAAGATGATGACGCGCCAATATGATGTCGTCATAAGATACGGCGGCGAGGAGTTCATAATAATGTCTCCCGGAACCGACCGGGCCCATGCGCTGATGCTGGCGCAGAGAATACTTGAGGCAGTCAACCTGCACAGCTTCGGTAATACAGAGACATCCGTCAAATTAAAGGTAAGCCTCGCCGCGATCTCCTATCCGGAAGATAAGGTAACGTATGCGATGGATCTCGTAAAATTATCCGAGACTATTCTTGTCAAAGCCAAGGAGGATGGAGGCAGCAGGGTATATTCGTCGATGGATAAGGGCTCAAGGAGCAAGAGCGCCCAACAGCGCGACAAGAGCCCGAATATCGGCATATTACGGCACAGGCTGGATAAGCTTCACAAAGAGGCCAATGAAAGCCTCACGGAGTCGGTATTGGCTTTTGCGAAGACGATAGAGGTCAAGGACCATTACACCGGAGAGCATGTTGAGAGGACCGTTAAATATGCTACCGGTATAGCGAAAGCCCTTGACCTGTCGCCATCCGAAATAGAGATGGTGCGCCAGGCCGCGATGCTTCACGACCTCGGTAAGATAGGCATAAGCGAATCCATATTGAACAAAAAGGCCAAGCTCACGGATAAAGAGATCGAAGATATAAGGAAGCATCCGAAGATAGCGGCGGATATATTAAGGCCCATACATGTGCTTAACGCCATTATACCTTTCATACTGTACCATCATGAAAGGTGGGATGGCAAAGGATACCCGACCAAGCTTAAGGGCGAGGATATACCCCTCGGCGCCCGGATAGTGGCCATAGCGGATGTCTATCAGGCCCTTGTATCCAAGCGCCCCTACCGCAAAGCCTTTTCAAAATTGAAGGCCCTTAAGATCATAAAAGAGGCCTCCGGCACCCAATTCGACCCCCACATAGTAGACATCTTCCTCGATGTAATAAAGAAAGAAAAATCCGAGTAATTATTATCACTCGTCATTGCTCGCAATGACAGTTTTTCAGCAATCCCCATGTCCACCCTTGACATCTTCCATTTCTGATGATATATTTAATGAGGTTAATAGTTAACTACATTAACTATTAAGGAGATTAAATATGCCCGATCTTACGCTTTCCGATTTTGCAGAGAGAATAGAAGATGTCATGTCTACCGTAATGAAGGGCTTTGCCAAGATGCAGACCAACGAACTCTTCAAAGGCGAGATCACCCTGCCCCAATTCTTTATCTTGAGTCATCTCGATAAGCACGGTGAATCGAAGATGAATGAATTGGCGAAATTTATGGATGTGACCACAGCCGCGGCCACCGGCATAGTCGATAGATTAGTGCGCTGCGGGTATGCGGCGCGCGTCTACGATCCCAAAGACAGGCGCGTTATCAATATCAGGCTCACCCGGAAAGGCTCGAATCTTGTGAAAAGGATCGGACGCCAGAGAAGAGAGGTCACCTCGGAAGTATTCGGCAGGATATCCAAAGAAGAGCGCGAGAACTATCTGGCCATAATGCTCCATATACGCGATGTTCTGACGGAAGACAGAAAGAATTGAAGAGAACGAATATGAACAGATTTATCGCATTTATAATAGTGATACCGGCGGTAATATCAGGCGGCCTTCTAGGCGCCGAAGAGATAAGCTATTTTGACAAAGACGATTATATGGCATCCGCGCGGTACCCCGAAACCCTCGAACTTGCCATGGTCGACTGTATCGCGATGGCGCTTAAGAGCAATTCCGAGATCAGCATCAAGAGGATAACCCCTTACATAGAGGATAACAATATACTTATACAGAAATCGCGGTTCGAGCCGCATTTTACATTCGACGGCTCTTTGAGTGATTCGGTGGAGCAGGATCCGTCCACCCTTTTGGGCGCCAATATATTAAAGACGGGGGAGGAGGCCTTCGATTTCGGATATAACCAGAAGTTCACGACAGGCGCCGATCTGGAACTCGATTTTTTTAATACAAGGACAAACTCCAATTCGCCCACATTCGTCCCAAATCCTGCGTATGAGTCCGAGGCCGAGATTACGATAACCCAGCCTCTCCTTAAGGGCGGGGGAATAGCGGTGAACACGGCCGATTTCCGCATAGCGAAAAATAATAAATTGAAATCGGCTCAGGATTTCAAGACGGAGGTTATAAAGGTTTTGACCAATGTCAAAAAATCGTATTATGATTTCCAATACAGCCGCGAGCAGTATATAGTGGCGCAAAAATCGCTAATGAGGGTAGAGGACCTGCACAGGATAAACAAGGAAAAGTACGCCAAGGGGCTGGCGAGCGACATAGATATCACCGAGTCGGAAGCCGAAGTCGCGCGCATTCGGCAGGCGCTTTATGAAGCGGAAGCCATAATGAAGCTTGCCGAAGACAGCCTCAAGCTGATCACGAACTTAGTCGATGACCCCGCCCTCTGGAATGCTCGCATAGTGCTTTTAGAAGGACTCGAGTACGAGAAGAGAGACGTGGACCTGCCCGGAGCCATAAAGACCGCCTTTATCTACAGGCCCGATTACGAGGCCGCCAAGATAGACCTCCGCAACAGGGATATCGCCATAGTGGTCACCGCCAACGGCATGCTTCCGACGATCAATTTACTGGCGAGTTTTGGTTTGAACGGCCTGGACGCCATATATGCCAAAGATCTCGCGAATGTAGGAGGAGGCAAATATAATAACTGGACCGTAGGCTTCAACGTCGACGTGCCTTTGATAGGGGATGAGAACAGAGGAAAATATGAAAGATCGAAGTCCGAGAAAGAACAGGCTCTTCTGGCCTTTCAGAGGCTGGAGCAGAAGATAATACTCGATGTCAGGAACGTCGCGAGGAACATAGATATAAACTACAGAAAGCTTGAAGCAAGTTCGATAAGCAAAGAGTCCGAAGACAAGAATTACACCGCCCAGGAGCTGCGTTTTAAGGCGGGCCTCGTATCAACTCTCGATATCGTAATATACCAGGAGAGGCTGGCGCGAGCCGAAGTGAGCTATGTAAAAAGTATTATAGATTATAACGTTTCTCTGATAGAATTATCGAGGGCGCAGGGCACAATGCTTTTTGACGACAATATAACCTTGGAGGAGAGTTGATTTAAAATGAAAAGAGCATACACTTATTTATTAGCAGTATTTCTAACAGCAGCTTTCGTCACAGGCTGCGGGGAGAATAAAGAAAAGGGCAAATACAAAGAAGAGCCGATCCCCGTAAAGGTCATGAAGATCAAAGCGCAAGATCTCGATAAGGCCCTCGAGTACGTAGGCAATATCCAGGGAGAAGACGAGGCTCAGGTCTATCCCAAGGTGAGCGGAAAGATAATTGAGAAGGTAAAGAGAGAGGGAGATTTCGTATCGAAAGGGGATGTTATAGCGTATATCGACAGGGACGAGGTAGGTTTGAAGTTCGAGAAGGCTCCCGTCGAGAGCCCGTTGGTAGGTGTAGTCGGAAGAGTGTATGTTGATATAGGTTCGAGCGTGAATACCGCTACTCCGGTGGCGTTGGTGGCCAATTTAGACAGGGCGGAGATACATCTCGACATCCCGGAAAAATATCTGCCGAATATCTCACTGGCTCAGGACGCCGACATTACGGTGGACGCTTATCCCGGTGAGAAATTCTTAGGAAAAGTCACCATGATCAGCCCCATAGTGGACCTTCAGACGCGCGCCGCGCCCATAGAGATAAAGATAGAGAACGCCGATCACAGGCTTCAGTCCGGCATGTTCGCTAAAGTAAAATTGGTCATTGAGGAGCAGAAAAATCGGCCCGTCATACTGAAAGAGGCTATAATAGGAAGAGGCGCTAATACGTACGTATACATAGTGGACGGCAAGAGGGCGTTCCTGAAGAATGTGATATTGGGGATACGTCAGGGCCCTTACTACGGAGTTGAAAGCGGATTAAAGACAGGCGATAAAGTCGTCATAGTGGGGCAGCAGCGGCTGCGCGACGGGTGCCTTGTAGAACCGGAAGAGTGATTACATGAAGTTTCCTGAATTTGGCGTAAAGAAGCCCGTAACCAACCTGATGATATTTTCTTCCATAATCATCATCGCTTTCTACGGCATTTCAAAGCTCGGCGTCGACATGATGCCCGAAATAGAGCCGCCTTCGATAACGGTCGTCTCTTCCTATCCCGGCGCAAGCCCAGACGATGTTGAAGTGAAGGTGACCGAGCCCCTAGAAAACCAGCTTGCCACTACTCCGGGCGTGGAAAAGATCACATCGCGTTCATCCGAGAGTTCGTCCGTAGTAAGCCTCAAATTTAAATGGGGGACCAATCTGGACGAAGCCTCGAACGATATCCGTGACCGTATAGAGCTGACGAAGCGTTATCTGCCGGATATACCCGATGAGATGGATAATCCATTCATATTTAAATTCAATACGGCCAACATTCCGATAATGTATATGGGGATAACCGCTGACCAGAGTTATCCTGAGCTTTATGACATCATAGATAAGAGGGTTGGGGATGCGCTGAAGCAGCTTGCCGGAGTCGGCACCGTTCAGCTTATAGGCGGTATGGAGCGCCAGATAAATGTCTGGATAGACAGAGAGCGTCTCGAGGGCTACGGTTTTTCGATCATTGATATACAGAATACGCTGAAGCAGGAGAATATAACTCAGCCTTTAGGCAGCATAAAGAGCGGGCTCACAGATTATATGTTGAGGCTTCCGGGTGAATTCACGGAACCTGAAGAGATGAATCTCGTGATACTGGGAAAACGCGATAATAAGTTCGTGTATTTAAAGGATGTGGCCCGCGTCGAAGATAGTTTCAGAGAGATAACGACCATGATAAGGATGAACAGGAATCCCGCCATGATGATGATGATCCAGAAACAGTCCGGGACTAATACCGTCGAGGTTGCCCGGAATGTAAAGAAGAGATTGGCGGAAATCCAGAGGACTCTTCCTTCAGACATAAAGATATACACGATCTTCGATACGTCCAAAGATATCATAAACGCTCTCGATTCGCTTAAGACATCCTTATGGATCGGCATAATATTGGTCATATTAGTCGTCTGGTTCTTCTTAAGGCAATTCTACGGAAGCCTCATCATAGCGCTGACGATACCATTCTCGCTTTTGATAGCTTTCATATACCTGTTTATGGCGGGAAAGACGATAAATATAATGGGTCTTTCGTCGCTGGCTATAGCTTGCGGCATGGTAGTGGATAACGCTATAGTGGTGGTGGATAATATTTACAGGCATCTGGAAAGGGGGCAGAGGCCTCGTGAGGCGGCGATCTTCGGAACTCAGGAGATGTTCCTTTCGATAAGTGCATCTACGCTTACCACGATGGTCGTATTTTTACCAATGTTATTTGTTACGGGCGTGGTCGGTATCATGTTCGGTGAGCTCGCCATGATAGTAACGGTTACGCTGCTCGCATCGCTCTTCACGGCGGCGACCTTCACTCCCATGCTCTGTGCCAGATGGCTGCGTGTCAGAGACAAGAGCATATCAGCTGAACTGTCATTGCGAGGAGGTGCGGAGCACCGACGAAGCAATCTCATAAACAAGTTCTACGACATATCAGAAGGTTGGTTCAGGTCATGGGAGGATTGGTATGCACAGGCCCTCGCCTGGAGCCTGAAACACAAAAGAATAATAATACTTGGTTTTCTATCAGTATTTATATTGAGTTTATTCTCGATGCGTTTTATAGGTAATGAGTTTATTCCCGAGGAGGATTCCGGAGATATACGTATTACGATAGAGTTGCCGGTGGGAACAAGGGTGGAGGAAACAGATAAAGTAGCCAAAAAGGTGGAGGACATCTTCGAGAGGACGGCTCCCGAATCAAAAGTTATGTATGTAAGAAGCGGTGAGTCTTCGCGCGGATTGGGCCGCATATTCGGCGGCGCCTCGGGAACGCATGTTGTAAGCGCGGGCGCAAAGTTGATCCCTAAGAATGAGAGAAAGCGCTCTGTGGCAGAAGTCGGCCAGGCCCTCAGAAAAGAGATAAGAAAGATCCCCGGCGTACTAAAGGCTGATGTCTCGACCGGCAACCCGATAGGGAGGATGATAACCGGTATGGGCGGAAAAGCCATCCAGGTCGAAATAATAGGCCATTCTTTTGCGGATACCAATGCTTTTGCCGAGAAATTGAAGACGATGATGGAGATTGTTCCGGGCGTCGTCGATGCCAGCATCTCCAGGGATATAAGTCTGCCCGAACTTAAGATAGAGGTTGACAGGGAGAAGGCCACGTCGCTCGGGCTTACAATGAATACGATAGCTTCGAGCGTCAAAACTTTTATAGAAGGCGCCACCGCCACCAAATACAGGGAGAAGGGCAAGACGTATGACATATATGTGAGGCTTCAGGAATCTTCCAGGACCAAGATAGAAGATATAGAGAGCCTTTCTATAGTGTCGCCTCTCACCGGAAAACAGATAAAGCTCGTGAATGTCGCGAAGGTTTATGAGATAAAAGGACCCATCCGCATTGAACGCATGAACAGAGAAAGAGTCGTAAAGGTCGAGAGCAACGTTTACAAGCGATCGCCCGGTAAGGTGATAGAGGATATCAGGGCCGGTTTGAAGAAGCTTACGTTGCCGTCCGATACCATGGTCAATTTTGGCGGCGAAGCTGAGGAGCAGGGCAAGGCGTTCATGGACCTGACCCTTCTTTTGGTATTGGGCATCATACTTGTCTACATGGTCATGGCGGCGCAATTTGAGTCGCTTATGGATCCATTGATAATCATGTTCTCCGTGCCGTTCACTTTCACCGGAGTATTGCTCGGATTTTTGATTACCCGCACGACGCTCAGCGTCATAACATTTTTAGGCATGGTGATGCTGATGGGTATAGTCGTGAATAACGCTATAGTCCTGATAAGTTACATAGCGATATTGCGCCAGAGAGGATATTCAATGATAGAGGCTGTAACTCAAGGCGGTAAGGATAGATTGAGGCCCGTTCTTATGACGACTATCACTACCCTGGCGGGGTTGCTGCCCATGGCGCTTTCGCGCGGTGAAGGTTCGGAGACATGGAAGCCGCTCGGCATAACTATGATAAGCGGACTTACGCTCTCCACTCTTATCACAATGATATTCGTTCCTACGCTGTATGCGATAGTCGAGGCCAGAGTGAAAAAATCCGATATGTCATTCCCGCCCCCGCTTTCGCGGGGGTAAACTCCAGCGGGAATCTACTATCAAGGAGCAGTCCCAGTGAAGATGATTATGATATCATATAATGAGGCCGTCGAATCCGAAGTCATGGATTCTATTGCAGGATGCGGTCTAAAAAATTATACAAAGATAACGGATACATATGGCAGCGGCCTGACGTCGGGGACGCATCTGGGCAATGACATATGGCCGGGCAAAAACAGTGTCCTATATGTCGCATGTGAGGATAGAGAGGCGAAGGAGTTATTGTCCTGTATAAAAGAGTTGCGTAAGACCCTGGGCAAAGAAGGCTTAAAGGCGTTCCTTTTGCCGCTCGAGGATATGACTTAGTCATTGTCATACCCGCCCCGTGTCATTCCCGCCCCCGCTTTCGCGGGGGTAAACTCCAGCGGGAATCCATGCACGGGGCGGGAATGACAGTAAAATGGGGGTTCAAAAATGGATTCGGGAAATGTTTATCTGTCCAATGAAGGTTACGAGAAACTGAGAAAAGAGCTGGAGCAGCTGAAGACCATAAAACGCAGAGAGATCTCCAAAGCCATAGGAGAGGCGCGCGCTCACGGGGACTTAAGCGAGAACGCCGAATATACATACGCCAAAGAGGCTCAAGGATTGAACGAGAAGAAGATAGCCGAGCTGGAAGACAAGCTCTCCCGCGCGAAACTTATAGACGAGAGCGAGATGTCCAAGGACGAGATCTTGATAGGCGCCAAAGTGAAACTTAAAGACCTGAACTCCCAAGAAGAATTGGAGTACTCGCTCGTTGCGGAAGAGGAGGCCGACTATGCGGCCGGTAAGATCTCCGTCACTTCGCCCGTCGGTGAGGCGCTATTGGGGCACAAAGAGAAAGACATAGTCAATATAAAGATTCCGGCCGGGACATTAAAGTATAAGGTCATCAAAATATCCAGAGAATGACGCCTTGCGAAATTACGCCATACCAAATAGCGGGCCTGTGTAAACATTTCGGACTTTGCGGAGGATGTGATTCGCAGGACCTGCCTTACGCCGAGCAATTAAAGAATAAAGAAGCCCGCATCACAGAGCTCTTCTCCCGATTTAAGATCAAAGAGATCATGAGCATCATCCCTTCCCCCGAGATCTGTCACTACAGGAATAAGATGGAGTACGCCGTAGGCGTATGGGATGGTATTAAAGTCGTAGGATTGAGGCAGAAGAATAGGTTCTATCGCGTGGTCGGCCTTGACGAATGCAGGATATTCAATAAAGACCTCCCGCGCATATTCGGTATCTTCTCCGATTGGATCACGGCTAATAATATAGAGCCGTATCATAATTCGAAGGGTACCGGATTTTTAAAATATCTGGCATTGAGGCATTCAAAATATTATGATGATCTGATGGCTATAGTCGTCGTCAGATCGGGCCTGATGGATATATCTGCCCTCGTAAATGAATTTCGCAAGTTCAAAAAAATCAGATCCATATATTTATGCGTAAACGACTCTCTCTCCGATGTCGCGGCGGCCGGGGATATAAAACTTATATATGGAGATGAGCGTATAAGAGAGAGGATAAACGGCATAGATTATTCAATAGGCCCGGAGTCCTTCTTTCAGACCAACTCCCTGGCTTGCGGCTCTCTTTACGCGGCCATAAAAGAGGAAGCGAAAGGAATGAGTGGAAGCGCGCTTGATGTGTGCTGTGGTCTGGGCGGCATAACACTACAGGTGGCGGATATATTCAGCGATATGACCGGCGTGGACATATCGGGCTGCAGCATCGAGGACGCCTCTATTAACGCGAAATTGAACAATATAAATAATGTGAATTTTGTGTGCCGGGACGCGGAACTTTATATTCCGGAATTGGCCGCTTCGGGCGGGATCAAAAGATTCTCCACGATCATACTCGATCCGCCGCGCGCGGGACTCAGTAAGAAGACGAGACCGGCCGTCCGCGATAGCGGCGTAAAAAACATTATATACGTATCTTGCAGCCCAAAAAACCTGGCAGAGGACCTGAAAGTCCTTACGGAGGCCTACGACATAGAAAAGCTGATCCCTGTGGACATGTTCCCGCACACGAGACACGCAGAGGTTATTGCTATTCTCAAATCGAATAAGGTATAATCATATAAAGAGGAGAAGATAAAATAATGAAGAAAAAGATCTATTATTACGATACGGATTGCGGCGGAGTCGTCTATTACGCGAATTATCTTAAGTATCTGGAAGAGGCGAGGAGCGAATATTTTGAATCGCGCGGCCTTGTCGTAAAGGATATGTTAAAGAACGGTATAGGTTTTGTCGTGGCGCGGCAGGAGATAGACTACAAGTCGCCTTCCTTTTACGGAGACACCCTGGAGGTGAAGACGCGCGTCACGGACGCGTCGTTGACGAGGGTCAATTTCGAGTACGATATAGTGAAGGATTCCGGAATTCTCGCGGCGAGCGCCAAGACCGTTTTGGTATTTGTGGATGCTTCGGCAGGCTCAGCATCCATCCCGAGCTCTTGTCGAGGGATGGACAAGACGCTTAAACCAAAAAGAATACCGGAAGATATATTAAAGAAGCTGGAGGCCGCGGGAGATACAGATTACATGCTGACCAAGCAAGGACAGGGGCCGTTCGTGGCAGCCGACGCTATAATAGAGATAAACGGCGGCATAGTGATAATAGAGCGTTCCAATCCGCCGTTCGGATGGGCTCTGCCCGGAGGATTTGTGGATTACAACGAAAGCCTCGAGGACGCCGTGAGGCGGGAGATGAAGGAAGAGACGAACCTCGAGCTATCGGATCTCAAGCAGTTTCACGCGTACTCCAAGCCGGGCCGCGACCCGCGCTTCCACACGATAGGCGTCGTATTCACAGCGAATGGCATAGGCACGCCGAAAGCGGGCGACGACGCGGCCAATTTAAAAATCATCAAGCTAACTGACATCGACAAGATCCCCTTCGCCTTCGACCACAATCAGATCCTCAAAGACTACATCGCGTCCAAAAAATCCACTGTATAAAATTCTCGGGGTCCTGCCGCTCAGCCACCCTGTGATGCTCCGCGCAAGCATGGGGTTTACAATTGACACGTAATAGAATCGGGTATCTGTATGCCCGCCAGGATTGCCTGCCAGTCTGACTCCTTGCATAGCTATAGTATAATCCCGCATGCAATCCTAGCGGCAGGCACCCCCATCCCATGCTTGCTTGTGCGCTTCTCGGGTTGGGCCTCGCGTCACCCCGAGAATTTTTTTCAGCCACAGCGCATTGGTAATTTTTCGCTCTCATTGCAGGCGGAACACCCGGTGTCCCAGCCTGACGCTGATGTAGATTGGCATTAGGCATCACTCGTGTCTAAATTAAGGTTGTATACTCGTCGAGAAGATTATTTTGAGATACCAAATCATGTCATGCCCGCGAAAGCGGGCATCCATAAACAATTCTCGTCTGGATTCCCGCTGGAGTTTACCCCCGCGAAAGCGGGGGCGGGAATGACAAACGGGCTAATTTGGACAGCAATGTTGCCCAATCCAAATTTATGTCCGCTGAGGCAACGCCCCGCAAGGTTCCGGCCTGCCTGTGTTTGCTACAGAATTTCGAATATTTTGCTCTTGGACTTTTCTCCGCTGATCAGGATGACGCGGGATTTGGGGATACTGAAATGGTCCGCCAGCGCTTCGCGGACGGCGTAGTTCGCTTTTCCTTCTTGAGGCTTCTCTTTGACCCATACCGAGAAGCTGGTGTCGGATAATCTCTCTATTCGCGTCTCTTTCCGCCCGGCTTTCACAGAAACCTTTATTTTCATACCAGTTATTCTACTCTTTTCATTGGATAAATCAATTAGTTTGGAATATAATGAACTTCGATATGATATATGACCGTTTTCAGAAAGAGGCGATCGATCACATAAATAACGGCCACTCTGTTATCGTCTCCGCCCCCACCGGCGCCGGCAAGACGGCCATCGCCGAGCACGTCATCAGCAAGTGCCTCGACGAGAAGATAGGCGTGATATATACGGCGCCTTTAAAAGCGCTCTCGAACCAGAAGTTCCGGGACTTTCAGGTGAACTTTAAGGATGACATAGGTATCCTCACCGGCGACGTCTCACTGAACGCCAACGCCCCCGTCCTGATAATGACCACCGAGATATTCCGCAACAAGATCCTCGACGACCCGGAGAGCCTCGCGCAGTATCAATGGATAATATTCGACGAGATACACTATATAGATAACCCTGAGCGCGGGACCGTCTGGGAGGAGTCTCTGATATTCCTGCCCAAACACATGAAGATACTCGGCCTATCCGCTACAATACCTAATATAAGGCAGTTTGCGTCCTGGATAGAGTCCATCCATAAGAAGGATGTTAAGGTCGTCATCGAGGAGACCAGGCCCGTACCTCTACACTTCTTTTACCAGTGCCATAATCAGGTGGTCGATAAGATAGAGCTTCTCAGGAAGATGCGCGTGAAGAGGCCGAACGTCTTAAGCACGATCATACACTACATAAAAGACAGGAACAATCTACCGTGCATATATTTCGTTTTCGGCAGACGGCGCGCCGAAGAACTTGCCTTCGAGCTATTCAGTTACAACTTTCTTACCAAGGAAGATCAGATAAAAATAATGGATATGTATGACTCCCTGTGTGAACACTACGATCTATTGCGCGAAAAGACTGCAAACTCTCTGAGGCAGCTGATAACAAGGGGCATAGCTTATCATCATGCCGGAATGCTCCCCACGCTTAAAGAGGTGGTCGAGAGACTCTTTACGAGCAGGCTATTGAAAGTCATTTTCACCACGGAGACATTCGCTCTCGGCATAAACATGCCGAGCCGTTCCGTAGTATTCGATGATTTGAGGAAGTTCTACGGCAGCTTCATCAGAAATCTTAAGACGCGGGATTTTTACCAGATGGCCGGACGGGCCGGGAGACGCGGCATAGATACCGAAGGGTTCGTCTACTGCCGCGTAAATCCCAGACGGATCGAATTCAACGAAGTGCGCCGCATCATTTACGGAAAACCGGAAGAGGTCAGGAGCCAGCTCAATACATCATATGCCACCATACTGAATCTCTATGAAAAGCACAAGGATAACCTGTACAACATGTATCCTCTTTCTCTGCACTATTACCAGAGTAAACCTCATCATCAGCGTGAAGCGCTGCGCCTCATGGAATCGAAGCTGAAGCTATTGAAAGAGCTTGGCCACATAGAGAACGGCATCCTCACGTCGAAGGGAAAGTTCGCCAAGGCCGTCTACGGCTACGAACTTTTGTTGGGTGAGTTTTTTCAGGAAAATATATTCGAACAGCTCGATGAGCTCGGCATAGGCATGCTGGCGGCCGGAGTTGTGTTTGAGCCAAGAAAAAATCAAAGCGGGGTCGTAGTTCCTAAAGAAGGCGTGCAATTGGAAAAGATGTGCCGCGCCATTCACGAGAATATCCGGCGCAAAGAGATAAAGTATAATATCTATCCCTTTTCCAAAGCTCCGCATTTTCATATGGCAAAGGCTATAGATATGTGGATGCGTGGAGAGGAGTTCTCCAAGATCCTGCGTTTCACCGACACGGATGAGGGAGAAGTGGTGCGGTATTTCCGCATGTCGATACAGATACTTCGTGAGATGGCGGAGTCTGAGGCATCCTCATATCTCTTAAAGGACAGGATCAGGAATACCATACGTCTGATAAACCGCGATGTCGTGGACGCGGAAAAACAGCTGCGCGAAGGGTAGAAAAAGACTTCGTCATTGCGAGGACTGCGAGCGAAGCGAAGCAGGACGAAGCAATCTTAAAACTTATATGTTGCGGTTTTACATTCTTTGGAGTAGAATATACCCGCTGATTAAAACAAGAGGAGAATCGCCATGAAGAGATTCATATCCGTCATCTTAATATGTCTGTTTGTAACAGTTTCGATCGGCTATTGCTATGCTGCGGAACTCGAAGGAAAACATAAGGCCGAGATGGAAGAGCTGCAGAAAAAATTCCATTGGTGGCCGACGGATGCCAAGCCTAATCCGGTGAAGGATGAGCGAGGCGGCTACTGGTGGTGGCCTAAAGAAAAAGGCGCGACGAGCGGGCTCTGGGGCAACAGAGGATATATCTACGTATACAAGATCATCTACGACTACAAAGAAGGCCTGCCGGAGCCGAAGAAAGATGAGCTCAGAGCGTCGCTCTTAGTCAAGAAGATACATAAGAACGTAAAGGTATATTTTGATTTCGATAAATCCGACATCCGCGAGGACGCCGTTGCCGTGCTCGAACAGGGAGTGGCGTTATTGGAAAAGAATCCCGAAACCGACATACTGATCACGGGAAATTGCGATATACGCGGTTCCGAAAAGTACAATGAGAAGCTCGGACTTCGCCGCGGAGATAGCGTAAAGAAATTTATAGTGGACAGAGGCATACCTGAGAGCCGCATAAAGATCGTAAGCCGCGGTAAGCTCGATGCCATCGCGTATGTTAAAGATCTTTTAGGCATGGCCAAGGACAGGAACGCGCAGTTTATGGTAGCCGAGGTAGAGGAGATCAATATACCTTACGCCGGCGATATTCCCGAGGGCGCTACGGCGGTTGAAGAGGGCAAATATGTCGAAGAGAAGCAGGAGACCGTCGAGTCCGAGACCAAAGTTTCTACAAAAGAATATGTCATAAGACAGAATGATTCTCTGTGGAAGATAGCCGAGAGCCAGATGGGTAGCGGCCACCGTTGGAAATATTTATATGAATTAAACAAGGATAGAATAAAGAACCCGAAGAAACTAAAAGCAGGCACGAAGATAATCATACCTGTGGAGTAAAGTATATGATCGAGGTAGATGCGGCGTCTATAAAGCTCTCGAGCCTTTTAAAAGAAAATGTTATAGAGCTTGAGCTCGAGGGCAAAGATAAATCGGAAATAATCGACGAATTAGTAGACATAATAGTAGCATCCGGCAAAGCAAGGAACAAAAAAGCTCTTGTCACTGCGATCATGGGACGCGAAAACCTGGGGTCCACGGCCATAGGTAACGGCGTTGCCGTGCCTCACGCCAAGATCGATAATATAAAGCAGACCGTGCTGGCATTCGGCAGGTCGGCCGCCGGTGTGGATTTTAACTCACTTGACGGCGAAAAGACACATCTCTTCTTCATGCTCATCTCTCCGAAAGAGGATATAGGCGCCCACTTAAAGATCCTCGCGAAGATCTCCCATCTCATCAAAGACCGCTTCATGGTAGGCCTATTCAAGAAAGCGAAGAGTAAAAAAGAAGCCCTCTCCATAATCACCACCCTCGAAAAATCCCAAAGCTAGCTAAAGCATTAATCCCACCGACGCGGTGGGATCGTTGTTAGCATATAAAAAAGCAAGCTTCCATTCATGTTAATCATGTGGTATACTATATGGTGTAGAAGGAAGAGGTGTATTTTTTTTAACCACTTTGTAAATAATTTTAAAAACCCTTTGACTGGTTCAGGGTTTTTATCCTGAGCTTTTGTCGAAGGATATAAAGTGATGTAGTTTAAAAAAAAGAGAAGGATGTGTTAGATATGTTTGACGCTAGATCTAATACGCCAATTTCTGTGTTTGCATGGTCGCAAAATGTAAGGCGAATCAGGCTTACGTTGCGGCCATTTTTTATTTCATTACTCGCCTTAGTATTCTTATTAAACTCAATAGGAGGTGACATGTTGATAGGTGAAGTTTGGGCTGCCAGATCGTCTTCAGGGCTTACTAGCGTCGGCCTTGACAGCGCGGGCAGCCCATCACCTCTTAAAGATTTGAGCGCGTCCACTTTTACGCTTCCGCGCGAACTGGGGACTATCCAGGAATCGAACGAGGTCCCGGGATCCGATAAGACCGTGATACATATCCAGGACGCCCACTGTAACTACGCCGCGCAGACGGCCATCTCCGGAATATTGGATTATGTCACAACGGAATATGGCGTATCGGCTGTGAATTGCGAAGGCGGAGCCGAAAGTTATGACCTGTCGCCCTTTACCGACATACCCGAAAAGGGTATACGGAAAAAGACCGCCGACTTTTTCGTGAGGGAGGGCGTTGTGAGCGCGGCGGAATATTACGCCGTTAATAATCCCGAGAAGGTGAAACTGTGGGGGGTGGAGGACGCGGACCTTTACATAAAAGATCTTAAGATATACAGGGATTCGCTCTCCCACAAAGATGAGATCGACAGATATCTGAAATCGATCGGTTACATGCTCGACAATTTAAAAAGGCACATATATCCGGAAGATCTCTCGGAATTGGACAGTTACTATACAAGATATAAAGACGACAAAATAGGCTTTAAAGAGTACATCACCTATCTTCTCATGGCAGCCGGCAAGCGGCTCATAGATGTAAAATCATATTCGAATATCTATCTTTTAAGTCAAACGCTCGATCAGGAGGATAAGATAAATTTTAAGAAGGCGAATAACGAAAAGGACGAGGTCGTCGATAAGCTTAAAAAGGTCCTTTCCAAAAACGAGCTCAAGGAGCTGATAACGAAGGTGGGAGAGCTGAAAATAGAGAGGATATCTCAAGCCGATTTCTACGCATATTTAGTAAAAAAAACCAAATCGATAAAACTGGACCTGAACGGTTATTCGGAACTGCAGAAATACATAATATACATTTCACTATACAGCGCCATCGACAGGACGAAGATAATGCAGGAGATGGAATCGCTCGAGGATAAGATAAAAGATACTTTGTATGAGAACGATACGCAAAGGGAGCTCGGGATCCTCTCCAAGAACCTGGCGATCGAGAAGAACTTCTTCAACATCTCGCTGACCCGCGAAGATTATACATACTATAAAGAGCGCGCCTCTTCATTCGCCGTCTCAAATTACGTAAAATTTATAGATGCCAGGGCGCCGCTTTATAAGATACGTTCCACGCTCGATAGCAATATAGGTATGTTGGATGTATACCGCGAGAAGATGGAGGGATTTTACGAATGTTCGCTCGAAAGGGACAAGGCTTTCATAAAGAATATCAAATTCACCGACCACGGCAGGCCGAGCTCCATCATAATAACCGGAGGTTTCCATACCCAGAACCTGCGCGAGCTATTCAATAAAGAGAAGGTCTCCTACGTATCGATAATGCCCAAGTTCACGAACCCTCCCGGCTACAAGAGCCCGTACATGAAACGTCTTGCCGGCCAGAGGACAGCCCTCGAGAACGTCATCGACACTGCCATCCCTGCGGTTTTGAATTTACAGGTAGTCGAGATACTGTCAAGGCTCGGTCCTATGGTAGAGGGTAAGTTTAACATGGCACAGTTTAAGCTTGCTGTCATGATAGTTGCGGCATTGATGGAGGGGAAGGAGTTTGTAGTAAAAATCTCCGTGAAAGGTTCGCCGAAAGACGAAGGGCAGGAAGAGGATAAAGTAGTTATATTCTCTAGAGGCGAAGGGGCGGATGCTGTTACGTCAGTGATGAAATCGGGTGCTGAAGCTACCCCATATCTGGCAAATGTTGGCGCGATAATAACAGATTTTAGCTCCACATCCTTCGCGTTCTCTCTTCCATCGCAGGCCGGCGCAGTAAAAGTGGCTCTGACCTCGCCAACCGGTGGTGTAACTTCACACGCACAAACAGGTACGCGCGCCTCAGCGCCTGTCCGCCGAAGCCCATCCGGACAAGACACGTTCACCGGCGAAGGCGGAAGCGCAGCGGCGGAGTTTAGAGATTGGGTGAGCAATATGCCGCAAGAGCTCATGGTATCCAAAATAAATTTTATAAAGCATTTAGATAAACTCGTCTCCGGCCTGAGCGATCCTTATGGCCATATGCGCTCAGGAAGCGCCTTGGCGATCAAATCCCTCATAGATTCAGGGCTGATCTCAAGGGAAGATATAGACGTAAAACCGCTTTTAGATAAACTCGTCTCCGGCCTGAGCGATTCGGATGGCTATATGCGTTTACAAAGCGCCTCCGCGATCAAATCCCTCATAGATTCAGGGCTGATCTCAAGGGAAGATATAGCAAGGATCTATTATAAAGATTTTAACAAAGGATTCCAGAGAATATACGATGAGCCGTTGGAGCCAAGATTCTTCTATTACTATATGCGGCTTCTTAGCCTATTAAACAAAAAGACAGATGCGGCATATCGTATAATAGACTACCTTGATGACGGCCTGCTTGAGTTATCAAGATTTTCTTCGGAAGATTCTATATCTGAATTCTTCTTTGATAAACTGTCGGGCCTTATAAGGGATAATATTTCTCCTGACAGGGCCGCGGCCATATTGACAGAAGCTATCTTGGATTATCTTACCGATCGTATTGATGGTTCAGGCGAGGAAAACCACGCCGCTTTTAGCTCTGCGCTAGGAAGGCTCATCGTTATGTCAAGAAAGACCGGATTTACAGTAGCTCCGGATAAGATCAGGGATGCCATAAGGTTGTTTAACATAGGCTTTATGGATGGAGGCAACAGCCCCACGAATGCCTCTCTTATAGCGGAAGAAATGGTGCTGAGTTCCCCCGCGCTTAATCTTAATAACCCTCCCTTAGCGCCTCCGGAGTTTAAGCCAACTAAGGTATCCGCCTTAAAAGAAGCGGCATTTCCGGATATAAACGAATTGATCAAGAAATGCGAATTCTACGCCATTATGGGCAGGACCGTTATATACGAGAAGAAAGGCGGCGGGTTTATAGCGCTGAAGTTACTGAAGCATCAGGAGATACTCCTGCCGAACGGCGCAATCCACAGAGAAGACGAAGATCCCGGCAAGCTTATTTTAGAAAGCGAATTCTTCGATTACATGAATGCCTTAAAAGACTCCGGCGCGAACATAAGAGGATATTACCCCTTATCGTGCCCTATAAGCGGACAAAGGGTTGTAAGGATAAATAAAGACGCCCTGGGCGCGGCGCTGAAGGGTTATATACACGAAATATCAAAACAGTCCTCAAAGCCAGACCAGAAGTTTGAAGCGTCATTGCAGGACAACCGTTACGTTGTGATGGCATACACAATAGATGATCCCGGCTATATAACATATCTACACCAGGCATCGGACGAGGCCATAGATGAGGCATCCTTGAGAAACATCCACGACCTATTTACTCTGGCAGGATACGGCACCATACATCCGGACATCATAGAGCTGTTCCATAATCTCATACAGATCGGCAGGGGAGACAGGGGAAGATATCTGCTTATGGTTGATATTATACGTCCCATGAGGACAAGGACCGGCGCGGGCAGGCTGCATGCGTGGGAGAACGCGGTTCAATATCCTAATTACCGCCTTTCATCACCGGGCGATTTCGCGGAGATGTGCGGCTTAGATACATTGGTTAGTTTAGAAAGTCCAAATTCAATCTATATGCGCGATAACCTTCAAAGATTCCATGAAAATGACAGGCGTAAATTTCTCTCGGTCCATTTTATGAGTAATTATCTCCTTGGATGGGTACTTGATGAAGGTAAGCGTTGTAAGAGGCTTGGTGAACTAAAATGGAACGATAAACCATCAATGGAAAAACTCGCGGACCGTATAAGAAGGGTGTATCAGGAAGCGTATTTCGCGTACACCGGAAAAGAAGACGCGGATATCAAAGATCTCGTAGACTGGCGGATGTTCGCAAGGCAGATGGCTTTTTTCATGACAGACGCGTATGTTAAACCTTTAACAAACCGCAGCATACCGGAAGGCATATTCCCTAAAGATACTGGAATAGCCTATCCCTATAACATAACCTCATCCCGCGGATGGACAAAAGATGGTTGGAAGTCTGACGGGGAAAACTCCGATCTCGGTCCCGTGAACGGCCCGATCCCTCTGCAGGAGATGGTGAAGGCGAATTATCTCTACACCGCTTTTATGATGCTTGACGGACCCGCGCCTTCCCGCCGCGCTTCAGCGAGCGGAGCGGCGGAAGAAAAAATAGTATCGCAATCTCCCAATTACGGAGATGCGAACCTGAGCATGCAGGCTATTAATGGATCTCTGAGGCGCGGTGCATGGATGCTCGATATTGCTCCGGCTTTGTCGGAAGATGGAATGCAACCCTATCCGGACAGCAGAAGATATGATGAACAGATGCTTGATAAGACAGGTCACAATATTCGTACTGAGAGATATCTGGCGAAAGGTAAATGGATAGAGGAATTAAAAGAAAAGGTAGCGAGGCATATGGATGAGTTCATTAAAGAGGTTGCGCTGGCGTCATCTGCAAGAATGGTAATACGCCTTACGACCGATGATAAGGGTACGGAAAAAACCGATATTGAAAATCTGATTAAAGAATATCTTAAGAAAACATATACGGAAGATAAGGCGGATCAAATATTTAATAAGCATGTTAAGTTTGTACCTGTGAGCTTCGCAGGGGTGACCAATACCAATGCGCCTATCGATCTATATGTAGATATTGGTATGATGGAGATAGATCGTTACTTAAATGACGACTACCCGGGAGAAATCCTGCCAGCGGAGCTTAAGGATAATTTTGTCACGCTGCTAAGATTATCTATAACAAACTTCGATGCCTTTAAGACGGATGATGTAAAAAGTATATTGGATAAGATATTCAAAATGGTTGTTACTTTAGAGATCAGGCCTATAAATTGGAGTACGGTGGACCAGTGGAGGAAAGCTAATCAGGCATTGTTGCAATCCGTTTAACCTTCCATACTAATCCCACCGCCGCGACGGGAGCACATCTATGGTGGAAAAATATCAGGAAAGAGTAGAACCCGCCTATTACTTAATTCCAAAATGGTGATAAGATCGGTATCAGTTCAACCGTCAGAAGCACTACATCGTCATTGCGAGCCCGAACGAAGTGAGGGCGAAGCAATCTCGCTTTTTGAGATTGCTTCGTCGCCCAATGTAAAATTTACAGGCTCCTCGCAATGACGGCATGTGCTTCTCATAGGTGATTTGGCAATAAGATTTATTATTGTGCTTGACAAATGATACCAATATGGTATCATTACGTACGAGGTCAAGATGAAGCTCATATCAAGAAATACGGATTACGCGATACGCGCATTGTGCTACATGGCGGCGCGGGAAAAAGATACCTTATCTGTTACTGAGTTAGTGGAAGCGTTGCGGATACCGAGACCGTTTTTAAGAAAGATATTGCAGGCGCTTAATAAGAAGGGCATTCTAAAGTCACGCAAAGGTATGGATGGCGGTTTCAGTTTAGCGCGTAAAAGCGATAAAATTTATCTGGTAGATCTGATAGAGGCGTTCCAGGGGCCGCTTAAACTGAACGAATGTTTATTTAAGAAAAAAGTTTGTCCTGATAGGAATAGTTGCTGGCTTAAGAGTAAGATAGATTCGATAGAAAGGTATGTTGTGTCCGAGCTTAAACCGGTCAGTATCAAAACCATATTGAAAGGGAGCTAAAGAGATGGCAAAAAGAAAGATAATAAAGATCGTAGAAGACAAGTGTAATGGCTGCGGCCAATGTATCCCGAATTGCCCGGAAGGCGCGCTGCAGATAATAGACGGCAAGGCCCGGCTTATAAGCGATCTATTCTGTGATGGCCTGGGCGCATGTATCGGCCACTGTCCTCAGGGAGCCATCATTATAGAGGAAAGGGAAGCCGAAAAGTACGATGAGAAGAAGGTCATGGATAATATAATTAAACAGGGAAAGAATACGATCGTCGCTCATTTAAAGCATTTGAAAGAGCACAACGAGTTTGGATATCTCAAAGAGGCAATGGACTATCTTGTAACCAAAGGTATAAAGGTAAGGCCCGGCGACCTGATGGACACGCCATGCGCGGGTTCGGGCGGATGCCCAGGATCAAGGGTTGTGGATTCCCGTAAGAAAGAAACAGCGAAATTGGATGCGTCGCCGCTGGATTACAAGGGCACGCCCAGACTTGATACATGGCCGGTACAGTTAAAGTTAGTGCCGGCGTTCGCTCCGTTCCTGAACGGCGCGGATATACTGATAGCGGCGGACTGTGTGCCGTTCGCTTACGCTGACTTTCATGAAGACCTGTTAAAAGGCAAGGTATTGTTGGTAGGATGTCCTAAACTGGATGATGTTGCCTATTATAAGGAGAAGATATCTCAGATATTGGCGAATAATGATATCAAATCCATAACATACGCGCACATGGAAGTGCCTTGCTGTTTCGGGCTCATAGGCGTTATACAAGGCGCGATAACGGATTCTGGTAAAGATGTCCCATTCCATGATGTCATGATAAGTATCAAAGGAGAAAGATTAAAATGATTATTCAATGTCCGGGGTCAGGCAGGTTTAAGCAGCCTTATCCGGAAGCGATAAAATGCAGCGCATGCGGCCAGGAGGCTGAGATATGGAGCGATGAGATCAAGACCGCCTGCTTTAGCTGCGGAGCCATTATTTCAAAAAATATAGAGCAGGGCTGTTTTATGTGGTGTAAATATGCCAAGGAATGCATTGGCAGGGATGTATATAGTAAGTATGCAGGCGATAAAAAAGAAAGGGAGGGGTAAGATGTTTTGCAATCAGTGTGAACAGGCGGCAAGAGGCACAGGGTGCGAGAAGTTGGGCGTATGCGGTAAAGATGAGGACATACAAAGCCTTCAGGACACGCTTTTGTACGGCCTGAAAGGAATAGCAGCTTACGCGTATCACGCGCGGGAGCTAGGCGCTCGCAGCGAAGAGGTGGATGCTTTCATGCATGAAGCGCTATTTAAGACATTGACTAACGTCAGCTTTGATTTGAAACAGCATCTGGCTTATGTGTTGAAATGCGGCGAGATGAACTTAAAGATCATGGAACTTCTGGACCAGGCGCATACCGACAGATTCGGGAATCCCACGCCGACGGAAGTTGATACCGGGACGAGGGCCGGCCCCGGCATAGTTGTAACCGGCCATGATCTCCTTACTCTTTATGAACTTCTGGAACAGGCTGAAGGGACAGGTATAAATATATATACCCACGGCGAGATGCTTCCGGCACACGGATATCCGGAGCTGCGCAAGTTTAAACACCTCGCGGGTAATTATGGAGGGGCATGGCAGGAACAAAGAAAAGAGTTTCAGGCTTTCTCGGGTCCTATACTCGTGACGACAAACTGCGTTATGATACCTCAGTCTAACACGTATCTGGAACGTTTGTATACATGTGACATTGCGGGCGTTTCCGGAGCTGCGCACATAGAGAATCATGATTTTTCCGCGATCATAGAACAAGCTAAGAAACTGCCTCCTTTGCCGGAAGCGCCGGGGAAGAAGATAATGACGGGCTTTCACCATACCGCTATATTGGGGCTGGCTGATAAGATAGTGGGCCTCGTGAAGTCTGGCAAGATAAAGAGGTTTTTCCTGATCGGCGGATGCGACGGAGCGAAGCCCGGCAGAAATTATTATACGGAGTTTGCCGAAAGAGTTCCAATGGACTGTATCATACTGACGGTAGCCTGCGGTAAATACCGTTTCAATAAATTAGACTTCGGAAATATAGAAGGCGTGCCGAGGCTATTGGATCTGGGACAGTGCAATAACGCTTACTCAGGGATCCAGGTCGCGCTTGCCCTGGCCAAAGCCTTTAACTGTGGGGTTAACGAGCTGCCTCTATTTTTCGTATTATCCTGGTATGAGCAGAAAGCAGTAGCTATCCTTTTAACTCTATTACATCTTGGCATAAAAGGGATAAGACTAGGGCCAACTATGCCGGCATTTATCACGCCTAATGTATTTAAAGTGCTTAAAGAAGCGTACGATCTAAAACCGATAACGACTCCCGAGGCCGATTTAAAAGAGATGTTGAAATAACGTCTAACTATGGTATTATGTGTTAAACAAGGAGGACGCAATGAAAGAAAAAGTAGAAGCCGCGCTAAAGAAGATACGCCCTATGCTTCAGGCCGATGGAGGCGATATAGAGCTTGTGGATGTCTCTAAGGATGGCGTTGTGAAGGTAAAGTTGACAGGCGCCTGCGGATGCTGCCCTATGAGCCAGATGACGCTGAAGAATGCCGTGGAGCAGAAACTGAAGAAGGAAGTTCCGGGGATAAAAACGGTCATCGCTGCGTAAAAAAGTTAAGGAGGTGAAATGAATAAATATAAGTGCTCAATATGCGGTTATATTTATGATCCGGCTTTGGGCGATCCCGATAGAGGCGTTAAGCCCGGGACAGCATTTGAAGCCTTACCGAATGATTGGGTCTGCCCCGAATGCGGCGCCCCAAAAAGCGAATTTGAAAAGATATAATTAAAACCAAAAGGAGCGCGCGGATGAAGGCGATAGTTGATGCTGATACATGTATAGGTTGTGGTTTGTGCGAAAGTACATGTCCTGAAGTTTTTAAAATGGAAGGTGACAAGGCTGTAGTAATAGGTTCCGTAGTGCCCAAAGACGCTGAAGAGACCTGCAAAAAGGCCGCGGAAGACTGCCCGGTTACCGCTATAACGATTAAGTAAGAACTTATCTTACAGATAGGGGTAGTGCGGATGGAAAATTTGTCCATTCTCATAGGTGGGAGAGCCGGTTTTGGTATAGACAAATCCGGCTCTATCATCTCATATATGATCAACCGCCTCGGTTATCGTACTTATGTGTACAGGGACTACCCTTCCATCATCAGGGGCGGGCACACATTTTCTGTAATACGCTCATCCGAAAAAAAGATCTTAGCCCACCGGGAAGCCGTAGATTATCTTCTTGCGTTAAATCAGGACACGATAACTCTCCATAAGAATAAGCTCAAAGATAGCTCGATAATAGTTTACGATGCCGATACCGTGAAGTGCGATGGCGTGTGTCCTGTGAAAAACTCTCTCGGCATTCCCGTCGGAAAGATATTGAAAGAGGAGCAGGCCCCTGAAATAATGCGTAATACGTGCATCATAGGGGGTTTTTCAAAGACAATAGGGATCGGATGGGATGTGGTTGAGGCGGTATTGAGAAAAGAGATCTCTAAAGACATAGAGATTAATCTGAAAGTGGCGCGGCGCGGTTACGACGAAGCAAAGCAGGTAGTTGCGACAAAATCATTAAATAGAGAGCCTTTGCCTTTACTGACAGGGAATGAGGCCATAAGCCTTGGTTTGATAAGGGGAGGGCTAAAGACATATATATCATATCCGATGACGCCGACTTCACCGATCCTGCATTTTCTTGCCGCAGCGGCTGATGAGTTTTCATTAAAAGTAATACATCCGGAGAGTGAGATCGCAGTGATCTTGATGGCTCTCGGCTCTTCTTATTGCGGGGAACCGGTAGCTGTGGGGACGTCCGGAGGCGGATTCTGTCTTATGACAGAGGGCTTAAGTTTTTCCGGGATAGCGGAACTGCCGGTAGTTATCGTCTTGGGGCAAAGGCCGGGCCCCAGCACGGGGCTTCCTACCTATTCATCGCAGACTGAGCTGCATTTCGCATTGAGCGCCGGCCAGGGTGAGTTCACGCGTTTTGTTGTCGCTCCTGGGGATACCGAAGAGGCTTATTTCTGGTCGGGCGTAAGCTTAGGCCTCTCAAAAATGTTCCAGATACCTTCTATAGTGCTCGTAGACAAAACTTTATGCGAAGGCACTTATAACTTCGATCTCGATTCTGTCACAAAACTTAAAGAATATACTTATCCTGTATGGGACAGGAAGGCTCCGTATAAAAGATATGCTTTTACCGAATCCGGCGTATCGCCGTTAGCTTTCGCTCAGGATAAAGATGCGGTAATAAAAATTAATAGTTATGAGCATGACGAATATGGCTTAACCACAGAGGATCCTCTGATAACGGTCAAGATGAATGACAAGCGTTTAGCTAAGAGGCGGTCCCTGATAAAAGAACTGGAAGGATACGAGGCCGTCAAAACTTATGGCGCCAAAGATTCTTCAACTGTCCTGTTGTGCTGGGGTTCGAATAAAGGCGTCTGTAAAGAAGTGGCTGAAGACTTGAATATAAAGGCCGTGCAGCCCGTAGTTCTATCGCCTTTTCCCGCAGATGGGCTAAAAGACGCTTTAAAGGACGCTAAAAAAATAATATCAGTAGAAAATAATGCTACCGGACAATTGAGATCACTTATAACAGGCTTCGGCATCAATGTGAACGATGAGATCTTAAAATATGACGGCAGGCCGTTCTCCGTAGATGAATTAGAAGAAAAAGTGAAAAGTAAATTATGATAAATTTAAATACTACAGCGCAGAATACATGGTGCATAGGATGCGGTAACTTTTCTATCCTCGGCGCCATGAAGACCGTCCTGCAGTCATTGGTTGCGGAGGGATTGCCTCCGGAAAATGTGGTGATCGTCTCGGGTATAGGATGCCACGCGAAGATAGTCGACTATATTAACGTCAATAGTTTCTATTCCCTACACGGCAGGGCCACGCCCGCCGCGGAGGGTATAAAGCTGTCCATGCCCGATACAAAAGTGATATGTTTCTCAGGTGACGGCGACGCATACGGCGAAGGTATAGAACATCTGATATTCGCCGCCAAGAGAAATATCGATATAACGATGATAATCCACAATAACCGTGTCTATGGCCTCACGACAGGTCAGTATACGCCGACCTCACCGCTGGGATTCAAAGGCAGGTCAACGCCTTTCGGTACGAAAGAAGCGCCTATAAATCCTCTGGATCTGATGCTCGCCGCCGGCGCCACATTTTTGGGACGCGGAACATCGCACGGGCTGGAATTATTGAAGAAGTTGTTCAGAGAAGCGATCCTGCATAAAGGTTTTTCACTTATCGATGTCCTGCAGGTCTGCGTAACGTATAACAATCTGTATGAATACTACGAGAAAAAAGTTTATGAATTAAAAGATCATGATCCCGCTGATCGCACCGCGGCATTGGCAAAGATAAGAGAGTGGAATTATAATAATGATAACAAGATATCTCTGGGCGTGTTATACAAGATCGGGGCGCCCACATTTGATGAAAATTTCAAAATGGAGAATAAAACATTCGATCCTTCGACAAAAGCTCAGGATCGATCCCGAGCAAACGAAGTGCGTCGAGGGATCGACAGGGATTCGAAGATCCGTGAATATCTGCAAAGGAGCTGCTTATGAGCCCCAGGATAATGATCCTATATTACAGCATGTTCGGCAATAACTACATTATGGCGAAAGCCGTATTCGAAGGAATAAAAGAAGCGGGTGGCCAGCCCATGTTGAGGACAGTGCCTGAACTTTTGCCTCAAGAGGCTATAGATAAGGACCCCAGGATAAAGAAAGCAAAAGATATGCAAAAGGGCGTCCAGATAGCAAAGGTGGAGGAACTCGAAAAGATCGACGGTATAATACTGGGTTCGCCGACGCGGTTCGGCAATATGTGCGCCCAGATGAGAAATTTTCTTGATCAGACGGGCGGTATTTGGGCCAAAGGTTCTCTCATTGATAAGCCGGCAGGGGTTTTCTGCTCTACGGCATCCCTGCACGGCGGACAGGAGACTACGCTTGTATCGATGATGTTCACGCTGCTTCATCATGGCGCTATAGTTATGGGAATACCTTACAGCGTGCCGGAACTCGTTGCGACCACCAGAGGAGGTACTCCATACGGTCCGACTGCCGTTGTGGGGACTATGGGCGACGCGGCGCCGACCGAAACTGACCTGAAGATAGCAAAAGAGCTTGGCAAAAGGATCTCCAGGATAGCGTCTAAAACAGGGGTATAGCGTAATGGATCCGAATGTACTTCATAATATAAGCTACGGGATGTTCATAATCTCGTCGAGCAAAGGGAAAACCCTGAACGGCCAGATAGCGAACGCCGTCTTCCAGATAACGAGCGAACCCGTTACCATAGCTATCAGTATAAATAACAAGAATCTGACCAATGAATTTATAAAGACAAGCGGCATATTCGGCGTATCTATATTAAGCGAAGACGCGGCCCTTCCTTTTATAGGAAAGTTCGGTTTTAAGTCGGGCAGGACCGAAGATAAATTCAAGGACGTGAATTACAAAATTCTGCCTTCGGGGTGTCCCATAGTAACGGATTATTCTATAGCGTATATCGAAGCAAAGGTGATAAACTGTTTCGACTGTCTCACGCATACGTTATTTTTAGGCGAGATGACCGATTCAAGCCTTTTGAAAGATGGTAAGCCCATGACATATGATTATTACCATCAGGTGAAGCGCGGGTTTACACCGTCGTCGGCGCCTACATTTATAAAGGGGGAAAAGAGGGGGATGCCTAAATGAAACCGATCGAGATCAAAAATGGGATTTACTGGGTCGGCGCGGTCGACTGGAGCGTGAAGTCATTCCATGGCCACACCTATACTACGCAAAGAGGAACTACATATAATTCTTATCTCATAGTGGATGAGAAGATAGCGCTGATCGATACCGTATACAGCCCATTTACCGAAGAATTGATCGAAAAGATCCGCAGTATTGTACCTCCGGAAAAAATAGACTATGTGATAGCAAATCATGTTGAGAGAGACCACTCAGGCGCCATGCCCGCCCTGATGAAGCTGTGCCCGAAGGCCAAAGTGTACGGCACCGCCAAATGCAAGGAGGGCCTGTACAGGAATTATTATGAGAATTGGGATTTCCAGATCGTCAAGACGGGCGATTCGCTGAAGCTCGGCAAAAAGACGCTCACATTTTTGGAAGCGCCCATGATACATTGGCCCGACAGCATGTTCACGTATTGCCCGGAAGAGAAGCTCCTGATGCCGAATGACGCTTTTGGCCAGCACTACGCAACGAGCGAGCGCTACGATGATGAGGTGGATCAGGCCGAGCTCATGGACGAGGCGGCGAAGTATTACGGGAATATATTATGGCCGTTAAGTTCCCTGATACTCAGGAAGATCGAAGAAGTCGTGAATATGAAGATACCTATAGATATGATAGCTCCCAGCCACGGAATAATATGGCGTAAGGACCCTGCTAAGATAATCAATGCGTATGTTTCTTGGGCCAAGAACGAGACAAAGAAGAAGGTTGTGGTCATTTATGAGACGATGTGGGGATCTACCGAGAAGATGGCTCGCAAAATGGTCGAGGGTATAACGTCTGCCGGGGTAGATGTAAAGCTTGTAGATATGAATCAGTCGGACAGGACCGAGGTTATAAAAGAGATGCTTACCGCAAAGGGCTATCTCATCGGCTCATCTACGCACGATAACGATATGCTGCCCTCACTGGCAGGTTTCCTGGAGTTTCTGAATGGACTGAAGCCGAAGTCCAGGATCGCCGCGGCGTTCGGTTCTTATGGTTGGGCAGGAGGCGCGGTCGCCAATATCGAAGAGATGATCAAAAAGGCGGGCATCGCGCTGGCGATGCCGTCCATTTCATTCAAGTATCTTCCTGATGGGGATGAGATGAAGAAATGTTATGAGTTCGGGAAGGAATTCTCCGCAAAATTATAAACAAGGAGGGTTGTATGGCAGAGCTGAAGGACCTGATCCAGTCCGCCGACTGGAAAAAAGAAAAGCATGTACCCGTGATCGATTTTCCCGATAAAGGCAAGAAGGGCGAATTGATAAAGGCGATATTCACGGTAGGCAAAGAGATAGCGCATCCCAATACAACGGAGCATCATATCAGATGGATATCCGTATTCTTTTTGCCGGATGGGGAAAAGTTCCCTCTCCAGATAGCGAGGTTTGAATTCGACGCCCACGGCGAGTCGGCCGGCGGACCGAATATGAGCACCGTCTACGCTTATCCGGAGGCGTCGGCAAATTTTAAGACCGATAAATCGGGCACGATCCTCGCGTCCAGTTACTGCAATATACACGGGTTATGGCAGAGCTCAAAAAGACTGGAGATAGCATGAGCAAAAAAGTGAAAGTTTATTCCACGCCCGCGTGCCCTTTCTGCGTCAGGGCGAAGCAGTTCTTAAAAGAGAGCGCCGTGGTCTTTGAAGATATCGATGTCTCTATTAACCATGAGGCCGCGCAGGATATGATAAAGAGATCCGGGCAGATGGGCGTGCCGGTGATCGATATCGATGGCGAGTTAATCGTAGGATTTGATAAGGAAAAGATCAAAAAGTCGTTAGGACTGTAAAATAATCGAAATTCAAATTATTTGTTGCCAAAATCAGTCTTACTGTCATTCCCGCGAAAGCGGGAATCTAGAATTATGTATGGATGCCCGCTTCCGCGGGCATGACATGATTCGAATTTAGGATTTAAAGTATGTACGACTTGATAATTATCGGTGCCGGCCCTGCGGGGATAACCGCTACGGTATACGCCGCCAGAAAAAAGATGAATTTCCTGGTGATCTCCGGCGATATCGGCGGCCAGGCGGGATGGAGCGGGGATATAGAGAATTACACCGGTTACCAGTTCATCACGGGCCCGGAGCTCGCGTCGAAGTTCGAAGAGCACATGCGTAAATATGGCATAGCTATGAAGGAAGGCGAGCTCGTGACGGATCTCAAGAGGGTCGACGACAGAGTCATTATAAAGACCGATAAGGCCCAGTATGAATCTAAGACCGCGATCGTCGCTTCTGGTAAGAGATCAAGAGAGCTGTCGGTTCCGGGAGAAAAAGAGTTTAAAAATAAAGGATTGACATACTGTGCCACATGCGATGGGCCGCTCTTCGCGGGCAAGGATGTGGCTGTGATAGGCGGCGGTAACTCCGCTCTCGACGCCGTGCTCCAGTTAATTAAGATAGCCCATCGTATCTATCTTATCAACATGGTGTCGCATTTGACGGGCGACCCGGTCATGATAGAGAAAGTGCATGAAAGCGGTATAGTGACCGTAATGAACAACGCAAAGGTGCTCGAGATCACAGGCGACCAAATGGTGAGCGGTATCAAAGTAAGGTTCGATGGCGAAGATAAGGTGCTTTCGGTCGGGGGAATATTTGTGGAGATAGGACTTATGCCAAATTCCTATTTTGCGGCGACACTGGACAAGAACGCGCTCGGCGAGATAAAGGTGGATTGTCATAATCGTACCAATATTCCAGGGATATTTGCCGCCGGAGACGTTACGAATGTTCCCGAGAAACAGATAATAATAGCCGCAGGCGAAGGTTCGAAGGCAAGCCTTTCGGCGTTCAAATATTTGAATCAGCGTAGATGAGCTTTAAGAGATCATGACTCCCCGCAGAAAATTGCTCGAAGAATATAAGCATAAGAAAGGTGACATCAGGAAACGCCTGCGTGAATTCAGAAAGATAGGTAAAGGCAGCGCCGAAGATATATTTACAGAGCTATGTTTCTGCATACTGACGCCGCAATCCAATGCCCGCCAGTGCGATAAAGCTATTCAGGAACTTAAGAAGAAGAGGCTGCTTTTTAAAGCTCCGGCCGGATTGATATACCCTGTCTTAAAAGGCAGGTCGAGATTCCATAATAAGAAGGCCGAATATTTGGTGGAGGCGCGCCGGTCTTTTGACAGAAGCATCCTCTCTGATGGCAGTGTTCTCGATATGCGTGAAAAAATAGTAGAAGACGTAAAGGGCGTCGGATACAAAGAGGCAAGCCATTTTTTGAGAAATATCGGGCTAGGTAAAGATGTCGCCATACTCGACAGGCATATACTGAAGAATTTAAAGAGATATGGTGTAATAGACAGGGTGCCGTCATCGATCTCAGTGAAATCTTACCTTAATATAGAGAAAGATGCGCGAGCCTTCGCGAAAAAAATAGGCATCGCCCTGGAAGAGCTGGATCTGTTATTCTGGTCTCGAGAGACCGGCGAGATATTCAAATGATTATTATTCTTGATCCTTCGGCCCTTCGACTTTGCTCAGGGCCGTCCTGAGCTTTTGTCGAAGGACGGCTTCGCTGGAGGGTCAAGCGTTGTACTTTTATAGAATCTGCTTGACAGGAAATCCGTTAAGGGATTATAATCCAAAATCAGCGATTTCGCGCGAAAAAAAGGAGGAGTAGATGAATAGAAGTTTGATGTTGGTTTTTGCAGCTGCTTTAATGATAGCGCCGCTTGCTGTAGTCGGCTGTAAGGGTAAAGTCGACAAGGAAGCCGAGATGGCCAAGCTTGAGACGACTGAGGCTTTTGCCCCTATGGAAGATGTTGTGGTGACCCAGTCGCCTGTTACAGAATCTGTTCAAGCGCAATCCTCAAGCCAGGAAACGATTCCCCCGACCGCGATGGTGCCGCCTACGGACGAAACCGCGACAGCAGCCGGACGGGACTCGCTCGGCAGAAATAAGGATATACAGACCGCGCTTAAGGCCTCGGGTTTCTATGCCGGAAATATAGACGGTAAGATCGGCCCGAAGACGAAGAGAGCGATAGTGGAGTTCCAGAAGGCGAAGGGCCTGAAGGCGGACGGCAAGGTCGGCCCGAAAACATGGATGGAGCTCGAAAAGTATTTGACAACTCAGCAGCAGTAGAACCCTTCGGCAGCAGCTCAGGGTTCTATCCCGAGCTAAAGTCGAGGGATAGAAGGGGGCGCATTTTTTTATGAGACTATTGAAATTGATCTCTTTTATTACCCTCATTACGGTCGTCTCGCTTTCGCTCACAGGATGCGGTGTCGCCAAGAATAAATACGAGGCTCTTCTTAACGAAAAGATAGCGCTTGAGGAGAAGCTGAATCTGCTCACCAAATCGAGAGACGCTCTAAGAAGCGAATACGAGAACATCTTGAAAGATAAGATGGATCTGGCGTCTAAGGTAGATACGCTGGCGAACGAGAAGAACGCGCTCAAAGGCGAGTATGATAAACTTCTTGACGAGAAGGTTTCCCTGAAGGCAGCCTATGACAAAGTCTCCTTGGTCAAAGAGGCGGCGCCGGCGCAGGCAAAGGCCGCAAAAAGATAAGACATTGACATTTGTATCGTGATTGTGATAGCATACAATCGGTAACGTTTACGAGGAGGTGTGGAATGAAGAAGCATTTTGTGTGCATAACGGTCATCTTTGCGTTAATGACTTTATCGGCCATGTCGGCGTTCTCTCAAGGCCCAGAGTCTCCCGCCAAGGACAACACGGCCCCGTCTCAAGGGACGCAGGAAGCGGCGGTTCAGGCCCCCCAGGCCGTTCCGGCGGAAGCGGCTGCCAGGACGAATGAGCTCTCCATTTACGGCGAGGTTCAGGCCGTTAATGTACAGGGCGCCTCGATGTCAGTTCAGTATTATGACTATGACAATGACGAAGAGAAGACCCTGGAAGTCTCTCTCGATAAAGATTCTCGGCTGGAAAACGTGAAGGCGATCGGCGAAGTCAAGAAGGGCGATTGGGTGGATGTCACATACACCGTGGCCGGCGGCAGGAATATGGCCAAGTCGGTCAGCGTTGAGACCGAAGAGGTCGGCGCGGAAGAGAATGCTCCGGTAAATATCACTGACGAATAGCGCCATAAGGAGGCCCTTTTGCGTACAAAGGAAAAAAAGCAATTCAGGTTTCCTCAGGGATATGGCGATCAAAAAATAGTCATATTGGTGCGCGATCCTTGGTGGATATTCGCATACTGGGAGATACGCCGCGAAAGAGAAGAAGAGATAATAAGTAAGATAAAGAGCGCCGGCGACTCTCCCGTCAAGACGGTCCTGCGCGTCTACGATGTTACCGACGTAAATTTCAATGGAAAGAACGCGCATTCCCATTTTGACATAGAGCTGAGGGGCCTTGCCGCCAACTGGTATATAAACGTCGGCTCTCCCGACAGGTCCTGGATAGTCGATATAGGCATAATCACAAAGAACGGCTCCTTCTACCTCCTCGCCAGATCCAATACGGTAAAGACTCCCAGATATGGCATGTCCGACAAATTAGACGCCGAATGGATGATGCCGGAGGAAGACTACTGGAAGATGTTCGGGCTCTCCGGGGGCTTCGGCGTGGGCAAGGGTTCTCTGGAAGTGAGAGAGATGGTGAAGAAGAGGCTCGAAGAGCAGATCACCTCCGCGCAAATATCGAGCGGCGCCTCGTTTTACAGAAAAATGCAGGAGAGGAAATTCTGGCTGGTCGTTAATACGGAGCTTATAGTCTACGGAGCGACTGAGCCCGATGCTAAACTCACTGTGCAGGGAAAAGATGTAAAGCTCGAGCCGGATGGAACATTCACGTTAAGGTTTTCTTTACCGGATGGTAAACAGGTTATACCGGTAGAAGCCGTCTCCTCGGATGGCATTGACCACCGCAAGATCACGCCGATAGTCACGAGAAAGACGGAATAGCCCATTATGCCCAAAGGATATCTCTCGATAGTTCTTCACGCGCACCTTCCTTATATCCGCCACCCTGAACACGAAAATTTTCTTGAAGAGGACTGGTTCTTCGAAGCCATAACGGAAACATATATACCCCTGATAAGGGCTTTCGGCGCTCTCGTCAGGGATAACATAGATTTCAGACTCACCATCTCGATATCCCCGACGCTTATGTCCATGTTCATGGACGAGCACCTCCAGGGTAAGTACATAAAACACATAGATAAACTCATAGAGCTCTCCTGTAAAGAGATAGAGCGCACCAAGTGGGATCCGGCCTTCAACAAGCTTGCGCACATGTACCACAACACCTTTATCGATTCGAAGCGCATATTCGTGGACGAATATAAGAAGGACCTCAACCGGGCGTTCAAGCGTTTTCAGGACCTGGGAAGGCTCGAAGTCATCACATGCTGCGCGACGCACGGGTACCTGCCGCTGATGGAGGTTGAGAGGAAGGCTTCCGTAAGAGCTCAGGTAAAAGTGGCCGCCGACCTTTATCAAAAAGTTTACGGAAAGCGTACTTTAGGTATATGGCTGCCCGAGTGCGGATATAATCCGGGCGACGAGGAGATACTTAAAGAAGAGGGCATCAAATACTTTTTTGTGGATACCCACGGCATCCTCTTCGGCGCTCCGCGTCCGAGGTTCGGGGTCTTTAATCCGTATATGTGCAAGAACGGCGTCGCGGTGTACGGCCGTGATATGGAGACGTCGAAAGCCGTCTGGAGCGCCGTGGAGGGCTATCCCGGAGATTATGCCTACAGGGAATTTTACAGAGATATAGGTTTCGACCTGGAATATGAATATATAAAGCCGTATATAAACCCCGACGGTGTAAGAATAAATACCGGCATAAAATATTACAGGATCACCGGCACGGGAGGCAATAAGGAGCCTTACGATCCGGATGCGGCGAGAGAGAAGGCCGCCTATCATGCGGGAAATTTTATGTTCAACAGGGAGAAGCAGGTTGAGTTTTTGCAGGCCCAGATGGGCGGCAGGCTTCCGATATTAGTCTCTCCTTACGACGCCGAGCTTTACGGCCATTGGTGGTACGAAGGCCCCGAATGGCTCGAGTTCCTTGTGCGCAAGATCAAGTATGACCAGAATACGCTCGCTCTTGCCACTCCGGGCGATTATCTTAAACTCTATAAGAAGTTCCAGGTGCTCGCCCCGGCGTATTCGAGCTGGGGATGGAAGGGCTACTCCGAGGTGTGGCTTGAGGGCTCCAATGACTGGGTCTATCGTCATGTCCATAAGATGACCGAAAGAATGGTGGAACTTGCCGGATCCTTCAAGAATGCCAAGGGGCTTTTGCGCCGCGCGCTGAATCAGATGGCCAGAGAGCTTCTTCTGGCGCAGTCGAGCGACTGGGCTTTCATAATGAAGACCGGCTCCCACGTGCCTTACGCGGTGGAACGGTTAAGGGAACATACCGAGCACTTCACTGAAATTTACGAAGAGATAAAAGAGGATTCCATTGATGAAGCGTATATCAAGGAATGTGAAGACAAATATAATATCTTTCCGGACATAGATTACTCCGTATACAGTCCTTAAATGATAACCCGCTTTAAAAAACTATCCATAGCTTTTCTCTGGCACATGCACCAACCGTGCTATAAAGACACCGTCACCGGCAAGTATCTTCTGCCCTGGGTGCGTTTCCACGCCGTGAAGGACTATTTTCCCATGGCCGCTCTTCTTCAGGGATTCGACAACGTCAGAGCGACGTTCAACCTCGTCCCGTCCTTATTGGAACAGATAAACGACTACGCGCTCAATGGCGCGACCGATATATTTCTCGACCTGGCGGCAAAGAAGGCCTCATCGCTTACCCTCGACGACAAATTGGATATACTGGAGAACTTTTTCAGGGTCAACTTCAAGCATTTTATAGAGCCCAATGAGCGCTATACCGAGCTTCTCATGAAGAAGGGCCCGTATAATACTTCCGACAAGTCGTTAAAAAGAATAGTAAATAGCTTTTCGGATCAGGATATGCTGGACCTGCAGGTGCTCTTTAATCTCGTATGGTTCCACTCGATCAGCATAGACGAGGATATGAACTTAAAGGATCTGATACGTAAGGCATCCTCCTACACCGAAGAAGATAAGGAGTATGTGCTGCTGAAGCAAAAAGAGATAATCTCCCAAGTCATACCTCTTTACAGAAAACTTCAGGATGCCGGACATATAGAGATATCGGCGGCTCCTTTTTATCACCCCATAACTCCGCTTCTTTGCGACACATCGATAGCCAGGATCTCGATGCCGGATATCGGCCTTCCAAAAAGAAGGTTCTCCCATCCCGAGGACGCCCGGTGGCATATCGGGGAGGCTATTAAATATCACGAGGAGCAGTTTGGGTCCGCGCCTCGCGGCATGTGGCCTTCCGAGGGCAGCGTATCCGATGAAGCCCTGGAGATCATGGCTTCAAACGGCATAAAGTGGGCCGCCACGGACGAAGATATACTCTTTAAAAGCTTAAGTTTGCAGGGCGCCAAACGTAGGCACGCTTCGCATCCGGACAGAAGGATCGTATACGAGCCGTATAAATTCAAAAAGGGCTCAAACTCCTTGTCGCTCATATTCAGGGACAAGAACCTGTCGGATATCATAAGCTTCAACTACAATTCGTGGGATCAGAAAGCGGCAGCCGAAGATCTAATGGCGCACTTTAGAAGGATATCCGGGAATCTGAGGCGCGGGACAGACAGGCCGTTGGTCACGATAGCGATGGACGGGGAGAACGCGTGGGAATTTTTTGCGGATAACGGCAGGACATTCTTTGAGGCTCTGTACGAAGATCTCGATGATGATGACGAATTAGAGGCCGTTACCATCAGCGATCATCTGGGGCTGGGAGGCACCAGGCGCAAGACCCTCGATACCGTATTTCCCGCATCATGGATAAACCATGACTTTAAGGTATGGATAGGCGAGGAGCAGGACAACGTATCATGGGATTACCTGTCCGCGGTGAGGAAGGACCTCGTAAAATACACCAAAGAACTTGAGAAGGCCGGCGAGGGCAAGAGCGAACATCTGCGCAAAGCCTGGAGAGAGTTTTACATAGCCGAAGGCAGCGACTGGAACTGGTGGTATAGCGGGAAGGCGCACATGGGATCCGACAATCCTTTTGATAAATTGTACAGGATGCACCTGCAGAACGTATACAAATACCTCAAAAAGGGCGTCCCGGACTTTTTAAAGATTTCTATTGCGTAATCTCTGGAAAGTTGTATAATGGACCCCATATGGAAAGGGGGGACGTAGTTATGGCAAGGATATCAACCATAAAGCTTGGCAGATCTTCAAATCCATCCATGTCGACCGAAGATTTGAATAAGCTGGTAGCGAAGAAGGCGTACGAGCTTTACGAAAAGAGAGGCCGCAAATCGGGACATTCTCTAAATGACTGGTTAGAAGCGGAGAGGATCGTAAAGGGTAAGTTCTGCGGCAAATAGGATTTTTCAGACCCGTTAAATTTATAAAGGCAGGGTGTATTTCGCCCTGCCTTTCTTGTTCTTTATCCGGTTTCATGATATAATAATAGGCTAATAATCATGGATAATTTCCTGCTTTCATTCATACCCATATTCGTGGCGATGGACGCTATAGGGATACTTCCTATGTTCATCGGGTTCACCGAACATCTCAAAAAAAGAGAGAGACAGCGCACGATCATCCAGTCGATCATAACCGCTTTCATAATAGGTATAGTATTCCTCTTCCTGGGCAGATGGATATTTAAGATACTCGGCGTGCAGGTATCGGACTTCAAGATAGCGGGCGGCGCGGTGCTCCTGGCAATATCATTAAGAGATATATTGCAGCATGAGAGGGCACGCAGGCTCCCGAGCGAGACGATGGGGGCCGTTCCTATCGGCACGCCCCTCGTGGTGGGCCCCGCCGTTCTTACCACCATAATTATACTGCTCGATTCCTACGGCCCCTACATGACTGTGCTCTCCTTCGTAATAAATCTCATGTTCACCTGGATCGTATTTCATTACGCCGCGAATATATCCAACTTTCTGGGCAAGGCGGGCTCGAAGGCATTTTCGAAGATAGCGAGCCTTCTTTTGGCCGCCATAGCCGTTATGATGATGCGCAAAGGGATCATCGATACTATAGCGCTCTTCTCGGGGAAAGTTTAAACAAAAGAAAGGGAATAAGTCGAAAATGACCTGGTTATTCATAAAAGGCGGCCCTGTAATGTATCCGATACTGTTGGCCTCGATCCTGGGGCTTGCGGTAATAATAAAGAAGCTGTGGGAGCTATACAGCATGAGGCTCAATGTGCAGAAGTTCTCCAAAGAGATATTTGCGCTTCTTACGGTACATGAATTTGATAAAGCGTTAAAGCTTTGCGAGAAGAGATCGAAGCATCCGATAGCCGTACTCTTCAAGGCGGGTATAGAAAGACGCTCCCTGCCGGTAAGCGATCTTGAAAGGCTCCTGGAGAGGATGGGGGGCGGCGAGATGAACAGGATCGAGAAGCATATAGGGGGGCTCATATCGGTAATAGGCATAGAGCCGCTTCTCGGATTTTTGGGTACGATCACGGGCCTGATACGCGCCTTTATGGCCTGGGAACAGGCCGGCTCCAATATAACGGTATCGGCGCTCGCCTCCGGCATTTACGAGGCTATGATAACGACCGCCGCCGGGCTTTCGGTAGCCGTGCCCTATTACCTCATCTGTAACTTCATAATCAGCAGGAATAAGTATATCTCATATGAGCTCAGCAACTATTCGATGCAGTTAGTCGAGGTACTGCATACTCAAAAAGGCAAAACGTGATAAAGATACGACAGCAGAATAATTATCTCGTCGCTTTGGAGTCCGTGGCGATGACGGACATAGTGATGAATATGTTCATATTCTTCTTCATATCTTTCTCCATACTCTACACATTCAATCCCGCGAGAGTATCCAAGGTGGATGTGAGGCTGCCCAAGGCGTCGAGCGCGGTCTCCCTGGAGGGATCCGAAAAGACGATTCTCGCCATAACGAAGGACGGCGGGTATCTGATCAATGACGAGAAGAAAGACGCCGGGAGCCTGAAAGAGTATCTGGCGGCAAGAGTTAAAGACGACCCTTCGATGAGCCTGCTGCTTAAGGTGGACAGCCGCACGAAGTTCTCAAATGTGGTGAACGTTCTCGATATTATAAACGAGCTGCATATAGAAAGAGTGAGCGTAGCTGCGATAAAGAAACAGTAATCGGAGGCACACAATGAATATAATGATCGTCGGGTGCGGCAGGGTGGGCTCACAGCTGGCGGTCCTTCTCTCTCAGGAAGGGCATAACGTCACTATAATCGATAAGAATGCCGATTCGTTCAAGAGGCTCGGCGGGACGTTCAACGGAGTGACGGCCGTCGGTAACGCTTTTGACGAAAAACTGCTGCGCGAACTAAAAATAGATAAACAGGACGCTTTCGTTTCGGTCACGAGCGGTGATAATACCAATCTGATGGCGAGCCAGATAGCCAGGAAGATGTTCAAGATCCCCAGGGTGATAGCCCGCGTTTACGATCCCGAGAGAGCCGATATTTATAAAAAATTTGACCTCGATATCATAAGCGGGACTATACTAGTGGCGGCCATGATAAGGGACAAGATAATCGAGAACCGTTTTACAGGGTATCTTATAGAGACCGGGGAGCTCGGAGTAATAGAGATAATTGCGGACAAGAGCCTGGAAGCCAAGCGCGTCAGCGACCTGAACATACCGAACGAATTCTCGGTCGTAGTCATAGAGAGAAACAAGAAGGTCATAATAACAGAAACGTTTACCAAGATAGAGCTCGGCGATAAGATCATGGGGCTAGTCAGGACGACGAGCCTTAAGAAGGTTAAACAGATCTTCAAGCTGTAAGTTATATAAGGAGATAACCATGTACATAGTCATCGTTGGAGCGGGGAGGATCGGATTCAATCTGGCCCAGAAGCTCATACAGGATAAGCATGCCGTTACCGTGATAGAGAAGGACAAGGCCCGCGCGGAAGGGATATCGCAGAATCTCGATGCTATGGTCATACAGGGCGACGGCTGTGAGCCCAGGTACCTGGAGGATGCCCAGGTGCGGCGGGCCGACGTCATCGCCGCGGTCACCGCGGATGACGAAGATAACCTTATAGTATGCCAGCTGGCTAAGGAGGTCTTTGGCGTCAGGAGAACGGTCGCCAGGGTCAATAACCCGAGAAATGAGCATGTATTCAATGAACTCGGCGTGGATGTTCCGGTAAACGCTACTACAATAATCGCGAAGATAATCGAGGAAGAGGTATCATTCGAGGATGTCATAAATCTCATGACCTTCAAGCGCGGGAAACTCGCTTTGGTGCGCGTGGACATTACCGACGATTCTCCGACCGTAGGCAGATATGTCAAAGATATAAAGATCCCGGAGAACTCCGTGCTGGTTTCGATAGTGAGGGGGGAGTCGGTGATAGTTCCCAAGGGAGAGACGATTTTGCAAAAAGGCGATGACGTCATAGCCCTCACTACGATAGAGAACGAACAGCAGCTTCTCGACCAACTGATGGGCAAGGTAAAATGAGACGCGTAAAGACGCCGTTTAAAACTGTCTGGAACGCTATTTTAGGCATATCGCTCGAGTTGGTACTCGTTTACGTATTCATTTTCGCGGGTCTGGCGGTATGTTTCGTATGGTGGACCATACTTAAATGATCTTAAGACCGCACTTAGACGATTATAAGATAATAGGGTACTATCTCGGCAAGATCACCATGAGCATAGGGATCGCGATGATGATACCTTTCGTCATCGCGGTGGCGTATTTCGAATGGCAGGGCGCCGCTGATTTTCTGCTGGGCATATCGTTCACGCTTCTGGCGGGTGTGCTCCTCTCCGTAATATGTTATACCAAGAAAGATCTCGCCACGATGCACGCGATGTCGGTGGCAGCGCTCTCATGGATAGTCGCCATGCTTGTTTCGGCGGTGCCTTTGTACTTAAGCGGGCATTACGGCTCATACCTTGACGCCTCCTTTGAGGCCATGAGCGGATATGCCACCACGGGCCTGTCGCTGGCGGTAGATCTCGACCACATGGCAAATTCCTATAACTTCTGGCGGCATCTTATAATGTTCATGGGCGGCCAGGGCATCGTGGTGATAGCGCTCACATTTCTTGTCAGAGGGACGGCAGGCGCTTTCAGGATGTATGTGGGAGAGGCGCGCGACGAAAAGATAATGCCGAACGTCGTTGAGACGGCGCGCTTCATATGGCTTGTCAGCATGGTCTATCTGGTGCTTGGCAGCGGGGCTTTATCTATAGCCGGTATATGGGGAGGCCTACCGCCATTAAAAGCGATATTCGACTCCGTCTGTATCTTCATGGCCGCATGGGATACCGGAGGTTTCGCGCCGCAGTCGCAGAACATACTCTTCTATCATAACTTCCCGTTCGAGATCATAACGATCTCCCTGATGCTCTTAGGCTCCATAAACTTTGCCCTTCACTACGCGGTCTGGACCGGGAACAGGCGCGAGCTTTACAGGAATATAGAGATAGTGACTCTTCTCATCTCCATCATCGTTACGCTCTCGATCACGGCGTGGGGCGTGTTCGAAAATAATGTGTACGCCCGGTCGCTGCCATTCGCGAGCAAGACATTCTACCATCTCATATCGGGCCATACCGGAACCGGTTATTCCACCATATATCCGCGCCAATTCGTCAACGAATGGGGAGCTCTCGCTATGTTCGGGGTGACCATCGCCATGGCTATAGGAGGAAGCGTCTGCTCCACGACCGGTGCCATCAAAGTATTCAGGATAGGGGTCATATATAAGGCGCTTCGTCAGGATATAAAGAAGATGCTCATCCCGGAGACAGCGATATTTGTTCAGAAGATACATCACATAAAGGATATGATACTGGAGGATAAGTATGTGAGGATATCCGCGCTCATCCTCATATCGTATATCAATCTTTACATATTCGGCACGATAGCGGGAATGCTCTGCGGGTACTCTCTCAGTGAGGCGTCATTTGAGTCCGTATCCGCTGCCGCAAATGTCGGACTTTCGTGCGGCATCACATCGCCGTCGATGCCGGCCGCGCTGAAGATAGTTTATATGATCCAGATGTGGGCCGGACGGCTTGAGTTCATAGCGGTCATGGCGCTACTGGGCATGATAATAGCGACGTTCAGGGGGAAGAGATGAAAAAAGGTCACAAGGTCACAAGGTCACAAGGTCACAATCGTCATTGCGAGGACGAAGTCCGAAGCAATCTAAAAAGAGATTGCTTTGTCGGTCTTCGGCCTCCTCGCAATGACGGACGATTCATTGCAATTTTCATTTTATTGTCACTCTTTTTTGTAACGAACTGCTATGCGGTCGTGTGGTCGAGCGGTGAATTGATAGAGAAGTCGAAAGAGCTGAACGGACGGAAACTTAGTTACAAAGGAGAACTCGTTACGGCCATATTGGCCAGCGGTGAGTACTCATGGATAAATCTTAATGACGGGTCCAACGCGATCGGCGTATGGTGCAGGAGTGGGCTGCTCGACGGGGTGAAGTTCGCAGGCGATTATAAGAGCCGCGGAGATGTAATAGAAGTCGACGGTATCTTAAACCGCGCATGTTCCGTTCATAACGGAGAACTGGATATTCACGCCGATACGGTCAAGATCGTAAAGTGCGGGCATGATGTGAAGAGGGTTATAAATACGAATCGGATGCAGTCTGCCGCGGCCCTGTTTGTGGTCGTACTGTTAACGATCGTCATTTTCAAAAAAAGATTGTAAATTATAGCCCCTTGGGTCAAAATACCCCCTCACCTTAATCCTCTCCCCCTTCGGGGGAGAGGAAATTATAAGGGAATTCCCCCTCTCCTCTTAGAGGGAGAGGAAATTATAAAAAAATCCCTCTCCCCTTTAGGGGAGAGGGTAAGGGTGAGGGGTATAAAGCTAATTTAGACAATAATGATGGCGAATCCGAATTTAGAAGAAGCAAAAGTTAAAGCCCAGGCGATGTTCCTGAACTTCTCGGGCCTTTTGGGTAAAGACGTGCTCGATAGCGAGCGCAAGTTTATCGGAAAAGTCTGGGACATCTCCGCCAAGACGAGCGAAGTCTATCCGAAATCGGACGAGCTCATAATAGCCAAAGGTTTTATAAAGAGATATTACGCGAGCGTCCCTTTCTCAAGCGTCTCGGAGATTGACGGGGAAGCGATCTTAAGCGTTAAGTCCGATGAAGTGAAATTTGAGCGGGCTGTGAAAGATTACGAATTTCTTCTGCGCCGCGACATACTCGATCAGCAGGTCGTGGACACCTTTAATCACAAGGTCATCCGCGTCAACGATATCCATCTTTTGAAGATAGACCGCGAGCTTATGGTCGCCCATGTCGACATAGGCCTGCGCGGGCTGTTGCGGCGTTTGGGGTGGGAGAAGACGCTTGGCTTTCTCGCGAAAAGAGATGATATCGTCTCCTGGAAGTTCATCCAGCCGGTAGCGATAAATCCCGCCAGCATGACCATGAAACTCTCCGTATCACAAAAACAGCTTCAGGGCATTCCGGCGGCTGATCTGGGCGAGATCATGTTCGACCTCAATATGAACCAGCGCATGGGGCTCTTCAGGGCCCTCGATATTAAGACCAAGGCCAAGATATTCGAAAATCTCGAATTTGAGGACCAGAAGGCCATACTGAAGGAGCTCGATAAGAAAGAAGCCGCATCGATCGTCACCAGCATGTCGTCGGACGAAGCGACGGATCTGCTTTCCAAGCTTCCCCGCGGAACCGTGGAGAACATACTTACTCTCATGGAATCGGACAGGGCGAAGAAGCTGTCAATGCTCCTGGGCTACTCCAGCGACTCGGCGGGCGGGCTCATGACCACGGAGTTCGTATCTATGCCCGATACCATGATCGTAGAGGCCGCCATAGATTACATCAAAAATCAGACCCGTGAATTTGATACGGTCCCGTATATATATGTGGTGGATGACAAACATAAGCTGCAGGGAGTGACGACCATAAGAAAGCTTCTCTTCGCGGATCTGAAGGATGCGGTCCTGAAGACGGTATTTCCGACGACCATATATGTGCATCTTCATGACAGTGTGAAAGAGGTCGCCTTTCTGATGGATAAATATAAGGTCTCCGCCATTCCTGTGGTGGATGAAAACAAACTTCTGCACGGGATAATAACCATGGATGATATATTGAGCCAGGTTGTGGCGATAGCCTGGAGGAAGCGGCCGCGGAAAGCAAAGGGATTGTGAATGATCAGGTTGTGTTAAGAAAACCGAGCCACTGGAAGAGCCTGCTCATATTTTTAAGCGTGATGGGCCCCGGTATCATAACCGCCAATGTAGACAATGACGCGGGCGGCATCACTACATATTCTGTGGCGGGCGCGCATTTCGGATACTCCACTCTTTGGATATTCGTCCCCATGATACTCGCCCTGATAATCATCCAGGAGATGTGCTCGAGAATGGGCGTGGTGACAGGTAAAGGGCTCGCGGATCTCATAAGAGAGAAGTTCGGGGTCAAGGTCACTTTCTGGGCGATGGCAGCATTCCTGCTGTCAAATTTTACCAATACGATATCGGAATTTTCCGGGATAGCCGCAAGCTGCGAGATATTCGGCATATCGCGGTATGTCTCGCTGCCGGTCGCCGCCGTGATCATATGGTGGATAGTGGTCAAAGGCACGTATAAATCGGTGGAAAAGATATTTCTCTTTGCCTGCGTATTTTACGTGGCATATGTGGCTACGGGATTTCTCGTCCATCCCTCGTGGAAGATGGTGGCAAAGGAGACGGTCTCCCCGCAATTTACATTCGATAAAGCATACATCCTTATGCTGATGGGGATCATAGGGACTACCATAGCGCCATGGATGCAGTTCTACCAGCAGTCTTCGGTTGTCGAGAAGGGTATAAGCATAAAGGATTACAAGTACGCAAGGCTCGATGTGATAATAGGCGGGATAGTGGTAAGCGTGGTGGCGATGTTCATAGTCATATCCTGCGCCGCGACGCTCTTTAAGAGCGGGATAAGGATAGAAACGGCCAAAGACGCGGCTCTGGCGCTCAAGCCCCTGGCGGGAAAATATTGCTCGACGCTATTCGCCTTCGGGCTTTTAAATGCTTCTGTATTTTCAGCCATGATACTGCCGCTTGCGACGGCCTATTCAGTATGTGAAGGGCTCGGGTGGGAGACCGGCGTGGACAAGAGGCTGAAGGAGGCCCCGCAATTTTATTTTCTGTTCACCACACTGATAGTGCTGGGGGCAGGAGTGATAATGTTTCCGCAGATAAACCTTATCGCGGTGATGCTGCTTTCTCAGGCGGCGAACGCGGTCTTTCTGCCGTTCGTCCTTATATTCATGCTCCTTCTGATAAACGATAAACGCCTGATGGGCCAATACAGGAATTCAAAGTTTTTTAATATAATCGCCTGGTCGACCGTCGTTATCGTCATAGCTCTGACCCTGGCGCTGACCATAACAACATTCTTCAATAAGGGGGCGGGGTGAAAGTAATAGAAATAGTCTTTCTTATAATCCTCTTAGCCTTCGCGGCCATTACGGCCGCGTCGGAGATAGCGGTGATAGCCGTCAGCAAGATGAAATTGCGCAAGCGCTCCGCCGAAGGCTCGAGGACCGCCAAACTTATACTCACGATACTGGAGACTCCCGAAAGGTTCTTCGGCACCATCCTCGTGGCAAATAACATAGTCGGCGCTTTAATAGCTTCCTTAGTGACCGCCATAATAATCCATTTTTTAGGGGAGACCGCCTGGGTGGTCGTCTTAGCTACTGCCATAGTCTCTTTCCTCATCATCGTGTCGGAGGTCGCGGCAAAGACTCTCGCCGCCCGCAATTCGGAAAAGATGGCATTCTTTCTCGCCAGGCCGGTCAGGTATCTGATAACTATCCTCTCTCCTATAGTAAGGATCTTCGAAGTGATCACGAACGCGATAGTCAATCTTATCGGCGGTAAGGTAAGCGCAAAGACCTCTCTTGTAACAGAGGAAGAGCTTAAGGCATTGATAAAGATAGGTGAAGAGGATGGGGTGCTCCACAAAGATAAATATAAGATGCTCACAAGGGTCTTCGACCTAAGCGAGACCGTGGTGAGAAGTGTCATGAAACCTAAGGCGGAGATGATGACCATAGATATAAACGCCCACATAGACGTCATTTTAGATAAGGTGCTGGAATCGGGCTATTCGAGGCTGCCTGTTCACAGCGGCTCACCCGACAATATCATCGGCGTAATAAATATGAAAGACCTTTTAAATCTCTCCGTTAACAAGGGGCTTATAGTTCTGCAGGATATATTATATCCGCCCACTTTTGTGGCAGGCTCAAAGAAAGTGGTGGATTTACTCAAGGACTTCCAGAAGGGCCACACGCATATCGCGATAGTTCTTGATGCCAAAAGTACAGTGGAAGGCCTGGTGACGCTCGAGGATATCCTCGAAGAGATCGTCGGAGAGATAGAGGACGAATACGATATCCGCGGCGCCGCCAAAGTGATGAAGGATAAAAAGGTCTAATAGTATGGTAGATCAGGCGAATATTTTACTCACACCTCTTATAGAAGAGCACAAGTCCCTCGGCGCCAGGCTTGCCCCATTCGGCGGCTGGATGATGCCTATCCAGTACAGCGGTATAATCGAGGAGCATATGTGGACCCGCAAGCACGCAGGGCTCTTCGATATTTGCCATATGGGCGAATTCCTCATAGACGCGGACCTTTCAAAGAGCAGCCTCGGGCACCTGGTGACTATAGATCTTAAGAGCATGAAAGCCTCCTCATGTCGTTATGGGTTTATGCTCAACGAAGCGGGTGGCATTGTCGACGATCTTCTGGTATATAGGATCAGCGATACGCGCTGGATGATCGTAGTTAATGCCGCTACCACGCCCGGCGATGAATCTCACATACGCGAATATTTGACCGGTTTCACGCGCTTTGAAAACGTTTCGACATCTCTCGGCAAACTCGATCTCCAAGGGCCGGAAGCGGGAAGAGTGCTTAAGCCTTTGGCCGGCGCTGATATCGAAAAATTAAGATACTATAATTTCAGCTACTTTACCGTGTTGGGCGAAAAGATCATCATCAGCCGCACCGGTTACACCGGAGAGCTTGGGTATGAATTATATATGCCAAATGAAAAGATAGCCCTGTTATGGAAAAAGATACTCGAGGATGACAGGGTCAAACCCATAGGTTTAGGCGCCAGGGATACGCTGCGCCTTGAGATGGGATACGATCTTTACGGACAGGATATTGACGCCAGGACCTCTCCTTTAGAGGCGGGCCTGGAACGATTCGTAGATTGGAACAAAGATTTTATAGGAAAGGCCGCGCTTTTGAAGCAAAAAAAAGAGGGTCTCTCTAAGAGAATGATATATTTTATGGCCGATTCGAGGCGTTCCCCCAGGCATAATTATCGCATATCTTACAATGCGAAAGACGCGGGAACAGTAACGAGCGGTTCATTCTCGCCAAGTCTCGGATGCGGCATCGGGATGGGCTATGCTTCGGGTGAGATCGCTCCTGGCGAGCGGATCCTGCTCTCCGACGGTACCGTCTCAATATCGGCAAAGGTCGTGGGTATACCTTTTTATAAAAACGGCAGCGCAAAAATCTAGGGGGCGAGCAATGGATACACCGGATAATTTGTTATATACCAAAGAGCATGAATGGGCGAGGATCGACGGCGATAACGCCGTTATCGGTATTACAGATTACGCTCAACATGCCCTCGGTGATATCACCTTTGTAGATGTGCCGAAGGTAGGGTCAAAGATAAAACAGTCCGAATGGTGCGCGACAGTCGAATCGGTGAAGGCCGCTTCGGACGTCTATGCGCCTCTGACGGGCGAGGTCGTAAAGGCAAATGCCCAGCTTGCCAGCCACCCGGAGCTGGTGAATAAGTCCGCGTATGAATCAGGATGGTTTGCCCGGATCAGGATAACTGATCCGTCGGAAAAATCCAAACTCATGACCCCGTCTCAATACAAAGAATACATTCAAAACTTGTCCAAATGAATTACGTCCCGCACACGGAGACCGAAAAGAACCAGATGCTTAAAGCGATCGGCGTAAAGAGCGTTGCCGATCTCTTTAAGGATATTCCTGAAGATCTGCGTCCCGGATCATTCGATATTCCCAAAGGCAAATCCGAATTTGAGGTGATAGAACAGCTTAAATCCCTTTCCCGCAAAAACGCCGCGCGTCTGACGGACTTTGTGGGCGCGGGGTTTTACGATCATTATATTCCCGCGGCGGTCGATGCTTTGGCGGGTGATCCTAAGTTCTATACCGCCTACACGCCCTATCAGCCCGAATGTTCTCAAGGGTGGCTGCAGGCGATCTATGAATACCAGACGGTGATCTGTGAGTTGACCTCGCTCGAGGTATCGAACGCGTCATTATACGATGGAGGCACTGCGCTTTATGAAGCGGCGATGATGGCCGTGCGCTTAACGGGCAGGAAGAAGATCATCGTCGATAGCGGCGTCAGCCTGATCTACCGCACCATGCTCTATACCTATACCTCAAATCTTTCGATAGAGTTCGTGGAGACGCCGGTAGTGCACGGGCAGAGCTGCCGCGAAGACATCTATAAAAATCTTGATGATAAGACCGCGGCTGTGATCGTGCAGAATCCGAACTTTTTTGGCGCGGTGGATGATTTTTCCGATATAGTCGAGCGCGTACACGCTTCGGGCGCCCTGGCGATAGCTTCGGTCTATCCGGTATCTTTGGGGATGCTCAAGAGCCCGGGGGAGATGGGTTTTGATATTGCAACAGGTGAGGGCCAGAGCATGGGGATACCTTTATCTTTTGGCGGGCCGTATCTTGGATTTATAGGAGTCAGGAAAGAGTGTATGCGTCAGATGCCGGGTAGAATTGTAGGGGCCGCCGTGGATAAGGACGGCAAGCGGGGCTTTGTCCTGACTCTGCAGGCGCGCGAACAGCATATCCGCAGAGAGCGCGCGACTTCGAATATATGCTCCAATGAGGCGCTCTGCAGTTTGAGAGCCGTGATATATGCGTCTCTTCTCGGCCGAAATGGTATAAAGGAACTGGCGCAGTTGAATTATCAGAAGGCGGAATTCGCCAAGGCATCCTTAGATAAAGTGCCGGGCGTCAAAGTGAAGAGGAGCTCTCCCACATTCAATGAGTTTACGGTCGAGCTCTCCAAGAACGCTGATGAAGTGGCGCATCGCATGATCAATAAAGGATTCGCCTGTGGTTTGCCGTTGGGCAGATTTTATAAAGGCATGGATAATTATCTCTTAGTCGCCGTTACGGAGAAGCGCACGAAGAGTGAGATAGTCAATTTTGTTAACAGCCTGGAGGCGGCATTATGAACCCCCTTGTTAAGTTCAGGGTTCATCCTGAGCGATGGTTCGACCCCGCTCACTATTGTCCTGAGTTTATCGAAGGACGACTGAAAGGAGTCGAAGGATGCAGTTGATATTTGAAAAGAGCCGCTCTGGGCGCAAAGGATTTCAGCTGCCTGACCCGGACGTGCCTTCGGTTAAAGTATTGCCCGAAAAGTACTGCCGAAAAATTACGCCTGAGCTTCCGGAAGTTTCGGAGCTGGACGTGGTGAGGCACTTCTCCAGCCTATCGCGCCGCAACTATTCCGTGGATACCAATTTTTACCCGCTCGGCTCCTGTACCATGAAATATAATCCGAAGTTCACCGAGCATATCGCCGCCATGGGAGGTTTCGCGGACCTGCACCCGCTCCTTCCGCAGTTACTGGGCGGCGGAATGCTTGCCCAGGGAGCGCTGGAAGTTCTGTATCATATGGAGATATTGCTCGGCGAGATCACGGGCATGAAGGCCTTTACCACCCAGCCGCTCGCAGGAGCTCACGGCGAGTTGACCGGCGCAATGCTTATAGCCGCATACCATAAGAATAACGGATCCCGCAGGAAGCATATCATTATACCCGACTCTTCTCACGGGACGAACCCGGCGAGCGCCGCGATAGCCGGATATGATGTGGTCGTTATTCCGACGGATAAAAGCGGATCTTTCGATATGGAAGCGTACAAAAAAGCTTTGAACAGCGAGACGGCGGCCGTGATGCTGACATGCCCGGATACGCTGGGCTTATTTAACCCCAGGATAAAAGAGATCGCCGGCCTTGCGCACGGCGTGGGCGCACTCATGTATTATGACGGGGCGAATCTAAACGCGATACTCGGCAAATGCCGCCCCGGAGATATAGGTTTTGACGTGATACACCTTAATCTGCATAAGACATTCGCGACTCCGCACGGCGGAGGCGGCCCCGGGGCGGGCCCCGTTGGGGTGTCGGAAAAGCTGGTAGAATATCTTCCCGTGCCGCGCGTGACAAAGCGCGCCGACGGAACATTTGCCCTCGATTACCACAAGCATAAGTCGATCGGTTATATAGCGCCCTTCTACGGAAACTTCGCCGTTATCTTAAAGGCGTACGCTTACATATTGGCTCTCGGCAAGGAAGGGCTTATCGAAACGAGCGAAAACGCCGTGTTGAGCGCCAACTATTGCCTTGCGCGCCTCAAAGGATATTATAAAGTGCCTTATGACAGAATATGTATGCATGAATGCGTCATATCGGCGAGCCGTCAGGCGGAACACGGAGTGTATGCTCTGGATATCGCGAAATATCTTATAGATAAAGGATTCCATCCCATGACGATATATTTTCCGATGATAGTCAAAGAGGCGATGATGATCGAGCCTACGGAGACCGAGAGCAAGGAGACTATAGATTCTTTTATTGACGCCATGATAGAGGCCGCGCGGCTCGCCAAGACGGATCCGGAAGCTCTGCGCATGGCTCCGCTTAATATGCCCATAAAAAGACTTGACGAAACCAAGGCCGCCCGTGAACCGGATTTGCGGTGGCTTCCCACAAAAAAGTCATCATGAGAAGATTCAGGCTTATCCGATCAAATTCATCCGACGCTATATACAATATGGAGCTGGATGAAAAGATATTCGATCGTTACACCGAAGACGGCATTCCTGCATTCCGTGTATACGGATGGAGATCGCCCTCGTTCACATATGGTATTTCGCAGAGGCCTGAAAATGAGATCGACATTAAGCGATGCGCGCTTGACGGCATCCAGATCGCCAAGAGGATGACCGGCGGCGGCGTTCTTTTTCATCACGATGAAATAACCTATAGTCTTGTCTGCGCTAAAGAGGATATAGGAGAGCCCGATGGCGTCTTCGTCTCATACCGCAGGATCTCGGGCTTTCTGATATCTTTTTACGGGTCTCTCGGCCTCGACGCCTCTTTTGCCCTCGAGGCGGAGGATTTTAAAAAGAGGTGCGCGCCGCATGAGCTTTGCAGCGCTTCGCGCGAAAAATACGACATCGTCATAAACGGCAGGAAGATCGGCGGCAATGCGCAGAAGAGGAAGCGGCGCGCCGTATTTCAGCATGGCTCCATTCCCATGAGCGTCGATTGGGCTTTTATGCGCAGGTATGCGCGGTCTTTGCCCGAAGATATTCATTCGGCAGTGACCACCCTTACCGAAGAATTGAAGCGTGTGCCGGACAGGCGTATTCTGGAAGACATGCTCATAGACGCAGCCGCCAAAGAATTCGATGCCCGGTTTGAAGAGGAAGATTGTCTGTATGAAGCCGCCGTGGCTCAATAAAAAGATCCGTCTTGGCTCCTGTTCCGGAATGAAGAGCCTGTTACGCGGAATGAAACTTGAAACCGTATGCGAGACTGCGTCGTGCCCGAATATGGGAGAATGTTTTTCCCGCTCTCGCGCGACTTTCCTGATACTCGGCCCGCAATGCACCCGTTCCTGTAGTTTTTGTAATATTGTCAAAGGCGAACCTTTGCCCCCAGATATGGGAGAGCCGGCCAGGGTAGCAGAAGCGGTGAAGAAGTTAGAGCTTAAGCATGCGGTGATAACCAGCGTCACGAGGGACGACCTTTCGGACGGCGGGGCGGGTATATTCGCCGATACGGTTTCAAATATACGAAAAAATACGCCTGAAGTTACGATCGAACTTCTTATACCGGATTTTAAACTTTTACCGGATTCGCTTCAGGTCGTGGCACGGTCAGGGCCGGACATTATTGCTCATAACATGGAGACCGTCCCGCCGCTTTACCCGTCCGTGCGTCAGGGCTCGGATTATAGGCGTTCACTCGGCGTTCTCGCCGCAATAAAGAAGGTGTCGCCTCATATTAAGACAAAATCCGGCATCATGCTGGGCTTGGGCGAGAAAGAGGCTGAAGTCATCGCTGTAATGAGCGATCTTCGCGCCATAGAGTGCGATTTTTTGAGTATAGGGCAGTATCTGGCGCCGAGCAAACTTCATTATCCCGTTAAAGAATACATTCATCCGGAGCAATTCGCGTATTACAAAGAGAAGGCCCTCTCGATGGGGTTTTCTCATGTAGAAAGCGGTCCGTATGTGCGCAGTTCCTACATGGCGGGTGAGTACCTTAAATAGGGGGCAGTGCCTTATTTTCTAATGAGTATGTCATGCCCGCGAAAGCGGGCATCCATACATAGCTCCAGATTCCCGCTGGAGTTTACCCCCGCGAAAGCGGGGGCGGGAATGACAAACAGGTAATTATGGAAAAAGTAAATGTAGTTATCGTAGGCGCGGGGGCGGTCGGCTTAAGTATTGCCGCGGAGCTTTCCCGTGTTCGTAAAGATATAGTCGTAGTCGAGCGTAATCCCTCTTTCGGCCAGGAGACGAGTTCGCGTAATAGCGAGGTCATCCACGCCGGCATCTATTATCCTAAAGATTCCCTAAAATCGAAGACCTGTCTGGAAGGGAAGGTTCTTCTTTACGAATTCTGCGCGCGAAACGATATCCCTTATAAGCGGACCGGGAAACTCATCATAGCCATCAACAAAAGCGAGATGAAAGATCTTGAAAAACTTTACCTGCATGGCAGAGAAAACGGAGTTAGCGGCCTGACATTGATCTCGAAGGCGGAAGTCAAAAAAATAGAGCCCGGTATAAAAGCAGAAGCCGCTATATACTCTCCTTCCACGGGCATTCTCGATACGCATAGCTTTATGAAGCGCCTAGCTTCTTCTTTTGAAAAGAATAACGGGCAGATTGCCTACAATTCGGAAGTAGCCGGTATAGCCAAAACGGACAGCGGATACGAAGTTACGGTTACAGACAGCCAAAAGGAGAGCTTTACATTAAATAGCAATATAGTGATAAACTGCGCCGGGCTCAACTCGGACAAGGTTGCCGCTTTTATAGGGCTAAAAAAACCGGAATACAGATTAAAATATTGTAAAGGCGATTACTTCAGGCTGGCGCGCTCGAAAGAGGCCGGTATAAAACATCTCGTCTATCCTGTGCCTAAAGAGGATAGGGGCGGCTTAGGAATACATCTTACATTAGATTTGGCCGGCTCCATACGCCTGGGCCCCGACGATGAGTATGTCAAAGAAATAGATTATAAGATAGACCCTTCCAAGGCAAAACTTTTTTACGAAAGCGTCAAAACCTTTCTGCCGTTCATTAAGTTAGAGGATATAGCGCCGGACACCTCAGGCGTGCGTCCCAAACTTCAGGGCGAGGGCGAAGGTTTCAGGGACTTCATTATTCGCCATGAGGAAGAAAGCGGCTTCCCGGGTTTCATTAATCTCATCGGCATCGAATCCCCGGGCCTCACGGCCTCTCTATCGATTGCCAAGATGGTATCAGGTATTATTAAATCGGGAGGGATCATGTGAATAAAGGATACAGGATAGTCTACGAGGATGAGCAGATCATTGTAGTCGATAAGCCCTCCGGCATGCTCGTCATACCGACGCCAAAGAAAGAGACGAATACGCTTACAGATCTCCTGAACCGTGAGCTAGACGAACGCGGCATTAAAGCGAATGCCTATCCATGCCATCGTCTTGATCGGGAGACATCCGGATTAATCATTTATGCCAAAGGCAAAGCGATCCAGCAGGCGATGATGGAGGAGTTTAAGAAGAGAGCCGTCAAGAAGACGTACATAGCCTTCGTTAACGGAAAAGTAACGAAAGACTTTGATATTATTAAGCTTCGCATTTATAATAGGAACAAGAACAGGTCAGATGAAGCGGTTACGAAGTACAAGACCATCGAGAGGCGCGAAGGTTTTACCGTAGTAGAGGCGGAGCCTGTGACCGGACGGACCAACCAGATCCGCATACATTTTAAAGAGATCGGCCACCCTTTAGTAGGCGAGAGCGTCTTTGCGTTCAGGAAAGATTTCAAGCTGAAATTCAAAAGAGTCGCGCTTCATGCCGCATATATAAGATTCGCGCATCCGGTGACAAAGAGGTTACTGGAATTTTCGGCGCCGATGCCGGGCGATATGGAAGCTTTCTTGAAAAATAGATGATATGCAAAAATTCAATACCCTGATAATCGGAGGAGGCGCCGCCGGGATCACGGCGGCCATAAGCGCTAAGCGCAAGGGCGGATCCGTCGCGATCTGCGACAGGATGGCAAAAATAGGCAAGAAGATACTCGCATCCGGTAACGGCAGATGCAACCTTTTGAATGGAAAGCTGGACGAATCATTTTACAATCCATCCGCCCGCGGCCTCGTAAGATCGATATTTGAAAAATTCGGGAGGGAGCATATTCTGCGGTTCTTTAAAGAGCTCGGGCTCCAGACATATTCCGAAGACGGACGGATATTCCCTAGAACGAATCAATCATCTTCGGTTGTGAAGGTGCTGGAGATAGAACTGGCAAGGTTATCCGTGCCGATAGAGCTCAATTTTGAGGTCAAGGGCATTTCACATTCGACCGGGACGTTCACCGTAACGTCCGGGGGCGGGAAATCGATAGAATGCGAAAAGCTCATAATCGCCTCAGGCGGGAGATCATACCCGGCACTGGGCTCCGACGGAAGCTGTTACAAGATGGCGGCGAATTTGGGGCACAGAATAGTGGAGCCGGTCCCGGCGGCGGTCCCGATAGTATCGAAAGAGAGGCTCTGCCATCTTCTCCAGGGGCAGAAGATAACGGCATCCGTCAGGGCTATTGTGAACCAGAAGACGGTTTGTGAATCCACGGGAGATCTTCTCTTCACAAGTTACGGACTGTCCGGCACGGCGATCCTCGATGTAAGCGAAGAGATATCCGTCGCCATAAACAGGCAGAAGATAAGCGATTGTTTAGTGTCGGTCGATATGGTCCCGTTCATGGAAAGGGATGCGTTAAGACTGGAGATATCCCGGAGGATGAAGAGCCGCTGGAAGGCGGAGGATCTGCTTGCGGGAATACTTCCCAATAAGTTCCATTTTGCGTTTGAAGGCAAAGATATGGGTCTTGACGCGCAAAAGATCACAAATGCCGTGAAGAGCAGGATATTCAAAGTAGTGGAAACGAAGAGGTGGAACGAAGCCGATTTTACGGCCGGGGGGATCGATACCAAGTTTGTCAAGCCGGGCACATTGG
>JAUYPN010000060.1 GCA_030695725.1 Candidatus Omnitrophota bacterium
CCAAAGATATATCATTTAACCTATACGCTGTCCTCGTATTAGGATGTGTTCTCGGGGAGCCGAATGACCGAAATGGTCACGTTCGGTTCTGAGAGGGGCATTAAATAACCATGGAGGTTACAAAGGATGTCTACTCACAAGGCAATAGGTGTTATACCGGCGCGTTGGGGTTCGACAAGATTTGAAGGTAAGATCCTGGCGGATCTTTTGGGTAAGCCGGTGGTTCAGCATGTGTGGGAGAGCGCTAAGAAGGCCAAAGCTCTGGACGATCTAGTGGTGGCGTGTGATGACGAAAGGATCATGAAGGTCGTCGAGGGTTTCGGCGGAAAGGCAGTCTACACGTCTGTGGATCAGCCTTCCGGCACCGACAGGCTGGCCGAAGTGGTGAACCCTATGGATGTCAAGATAGTCGTCAATATACAGGGAGATGAACCGCTCGTAAAGCCCATAATGATCGATAATCTTGTGATGGCCCTTGAAGACGAGAAGATCGCGCAGATGGCCACCATGGTAAAGAAAATAGATGACGACACCGAGCTTACAAATTCAAATGTCGTCAAGGCCGTCTTCGATAAGAACGGGTACGCCATATATTTTTCAAGATACGCGATTCCCTATAACAGGACCAACTCCATCGACAAGGATAAGAAGCCGGTCTACTACAAGCATATCGGTATGTACGCGTTCACGAAAGATTTTCTCTTCACGTTCAGGAACCTGCCGAAGTCGTCCTTAGAGAACGCGGAGAAGCTCGAACAACTGAGGGTTCTTGAATACGGTTATAAGATAAAAGTGGTCGAGACGAAGTTCGATACCGTAGGTGTCGATACGCAAGAAGATCTTATGAGGGTAAAAGAGATAATGCTGTCGGAGGGGCAATAAGACTATTATGCCGGCCACAAAAGAGGTCAGGATAGGTAATGTCAGGATAGGCGCCGATAATCCTCTCGTCCTTATAGCTGGGCCATGTTCGATCGAATCCGAGTCGAGCGCCGTGCGCCACGCGAAGGCCCTGAAGGATATCACCGGACGCCTCGGCATTTCATTTGTGTATAAAGCGAGCTATGACAAGGCCAACCGCACCTCGATAGACTCCTTCCGCGGCCCGGGGCTGAAGAAAGGGCTTAAGATCTTAAAGAGCATCAAGGAAAAGTTAGACATCCCGGTATTGTCGGATGTTCACTGTAAGGGAGATGTGAAAGAGGCCGCCAAGGTGCTCGACATGATCCAGATACCCGCGTTTCTCTCAAGGCAGACGGACCTTATTCTCGCCGCCGCGAAGACGGGTAAAGCGGTGAATATCAAAAAAGGGCAATTCCTGGCGCCATGGGATATGCGCCATATAGTCAAAAAGATAGAATCCGCGGGGAATAAGAATATAGTACTTACCGAGAGAGGCGTCAGCTTCGGGTACAATAATCTCGTGAGCGATTTCAGGAGCGTTCTCATTATGAAGGATCTCGGGTATCCGGTTGTATACGATGCCACACATTCCGTGCAGATGCCGGGCGGCCTGGGCGACAAATCGGGCGGCGAAAAACGTTTTATCCCGTATCTCTCCATGGCGGCCGTGGCGTGCGGTGTCAACGGTATTTTCGTGGAAGTTCACGAGGATCCCGATAAGGCTTTGAGCGACGGGCCGAACATGGTCAGGCTGGATGATCTCGAGGCCATGATCATGAAATTAAAGAGGGTAGAGAAGGCGGTAAAGTAATGTCCATAGAGATAGCAAAGAAAGTATTGCGGATAGAGCGGGACGCCCTGTCGAGCCTGATAAAGAGGATAGACTCGAGCTTCGAAAGAGTGGTCAACGCCATCTATAAAATAGAGGGAAGGGTCATAGTCACCGGCATGGGGAAGCCCGGTTTCGTCGCGCAGAAGATATCGGCCACGCTCTCTTCTACGGGTACGCCCTCGTTATATCTGCATCCCGCCGAGGCTTTGCATGGGGATCTCGGCAGAGTTACGAAGGACGACCTCATACTCGCTCTCTCTAATTCGGGCGAGACGGAGGAGATGGTGAAATTTCTGCCCATAGTGAGGAAGATCGGGGCGAAGCTTGTGGCCATGGTAGGCAGCGTCAATTCAACTTTAGCTAAGAACGCGGATCATATTATAGATACATCGGTGAAGCGGGAGGCGTGTTCGCTCGGTCTCGCGCCGACGACTTCGACGACCGCGATGCTCGCGATGGGCGATGCTCTTGCCATAGCGCTGTTGGAGAAGAAAGGTTTTAAGGCCAAGGACTTTGCTCTCTTTCATCCCGGCGGGATACTGGGGAAGCGCTTGGTATTGAGGGTGGAAGATATCATGAGAAAGGGTAGAGACAATCCCATAGTGAACGAAAACTACACGGTAAAGAGAGTCCTGTTGGCGATAACCAAAGCGCGCGCCGGAAGCGCCAGCGTCGTAAATTCCAAAGGGAAGCTCACCGGCATATTTACGGACGGAGACTTGAGGCGCCATCTAGAGTCGCAGCCCGATCTCATAAATAAAAAAGTTAAAGATTTTATGACCAA
>JAUYPN010000062.1 GCA_030695725.1 Candidatus Omnitrophota bacterium
CTCGATACGCCGGGCCATGAAGCATTCACAGCCATGAGAGCGCGCGGCGCCAATGCCACGGACGTCGTAGTGTTGGTTGTGGCGGCCGATGACGGAGTGATGCCGCAGACGAAAGAAGCCGCGGACCACGCGAGAGCCGCGGGAGCTACCATAGTGGTGGCATTGAACAAATGCGATCTTCCCAGCGCCAATATTGATAAAGTCAAAGGCCAACTTTCGCAGATAGGACTGAGCCCGGAAGATTGGGGCGGCAAGACGGTCACCGTGGCGGTTTCGGCCAAGACCGGCGAGGGCGTGGATAAATTATTGGAAATGTTATTGCTCGAATCAGAACTTCTGGAATTGAAAGCAAATCCGAGCCTCAAGGCAAGAGGAGTCGTCATAGAAGGCAAGATGTCGAGCGGACAGGGGGCCGTGGCGACCGTGCTTGTGAAGAACGGAACACTGCATTTGGGAGATATGGTATTGAGCGGCGGGAACTATGGCCGCGTGAAGGCGATGATGGACCATAAAGGCGAGCGCATAAAAGCGGCTCCGCCTTCGAAGCCGGTGAGCATCCTCGGTTTGTCGGGAGTTCCTATGGCGGGCGAAGAGTTCTTCGTGGTGAAGGACGAAAAGAAGGCGAGGACGCTATCTCTGTTGAAACAGGACGAAGACCGCGCTCACAGGCTCCGGGCATCGAAGAGAGTGACTCTCGAAGATTTCTATAAAAAGCTGAAAGATGGAGCCATAAAAGAGCTTTCGGTGCTGTTGAAGGGCGATGTGCAGGGCTCCGTAGAAGCCATAAAAGCGTCATTGCTTGAACTGAACACCAAGGACGTCAAGGTCGTGATAGTTCATGCCGACGTCGGTAATATCAATGAATCCGATATAATGCTGGCGATGGCCTCGAACGCCGTAGTCATGGGATTCAATGTGAAGATAGATGAAAGGGCCGAGGAGCTCGCGTCCAAAGAAGAGATAGAGATAAAGATATACGGGATCATATACGAGGCGATACAGGATGTCGTCGCGGCCATGGAAGGCTTGCTGGAGCCTTTCCTGAAAGAGGTCTTTACCGGAAGAGCCGTCGTGAAACAGGTCTTCAAGGTCACTAAGGCCGGCACGATAGCGGGTTCCCAGGTAGTGAAAGGAAAGATCGGCAGGCACGGTATCGCGAAACTGATAAGGAATAAAGAAGTGGTTTACGAGGGCAAGATAAGCTCCTTAAAGCGGTTCAAGGACGATGTGCGCGAGGTTAACGAGGGCGTTGAGTGCGGAATATCGCTCGACAGGCACGATGATATAAAAGAGAGCGATATCATCGAGCAGTATCAGATAGAGAAAGTCGCACGTCGTTTGGATTCGAAAAGACCATGACCGACAGAAAACGCATCTTAAGCGGAATGAGGCCTACAGGCAAGCTGCACCTGGGACACCTCGTAGGCGCGCTCGACAATTGGATTAAGCTCCAGGACGACTACCAGTGTTTCTACATGATAGCCGACTGGCATGCCCTCATGAGCGAATACGAGAACCCCAAAGATATGCAGGGCTATGTTTATGAAGTGGCGAAGGACTTCATAGCATCGGGGCTCGATCCCAACAGATGTACCATATTCATACAATCACAGGTGCCGCAGCACCTGGAGCTGGCGATGATACTGTCGGACCTGACGCCGCTTGCGTGGGTGGAGAGATGCCCGACGTATAAGGAACAGCTGCGCGAGCTTAAAGGCAGAGAGATCACGACGTACGGTTTCTTAGGGTACCCAGTTCTTCAGGCGGCCGACATAGCTCTTTATAAAGCCAATGCGGTCCCTGTGGGAATAGATCAGCTTCCGCATCTTGAATTGACGCGCGAGATATTGCGCAGGTTCAATGCCCTGTACAAGAAAAATGTATTTCCGGAGCCCGAGCCTATATTGACCAAAGCGTCGAAGCTTCTGGGCCTCGACAACAGGAAGATGTCCAAGAGCTACGGTAATTTTATTGCGCTTTCCGACACGCCCGAGACGATAGAAAAGAAAGTCTCGCAGATGATCACGGACCCCGAACGCATTCACGTCAAAGATAAGGGTCATCCGGCGATATGCACCGTATTCAATTATCTGACGAATTTCGGGGAGAATGCGGTGAGCGCCCAGACTAAGAATTTATGCGAATCGGCCTCCATGGGCTGTACCGCATGCAAGAAGAATCTTACGAAGATACTGGTAGATTATCTGGCTCCTATACGCGAAAAGAGGGCCGCTCTTACGGATCCCAAGATAAAAGAGATCTTGAGGGAAGGCGCCAAAGAAGCGGCTGACTTCGCTTCTCGGACGATGGACGAAGTAAAAGGCATAGTGGGTTTAATAAAGTAAATGACATACAAGGTAAAATTAGAGGTATTCGAAGGGCCGCTTGACCTTCTCTTGTATCTGATAAAGAAGGAAGAGCTCAACATATCCGATATTCCTATCGCCAGGATCACAGATCAATACCTGGAGTACCTGGAGTTGATGCAGTTGATGGACCTCGACATCGCCGGAGAGTTCCTGGTGATGGCGGCGACATTGATGCATATAAAATCGAAGATGCTGCTTCCGCCGGACGAGACGGCCCAGGAGGAGATAGAGGAGGATCCGCGCGCGGAGCTTGTAAGAAGGCTCCTGGAATACAAAAAGTTCAAAGAGGCGGCGTCCGAGCTTGCCAGCATGGAGAAACAGCACAAACATCTCTTCCCGAGGGTCGGCACTGTCCAGATGGATGAGGCCCAGATCCAAAAGGACATACTATTTGAAGCGAGCCTCTTCGACCTGATAACAGCGTTCACCAAAGTACTAAAGGATATCCCGAAAGACGTATTCCATCAGGTCGTCAAGGACGAATTCACGGTTTCGCAGAAGATGCACGATATCCTGCATATGATGGTCGAGAAGCAGTCGATATTCTTTCTCGAGCTGTTCAAGGCGGCAAAACATAAGAGAGAGATGATAACGATATTTCTGGCGCTTTTGGAGCTGATAAGGCTCAAAGCCGTGGTGATACAGCAGGCCGTCGTCTTCGGCGATATAGAGATAATAAGGTGCGTGGAAGAGGTAAAACCCATAGGTGAAGGCAATGGATAGAAAAGAAGCAAAAAGGATCATAGAGGCTATCCTTTTCGTAAGCGATAAGCCGGTATCGATAGCTACGCTGAAAGACGTATTAAAAGAGATCGACCCGACCGAGATAAGGACTTCCATAGAGGAATTGAACAATGAATACAATTCTTCCGAGAGAAGTTTCAGCATAAGGGAGATAGCCGGCGGATTCCAGATGCTGACGGATCCGGTATACAGCGCATGGATATCGAGCCTGTATAAAAGGCCGTCGGACAGGATGACCGGCCCGGCGCTGGAGACGCTCGCGATCATCGCGTACAGGCAGCCCCTGACGAGAAGCGATATAGAGGCGATCAGGGGAGTGAATGTCGACGGAGTCCTTAATACGCTTGAAGAGCGCTCTCTCATAAGGACGAGAGGCAGAGTCGACGGGCCGGGCAGGCCCATACTTTACGGTACCACCAATGAATTTTTACAGCACTTTGGTCTGAAATCGCTCGAGGATCTTCCGAAATTGAAGGAGTTCCAGGAGAGCGACCTGGATTTTGTGAAGGAAGAGCAAAAGACACGGATCATTGACACTAAGACAGGCGAGCTTTCAACGGTAAATGCAGAAGAGGAGACGCAAAATGAGTCTAAAGAAGCTTAGGGTATCGATAGATTCTATAGATTCGAAGATATTGAGACTTTTGAATGAGCGGGCTAAGATCACGCTTCGCGTCGGCAGTGTGAAGTCGAAACGCAATGAATCCGTCTACGTTCCCGAAAGAGAGTCCGAAGTCTATAAAAAATTGGCCGACAACAACAAAGGGCCGCTTTCAAATGCCGCTCTTCAGGCAATATATAGAGAGGTCATGTCGAGCGCGCTCGGGCTCGAGAGGCCGATAAAGATAGCTTACCTGGGGCCGGAGTTCACATTCACGCATCTGGCGAGCATGAAGAAGTTCGGTTCCAGCGTCGAGTACTCCGGCTGCAGCACGATCACTTCGGTCTTCGATGAGGTGGAAAGGGAGAGAGCGGATTATGGAGTAGTCCCCATAGAAAATTCGGTGGAAGGGGCCGTGAACCACACTCTGGACATGTTCATAGATTCCGACCTGAAGGTATGCTCTGAAATATATCTGGAGATATCGCACAGCCTGTTGTCTAAAGAGTCCGATATAAGAGAGATAAGAAAAGTATATTCCAAGGACCAGGTCTTCGGACAGTGCAGGCTTTGGCTTGAAGAGCATCTTCCGAGCGTCGCTTTGGTAGAGGTCGCGAGCACCGCCAGGGCCGCCGAGATAGCTTCAAAAGAGAAGAACGCGGCGTGCATAGCCAGTGAACTCACGGCGGCCAAATATCACCTTAAGGACCTGTACGATTCTATAGAGGACAACGCGCACAACGTGACGAGGTTTTTGGTGATCGGCAGGACGGAAGCTAAGCAGACGAGGAAAGACAAGACGTCCGTGATGTTCTCCCTGAAGGACAGGGTGGGCGCTCTTCATGACATACTCATGCCTTTCAAAAAGTACAGGATAAACCTGACGAAGATAGAGTCGAGGCCGTCCAAAGTGAAAGCGTGGAAGTACTACTTCTTCGTGGATATGGAAGGCCATCATCTCGATAAAAGAATCTCCAGCGCGCTCTCTATATTGAAGAAGAGCACGACATATTTAAAGATACTCGGCTCGTATCCCGCAGCCGACGTTATATAAAAAGGATTACGATGAGTAAAATTGACAGACTGTTTCGCAAAGAGATAGAGGATATACCCGTATATATTCCCGGTAAGCCAATTGAAGAAGTTCAGAGGATGCTGGGGCTCGAGCGTGTGATAAAGATCGCGTCGAACGAAAATCCCCTCGGGCCTTCGCCCAAAGCCGTTTCGGCGATAAAAAAGACTTTGAGCGGAATAAACCGTTATCCCGACGCTGCGTCCTGGTACCTTAAGGCTAAATTATCGACGGCCCTTAAGACCCGGATAGACAGGATAATATGCGGAAACGGTTCGGACGAGATCATCATCCTGACCCTGAAGGCTTTTGCCGGCAAGGACGATGAGGTCATCATAGCCAAGCCTACATTTCTGATATATCAGGTGGCGGCGGGAATTGTGGGCTCAGATATAAAATTCGTTCCTTTGACAAAAGATCTCAAGTACGATCTTGGGGCGATGAAAAAGGCAATTACTGACAAGACTAAGATCATATTTATAGCTAATCCCGATAATCCGGCCGGCACGTATGTCACGAAGACGGAACTTGAGGAATTTTTTGATGGCTTGCCGGAAGACGTTATAGTATATCTTGACGAAGCTTATTACGAGCTGGCGAGAGACTTTTGTGAGGACTACCCAAACGGCATGGACTATCTTGACAGGCCCAACCTTATAGTTGCCAGATCCTTTTCCAAGATCTACGGTCTCGCCGGGTTAAGGGTGGGATACGGCGTTACGAGCGCGCGTATAGTGAGATACTTGGATAAGTTCAGAGACCCATTTAACGTGAATATACTGGCACAGGCTGCCGCTACGGCCGCATTGGACGATAAAGAATTTGTCAAAAAGACTCTTCGTGCGGTCAGAGAGGGCAAATCGTTCCTTTACGACGAGCTCGATAAGATGGGGCTGGAATACGTAAAAACCGTGACCAACTTTATGATGATAGATGTCAAGAGGGATTCTGTAAAGGTCTTTGAACAGCTCATCTGTAAAGGCGTCATAGTGCGCGACATGAAGGCGTGGGGCTACGATACGTTCATCCGCGTCAGTGTCGGTACGTGCGAAGAGAATAAAATTTTTATAGAAACGCTGAAAAAGATATTGAGTAAATAAGACAGGAGAATTACGCATGATAATTGTAATGCGGTCCGGCGCATCCAAAAAAGAGATCGACCACTTAATAGGAAAAGTAAAGAAGCTGGGGCTTAAGCCCTGGGTTTCGAGGGGCGTTGAGAGGACCATAGTAGGCGTCATCGGTGAAGAGGATGCCCTACGCCTACAGCCTCTGGAGGCCTTCCCGGGCGTTGAAAAAGTCCTTCCTATATTAAAACCGTACAAATTAGCGTCCAGGGATTTCAAAAAAGAAGACAGCATAATAGATATAGGCTCCGGAGTAAAGGTCGGCGGGAAGCGGATAGTGGTGATGGCCGGCCCGTGTTCGGTCGAAAACGAGAAGCTCCTGATCGACATAGCAAAGCGCGTCAAAAAGTGCGGCGCTACCGTATTAAGAGGAGGCGCTTTTAAACCGAGAACATCCCCGTACGCGTTCCAGGGGCTTGGCGTGAAGGGCCTCAAGTTCTTAGCCAGCGCGAAGAAAGAGACCGGGCTGCCGATAGTTACGGAAGTCATGGATACCCGCGATGTCGAGGTGATAGCAAAATACGCCGATATATTCCAGATAGGCGCCCGGAATATGCAGAATTTTAATCTTTTGAAAGAAGTGGGGAAGACGAAGAAGCCGGTCCTCTTAAAGCGGGGCATGTCCAATACGGTAAAAGAGCTTCTGATGTCCGCCGAATACATTCTCTCCGAGGGGAACTTTAATGTGATACTTTGCGAGAGGGGGATAAGGACTTTTGAGGACGCGACTAGATTCACGCTCGATATAAACGCCGTGCCGGTGGTCAAGTCGTTAAGCCATCTTCCCATAATAGTGGATCCGTCGCACGCTACGGGCAAGTGGGGGCTCGTGGAACCTTGCGCTAAGGCGGCTATCGCCGGGGGAGCGGACGGGCTTATCATTGAGGTCCATACCAAACCGGAAGAGGCCATGTCGGACGGGGAACAGTCTCTCTTGCCGGAGAACTTCGAACATCTCATGAAAGAAGTAGGGCGTGTTGCAGGCGCGGTTGATAGGAAAATTTAAAATCGTGTCATGCCTGCGAAAGCAGGCATCCATACATAGCCCTCGTATGGATTCCCGCTGGTCCCCGCGGAAGCGGGGATTACCCCGTGCATAGATTCCCGTTTTCGCGGGAATGACACGGGGCGGGAATGACAGTAATACTAATTTGAACTGCAATATAAATTTATAGAAATTTATTGTATGACTATATTTAAAAAAGTAACAATAATCGGAGTTGGATTGATCGGGGGCTCGATAGGTCTTGCGATCAAAAAGAGAAAAATCGCCGGTGAAGTCATAGGCGTCTTCAGGCATGAATCCACGCTGAAACGGGCGCTGAAATGCAACGCTGTAGATAAGGCCACTATGTTTATTGAAGGCGGCGTCAACGGAGCGGACCTCATCATAGTTACTTCGCCCGTGCATTCCATACCCGGCATCATAAAGACAGCGGCGAAGTACGCTAAAAGAGGCGCCATCATCACCGACGCCGGCAGCACAAAGGCCTGGATAGTGAGTTCGGTGGAGAAGAGCCTGGTGAGATCGCGGAAAGTTCATTTTGTGGGCTCGCATCCTATGGCCGGCTCCGAACGCGCCGGTGTGGAGTTCGCCAGAGCGAATCTATTCGAGAAGGCGCCCTGCATCGTAACAAAAACTGCGGCGACCGATAAGGCTAGTTTAAATAAAGTGATAAAATTCTGGGACTCCCTCGGAGCGATAGTCAAGGTCATGAGCCCGGCCTCGCACGACAGGTCAGTATCTTTGATAAGCCATCTGCCTCATATAGTCGCGTTCGGACTTGCCGGTTCGGTCCCGTTACGGGAAATTCAATACGCCGCCGAAGGTTTCAGGGATACCACGCGCGTCGCTTCAAGCGACCCGGAGCTTTGGGCCGATATATTTTTAACGAACAGAAAAGAGATCCTGAAAGCGGGACGGGCCTTTGAAAGCTATTATAAAGATATACTCAAGGCGATATCAAAAGGCGACCACAAAAAAACGGTTAGTTTTTTGAAGAGAGCCAAGTCAAAGAGAGATGCGCTTAAGTTTAATGGGAAAGAGAGAGAGTTAAACCTTTGATCATAGCCGTAGACGGCCCGGCGGGAAGCGGCAAGAGCACAGTCTCAAAAATAGTAGCGAAGAGGCTCGCTCTCCTATATATAGATACCGGTGCCATGTACAGAGCCCTTACCCTCAGGGTCATTAGGCAGGGCCTTGATCTGGAAGATGAGAACGCTCTCGTATCTTTGGCGAAGTGCACTAAAATAGGTTTGGAAGGGAAGGATAATCTGTGCGTCCTTCTGGATGGGGAGGATGTAAGCCTGGCAATCAGGACGCCCGATGTGACGGCGAACGTGAAGTATGTGGCGCGCGTTCCCGGTGTGAGGCATGAGATGGTGGCGCTCCAGCGTGCGATTGCCAACAAAGGCGGCGGCGCCGTTCTCGAGGGCAGAGATATCGGCACGGTAGTTTTTCCCAATGCCGATTATAAATTCTATCTCGACGCCAGCCCGGAAGAGAGAGCAAAGAGACGTTGTAAGGAATTGATCGAGTCGGGCCAGACCGCAAGCGAAACCGTAGTAAAAGAGGATATTTTAAAAAGAGACGACTCCGACATGAAGCGAAACGTCGGGGCACTTAAAAAGTGCGATGACGCGATCTTTATCGATACCACCGGCCTGTCGATAGACGGAGTTACCGAGAAGATATTAAGTTATATATGCGCCTGAAGTTAGCTAAAAAGATAGGTTTCTGTTTTGGGGTCAGGCGCGCCGTGGAGATGGCCGAGAAGGTGCTTAAGAAAGAAGGCAGGGCGTATTCTCTCGGATCCATAATCCATAATAAGCAGGTTGTTGAGAGCCTCTCTAAGAAGGGGCTCGAGGTCATAAAAAGCATAGATGAGGCGGATGGCGGTATCGTGGTGATATCGTCTCACGGAATAAGCCCGGACGTAGCCGGTGAAATTTCCAGGCGTTCTTTGAAGTTGGCGGACACTACATGCCCTTTTGTGAGAAACGCTCAAAAGACGGCGCGCTCTCTGGGTGAAGATGGGTATACGGTCATAATCGTCGGAGATGTCGATCATCCCGAAGTGAAGGCGCTTTACGATTTTGCCGGTAGATGTGCCCATGTGGTGAAGGATGCCTCGGGCCTTAAGGCTTTAAAGTTGAAGCCCGGCGAAAGGATAGGCATATTGTCGCAGACGACGCAATCTATGGATAATTTTTTGGGCGTCGTGAAAGCGATAACAGGTACCAAACCGAAGAGCTTGAAGGTCTTCAACACCATATGTAAGGATGCCCAGATGAGGCAGGCCGCCGCGCGCGACATATCCCGCGAGGTAGAATTGATGCTCGTGGTGGGCGGGAAGAACAGCGCCAACACTAAAAGATTATTTGAAGTATGTAAAAAGATCCTCCCGAAGTCATATCTTGTAGAGACGGAAGATGATCTTAAAGTTAAGTGGTTTAAAGGTGTTTCTGTAGCAGGTATCACAAGCGGCGCATCGACGCCGGACATAATAGTCAGGCGCGTTGCCAAAGTTGTAAAATCATCCGCTGAATGCGGGAAAGAAAGGAAGGTTGCAAACAGTACATGGCAAAAGAGAAGAACAGCATCGAAATAGAAAAGACTGACAAAGAGGAGGTATACGTAAGCGAATTCGAAAAACTCTATAAAGAATCGATAAAGAGTTTTAACAACGGAGAGATAGTCACCGGCAAGATCGTCGCGATCACTTCCAAAGAGATCGTCGTGGATATCGGCTATAAGTCGGAAGGCGCCATAGCTATTTCGGAGTTCTCGGATCCCGACGCGCTGAAGATAGGCGACGATGTGGAAGTCTACTTAGAATCCAAGGAAGACGAGAACGGCATGGTAGTGCTTTCGAAGCAAAAGGCCGAGCGCGCCGTTGGCTGGGATATGGTCATATCGAGATATGGCGAAGGCGATGTGGTCGACGGCAAAGTCAGTAAGAAGGTGAAGGGCGGATTTATGGTCGACATAGGCGTGGAGGCATTTCTGCCCGCGAGCCAGGCCGCTTTAAAGACGTTCGGTAACTTGAACCAGATGGTGGGCCAGGTGTTCCCGTTCAAGATCATCAAGATAAATAAACCGCGCAAAAATATCGTCGTCTCAAGAAAAGACGCCATGCAGCAGCAGAAGGACGAGGACAAGAAGAAGGTCTTCGAGACTATGCAGAAGGGCACTCTCATCAGCGGTATAGTGAGGAACATAACCGACTTCGGCGCCTTTGTGGAGATAAATGCCGGCATAATAGGGCTGCTGCACATAACCGATATGAGCTGGGGCAGGGTATCCCATCCGAGCGAAGTTCTCGCGATAGGCGATACCATAGACGTCATGGTGCTGGATTTCGATCCCAACAGCATGAAGGTCTCGTTAGGTTTAAAGCAGAAGACGCCCAATCCGTGGGAGACCGTGGATACGAAATATCCTGCCGGTACGAAAGTGAAGGGGACGGTCGTGAATCTCATGCCTTACGGCGCTTTTGTTGAGCTGGAAAAGGGCGTCGAGGGGTTGCTGCATATCTCCGAGCTCTCCTGGATCAAAAAGTATAACCATCCGAACGAACTGCTCGCGATAGGCGACAGGATAGAGGCGCAGGTCCTGGATGCGGATAAGGCAAACCGCAAGATCTCTTTGGGCTTGAAGCAGCTCGAGTCGAACCCGTGGGTGGATGTTGACACAAAGTATCCGGTCGGGACAAAAGTCAAAGGCAAGATCAGGAACCTGACCGACTACGGAGCTTTCGTCGAGCTTGAGGACGGCATCGACGGACTGATACACGTTTCAGATATATCCTGGACCAAGAGGATAGGCCACCCCAAGGACGTCTTTAAAAAAGGCGAGAAGGTCGAGGCTGTGGTATTGGCCGTGGATCCGACCAACAGGAAGATATCTCTTGGCGTAAGACAGCTGAGCGCCGATCCGTGGGACGAGATCGCGGGCAAATACGCCCCGGAGAGCCAGATGGCCGGCAAGGTAACGAAGATCGCGAGCTTCGGGTTATTTGTAGAGATAGCTCCCGACCTCGAGGGCCTGGCTCATATATCCGAGATAAATTTAGCAGAAGGCGAAAAGCTTGAGGAGAAGTTCAAGCCGGGGGATGAGCTCAAAGTTAAAGTGGTCAAGGTCGATTCCGCCACTCACAAGATAGCGTTGAGCTTAAAAGTATAATAGGATACAAGAGACAAGATACAAGGGACAAGTCCCGATTCTATTTACGGTCGAAGAACGGGTTTTTGCCCGTAACGCTTAATGGGATCCCGAGGGCCTGCTTAACGGTTTGACTGAAAAGTTTCAGATCGAGGCAGGCCCTTCCTATTGAATACATCACGCGGTTGTCCGCATGAAAATCGTTCGCGATACCGACGGCAGAACCGCAGGCTATGCCAAGATCTATCGGGTTGAATGCGCAGGTTCCTTTGTGCTTTGTCATCTCTTCGCAGTTGGGGTAACCGCAGAAGCCGCAATTTAATCCGGCAGGATTCGTCTTAATTCCTATTACTACTATAACCTGCGACGCTTCGATACACTTCGCGTCACGCTCAAATCCCGGCCGGTCTTCGTGCTTCGAGATCTCGCGCATCTTATCGCAGAGCTTCTTCTTCGTCGTATCGTCATCGATGGCTATCGTCTCGATATTGTCTATGCCGCGCGTCTTCGGCGCGGTCCTCGCCGCGACCGCCATGAACTCCGCTATATCCTTGACCGCCGCCTTCTCTAGCTCATTAGAATTTTTCATATCGTTCACCTCGCCCAAAGCATATCACGCGTCCACCGCCAGGTCAATAATTATTGCAGCACGTATCTCAAAACCTAAGCCTTGTTATGTTCCGCACAAGCCACCAAATATGGTGGCATGAAAAATGTTCCCCTCACATAAATGTTCGGGTCGGTCTTTTGTTCAGTCGAAAAACGGGGGCCTGCGGAACTCGGGCCCATGGAAGGGCCCTCAAACATCCTCGGCCCTTTTTAACCGTTTTTCTTCTTCACAAAAGACCTAACATTTTTATTGTGCTTCACATAAGCAAGGCTTAGGCTTTACAGCATGGGCATTGGTAATTAAATTTTTAATGGCCGCTCACAAAATCCTTTGTGCCATCAGACTATAGGTTAAATGTAGCTATTTGCCAAACTATTTTTTTTATGATATACTTAGTGCAAAGTATTTTTGAGAAAAAGGAGATCGTTATGGTAAGAAAATTTTTGGCAGTACTATTGTTTTTGTATGCCGCATGGCAGATATATACCTCAGTTAGCGCAGCTAGTATGTATGGGAGAGGCATGGGGTTGGGGCAGATAATGTGGGCATTGTTGGCGATTTTAGGCGGTATATATCTCTGGAGAAGGTCTTCTAAATTAGTTGCCAAATAGTGAGCCGGTTTATTTGTAATAAAACAATACAGGATGTGATATGAAAAAGAAAGTAGGTATTATAATCCTATTGCTAACATTTTTGGCTTTTAGTAATTCTTTTGCCCAGGATATTGAAAAAGAGACGTATGGCAAAGGAATGGAGTATGACAAAGATGGTAAATATGACGAGGCTATTGCTGAATTCACTAAAGCAATTGAGCTTAATCCTAACAGTGCCCAGGCTTACAATAGCCGTGGTGTTTCGTATGATAACAAAGCAGAATATGACTTAGCTATTTTAGATTATAATAAGGCGCTTGAGATCAATCCTAAATATGACAAAGCCTATGCAAACAGAGGGTATGCCTATAATGCCAAAGGTAACTATAGCCAAGCGATATTAGATTGCACCAAGGCTATAGAAATTAATCCCAATAATGATATAGCTTATGCCAACCGAGGCCTTGCCTATCTTTATCAAGACAATTATAAACAAGCAGTTTCGGATTTTACTAATGCTGTAAAGATCAATTCTTATAATGACACGGCCTATGCCGGTCTAGGCCTTGTCTATCTTTCAGATGAGAATTACGAGCAAGCCATTTCATTATTTAACAATGCTCTTAGGGTTAACCCTAAAAATGCAGAAGCCTATGCCAACCGCGCGGCAGCTTATTATTACAAACAAGAATATGAAAAGGCTTGGGCCGATGTGCATAAAGCAGGGGCAATGGGAGGCAAAGTTAACCCCGAATTGATAACTCTTTTAAAAAAATCCTCTAACAGAGAAAATTAATAATTTTATTAGCCATTAAAAAATAGAGAC
>JAUYPN010000067.1 GCA_030695725.1 Candidatus Omnitrophota bacterium
GAAATTTTTGATCAGGAGGCTTAACGGTTTTCCGTCGAAAGTATTTTTAAAGAAATCCTTCCCGGCCGACGACAAGGCAATGCTCCTGGAGATAGCGAAAGATACGTGGAAATATTTCGATATGTTCGTCGATAAGAATTGCCGGCTTCCTATAGACAATGTTGAGTTCGGCCCGGAGGCCACGGTCTCCAAAGAGACGAGGGTGGGGGACTACACCAACATCACAAACGTGGGACTCTACCTCATGTGCGTCGTGGCAGGATACGACTTCAAATTCATAACGAAAGAAGACGCTATCAACAGGTTAAAACTCACGCTCGATTCGATAGAAAGATTGGAAAAGTACAAAAATTTCCCGTACAATTATTACGACATCACCATATTTCAGAGGACGAGCAACTTCGTCTCTTTCGTGGACTCAGGGTGGCTCGCGGCGGGCCTTGTGGTCATAAAGAACGCCTTCCCGGAAATTTTGGGTGAAAGATGCCGCAAGCTCCTCGACGGAATGGACTTCTCTTTCTTCTATGATCCGGTGGAAGAGTACATGTACCACGGGTTCTACACCAACATAAATTACTATTCCGACTACAGCTACGGCGTATTATATACCGAGCCCAGGGCGATAAGTTATCTTGCCATAGGGAAGCTCGATGTCCCGAAAGACCACTGGTTTAAGTTAGCGAGGACTTTTCCCGATACGTGGGCCTGGCAGACCCAGATGCCGAAAGGCAGGAGGCCGAAGACTTATTTAGGATGCGTTACCGAGGGTGGGTATTATGTTTATGATGATATAAAATTCGTTCCCAGCTGGGGCGGCGGCATGTTCGAAGCGCTGATGCCCACTATCATAATCGATGAAAAGAAGCTGGCCCCGAAGGCCCTGGGCGCGAACGACAAAAGGCATGTCGATATCCAGATAAAATATGCTCTCGAGAAGCTCTCTTATCCCGTATTCGGGATGTCTCCTTCCTGCGTACCGGAGGGCGGATACACCGAGTACGGCGTGAAGCCTCTCGGCATAAAAGGATATAAGCCGGGCGTCATCACGCCGCATGCCACATTCCTGGCGCTTGAATTCGCCCCGAAGGAGTGCATAGCGAACATACGCAAAATGCTGGAACTCTACAATGCGTACGGAGAGTGCGGATTTTATGACGCCATAAACGCATCTACCGGTAAGGCGGCGACCAAGTATCTGTGTCTGGACCAGGCGATGTCGTTTTTGGCGCTCGATAATTACCTGAACGACGGAGCCATACGCAGGCGTTTTGCCGCCGACCCGATAAACAAACGCGCGGAGGAATTGCTGAAAGTAGAGGATTTCTTTGATTAAATATGTTATAATCCTGAAATTATTATGCTGAGAAGCTCCACTAAGGAAGCGGCGGCAGGGTATCTCTTTCTCCTGCCGAACCTTCTGGGATTCCTGGTATTTACGCTCGTTCCGGTTGCGTTGTCGTTATCTTTAAGCCTCGTCAACTGGGACATGCTTTCCGCCCCCAAATTCGTGGGATTGGCGAACTTTGTCAACCTTTTGGGGTTCCATTCCGAGCGAGGGTCTTTCATTCCGAACGATCCGCTCTTCTGGAAATGCGTGGGTAACACTCTATTCCTGATGATAGTGATACCGGTAGAAATGATGGTGGCGCTATTATTGGCGCTGGCGATGAACCAGAAGATAAAAGGAATAAAATTATTCAGAACTTTATATTTTCTTCCGACGATAACGAATGGCGTGGCGATATGCCTCCTTTGGGCGTGGCTCTATAATTACGATTTCGGCCTCTTGAACAACCTCATGGTAAAGCTGGGCGGTTTTCTGAACGTGAGCTTTAAGGGGATACCGTGGCTGACCTCCACGACATGGTCGAAACCATCGCTCATGATAATGGGTCTATGGATAGCTATGGGCGGTTATAACATGATACTCTTCGTGGCCGCCCTGCAGGGAGTGCCCAGGGAGCTTTATGAAGCGGCCGAGATAGACGGGGCGGACCCGTGGCATAAGTTCTGGTCCGTGACATGGCCGATGATAAGCCCCACGACGTTCTTCATCGCCATAATGGCGGTCATAGGAGGATTCCAGGGCGGATTCATGCAGGCGTACGTCATGACAGGGGGCGGGCCCCAGCGGTCTACGACGACGCTTGAGTATCTGATATATAATCATCTCTACAGCTGGCAGCATGTGGGATACGCGGCGGCGATAGCCTGGTTCGTATTTGTCTTCGTCCTTATCATAACATTGTTCAATTGGCGCTTTGGCGGCCGGTTAGTGCAATACTACCACTATTGATATGATATACAAAAGCGTTCTACAGAAAGTTTTTTCATACGGCCTTCTTATTCTGGGAGCCGTCACTATGGTATTGCCGTTCGCGTGGATGATCTCGACATCGTTGAAATCCTACAGCTCGGTCTTCATATTCAATGTCAATGAGATCAATTGGATCCCGGATCCCGTATACTGGAAAAACTACATCGACGTATGGAAGGTCGTCCCTTTCGCCAAGTTCTATTTCAACAGCCTCTTCGTCTGCATTACGGTGACCCTGGCGCAGGTCGCGACGAGCGCCCTGGCCGCGTACTCTTTCTCAAGGTTAAAGTTCCCCGGCAGAGAAAAGATCTTCTTCTCGTACCTGGCCACCATGATGATACCGGGATCGGTCACGATGATACCGGTCTTTGTGCTGATGAGGGTCTTCGGCTGGATCGATTCGTATAAGGCATTGATAATACCGGCCGCTTTCTCGGCGTACGGCACTTTTATGCTGCGCCAATTTTTTATGACGATACCGCGCGACCTGGAGGACGCCGCCAAGATAGACGGCTGTAATTACTGGGGCATATTCTGTAAAGTCATCCTGCCGCTGTCGAAGACGGCGCTCGCCACGCTCACCGTATTCGTAGCGCTCGGGAACTGGGTCAGCTTCATGTGGCCTCTATTAGTCACGAACTCGCTGGAGAAGAGGACCCTTCCTGTGGGACTGGCTTATTTTCAGGAGATGTATCAATACGCCCAGCCCGACTGGGGGCTTTTGATGGCGGGGTCCTTAATTACGATGATCCCGATCGTAGTGATCTTCATATTCGGGCAGAAGTTCTTTGTGGAAGGAATAAAATTAACCGGATTGAAATAATTGTATTGAAACTAAAAAGGAGGAGTGAGATGTATAGATGTATCGTTATGCTGCTGATATCGTTCTTTGTACTATCGGTTACAACGGGGTGCGGCCAGAACCGGGAACCGCAAAACGACAAGAAGCCCATCGTTATAAGACAGGAGAGCCCGGCCGCGGATGTTATGGAAGATGAAGATGCCGTGGAAATCACGGAAGAGGCGTCGAAGACCGCTGCCGAACCGGACATGGACGAGGCTTCGGAGCCGGAAGAGGTACCCGCGGCTGTCGCTGAAGCGCCGAAACCTGAAGTGTCTAAATATTCCGAGGAGATCATAGCGGCAAATTTCGACAGCGGTGAGAAGCCGAACAATCTCGGGGGGAATTTCGGAGCGTGGAATAAAGATCCGTCCGACCCGACCCAGTGGTGCAAAGAAGGTTTTGACAACGTGACAAGGCATGGCGATACCGGATTCGCGATGAAGCTCGACTACAGCGTAGATTCGCCCAACCCGGCTTACAACGGATTCTGGATGACCCTTCCCAATTTCGACGCTTCGAAGTACGACGCCCTGAACCTGTGGGTCAAGGGGGATTCCAAGGCCGGTTACACGACCGTGTTCAAAATAGAACTGAAGAACGCCAGTAAGCAGATGGGGCGCTACTACATCTCCAACGTGAGCGACCAGTGGCAGGAGATATCCATACCCTTGTCCGAATTTAAAGGCCTGATCGATAGAACCAGCCTTACTGAATTCGTAATCGTCTTCGAGGACAGGATGGCTTCGAACAAGAAGGGCGCGCTTTACGTAGACGACATAAGATTTGTGAAGAAATAGTGGCTCTTAATCAGCGTATAGATATCCAGGAAGAGATAGCAAAGACGTATTTTCACACCCTGCCTAAGAAACACGGCAAAAAGAAGCCGAAATGGAGGCCGTTCCTGCCGTGGGCGGTAGCTGTACTGGCTTTTCTTTTTGCGGCGGCTATATTGATCTTTAAGAGTTCCATAGAGATCAAGGTGCGCCTCCTCGGCGAGATGCCCTCCGCGCCGATGAGCGGCGTCGCGCATAAATTCGGCGAGAATCTTGATAAGGGGATATTCCTTGTAGAAGGGGGCGCGCCAAATAAGGATATCGTGAAGAACGCTTACTTTACGGGAGACGCCAAGGAGTTCAGTATCGCAAGGCCGGAGGAGCTGGTCCTCTGCAATTCCAGGGGGTCCGGCTGGGCAAATTACACGATAGAGTTGAAAGAGCCCGTAGGCCTGGATAAGCTGGATATAAGGTACACGGCGAAAGGCGTCAGGGGAGATGAATTTCTCGCTCTCGTCATAGTGGACTCTAGTAAACGAAGCTATAGGCTCGAAAAAGACCTTTCGTCGGCCATGGGCAAGGACTGGCAGAGGTACACGGTAAATTTCAGGCGCGTCAGGAAAGCGGTGGACTTTTCAAATATATCGACGATAAAATTTGAGTTCGGGGCTCTGACCGCGGGGAATTATCCGAGCGCGGTCATGTCGCTCAAAGATGTGTACATAACAAAAACAAGAAGGTTGAAATGGCTATAAAAAAAGAGAGCGTTTTTACCTATCATGTTTCGCAGGACAGGCAGCGCAAGAACCTGTCAATCCTGGAGCTCATAAGGAAGAAGGGCCCCATTTCGAGAGCCGATATTTCGAGGGTGCTGGGCTTGAATATAGTAAGCGTGTCGAACTACCTCGACTTTTATATCAACAAAAAGACGATACTCGAGGTCGGGTACGATGTCTCGAGCGGCGGGCGCAGGCCGGAGCTCCTGGAACTTAACGCGAAGAGCGCCTACATAGTGGGCGTCGACATAGGCCCGGACAACATGAAGGCCGTGGTGACCGATCTGCAGGTGAATGTCATCTCCAGCGCATACGCTCCGAGGCCGAACGTTATCGTGGAAGAGCTTCCCGGATATGTCATTAAGGTGATAGAGGATGCTGTCGATAAGAGTAAGCTTGACAAGGGCGTTATAAAGAATATAGGCATAGGAACATCCGGCATCATAGATTATATCACCGGGACTATTCATGATACGGACCCGGTGAGGGGCAGGAGCAAGACGAGCCTTTTGAAATTCTGCAAGGCGATAGAACAGAAATTCTACATACCGATATATATAGGTAATGACGCGTCCTGCGCGGCGTTCGGAGAGAAGACGCTGAACCACAGCGCGGATGTGGAAAATATGCTTTATGTGTATTCCGACGTCGGCCTAGGGATCATCATACAGGATGACGTATACTGCGGATCGAGCGGCTGCGCCGGGGAGATACAGCTCGTATTCTCGGGCCTCCAAAAGGATGAAAAAAATATCATGAAGGAGTATACCCACATGAGGCCGTGGGGAGTGGACCTGGGCGTGGTCATGGAGGCCATGAGGGCCATAGATAAAGGCGTTTCGACCGAGATCCTGAATATGGTGGGCGGCGATGTCACAAAGCTCACAAAAGAGGTCATCATAGCCGCCGCGAAGAAGCGCGATAAGCTGGCGGTGGAGCTCGTGTCGAATGCCGCCAGAAATCTCGGCGTGAGAGTGGCGTATCTGGTGAATGTATTCAATCCGGATATAGTGGTAATAGGCGGCGGAGTCGAGAAGTCCGGAGAGGTCTTTATGGACGCGATAAAAGAGACGGTGAATAAGTTCTCGTTTGAAGAGCCTGCGAGCATAGTCAAGATAATCCCGACGCTCCTGGAGGATAATTCGGTCGTCCTTGGCGCGGCGGCGCTCGCGGCGCGCGAAGTCTTTATCGAAGCGTAAAATATACGGAGGTGTCAAAGATGTGGTACTTGAAGCTAAGGATGTACATGCTGATGGCGGTCCTCTTCGCGATCGTCTATGCCGTGGTATCGATGATAAGTTATCATCTGGGCATAACAAATTTCTATTTCTATCTTGTATTGTCTTTTGTGATAATGCTCGTCCAATATATGCTGGGCCCGAAGATCGTAGAGTGGTCGATGGGCGTGCATTATATAAAAGAAGGCGAATATCCGGAACTTTACCAGGCGGTACGGTCTCTCTCGACAATGGCAAAGATACCGATGCCTAAGGTGGGCATTTCGGATCTGGCGATACCCAACGCGTTCGCTTTCGGCAGGTCGATAAGGGACGGCAGGATATGCGTTACGCGCGGCATAATGGGCCTCTTGAGCAAAGAAGAGCTGCGCGCGGTATTGGGCCACGAGATGAGCCATATAAAGAACAGGGATGTTCTGACGATGACGATCCTCTCCGTGATACCCATGATATTGTACCGCATCGCGTGGCAGTTTCTCTTTTACGGGAACAGGCGCGACAGAAACCAGGGCTCGAGCACAATGCTGGTAGGCCTGGCGGCTTTTTTATTCTATTTCGTTACGAACCTTCTCGTTCTGTACGCGTCAAGGATAAGAGAGCACTTTGCCGATAAGGGGTCGGTCGATCTGGGGAATAATCCGGCTCTTCTGGCGTCCGCGCTATACAAGCTCGTGTATGGATCCGCGAGAATGCCCAAAGAGGAGCTTAAAACGGCGGAGGGCATGAAGGCTTTCTTCGTTAATGATCCGTCAAGGGCCCTCAACGAATTAAAGGACTTAAGAGAGCTCGATCTCGACAGATCAGGCACAATATCGCCTCAGGAGCTGGATCTTCTGAGAAATAAGAATATCAAGCTGAATTTCGGCGATAAATTGCTCGAACTGTTTTCGACGCACCCGAACATGCTGAAGCGCATAAAGCGTTTAAGCGATTGGCGATATGCCTAAGTTCCATTTTGAGGCTACCGGTATAGGGAGCCTGCCGTTTAAAGACCCTCGGTGCGCTTGCCGGCTAGTTTTCGATAATTTCAAATACATACCTTTCTGGCCTCAGCTCAATAACCGCTCTTTCAAAGAGCATATGTACTGCCAGTTCTCCGAAGGACTCCCCGGGGTCGTGATAGACGAGAAGAAGAGGTCTGTATATGTCGATTCCGGGAAAGCGGCCTCCGGCATGGAGAAAGCTTATCAGAAATATCTCGATGGGGACGTGGAGTATTTCAGGATCTCGAGTGAGTTCGCCGAGGGCCTTTACGAATTTTTCGGCTCTTTTAAAAAAGAAGCGCAGGCGGCAAGATTTGTAAAAGGTCACGTCACCGGGCCGGTGAGTTTTGGGCTATCGGTGACGAATGAAAATAAGAGAGCGCTGATCTACGACAAATATATGTTCGATGTCGCCGTAAAAGTCCTCGCGATGAAGACAAGATGGCAGATACGCGAGCTGAAGAAACTCTCTAAGGACGTCATCATATTCGTAGACGAGCCGTATCTTGTATCGATAGGCTCAAGCTATGTCAATATTCCGGCGGATGATGTCACAAGATCTCTCGACGATATCTTTTCCGCGATAAGGGAAGAGGGCGCCCTGTCGGGCGTCCATTGCTGCGGGAACACGGATTGGCCGCTGCTTCTTAAAAGAGGCGTTGACATATTGAACTTCGACGCTTATAATTTTATGAAAGAGTTTTTCCTGTACCATCGGGATATAAAAGATTTTATCGGAAGGGGCTCCGCGATAGCATGGGGGATAGTTCCTTCGTCTTCCGCCGCGGACACGGAGACGCCCGAATCTATCGCAAAGAGGCTCAAAGAGGCTTTAAAGATATTGGAAGATAAGGGCATCGATGGCTCCTCGATCTCTTCGCTTGTGACCTCGAGCTGCGGCCTCGGGACTCTCGATGAAAGAAGAGCGAAAAGAATAGTGGAGACGGCCAAAGGCGTGTCGGATATACTAAAAAATTGATCGAAACTGTATATGGAAGATAAGAACACGGTTAAAAATTATATGGCGCTGGAGGAAGAATACTCCAGTTTGAAAAAATCCAAGGTTGTGGTGGTACAGGTCCCTTATGATAAGACCGCTACATACATCAAGGGAACCGTCAACGGGCCCGGGGCCATAATAGATGCTTCAAAGAAGCTGGAGCTCTTCGATGAAGAACTGAATCAGGAGACATATAAGATAGGCATACATACCGCCGATCCGCTGCCGGTACAGGATCTTCTGCCGGAAGCGATGGTGGACAAAGTTTATACCTCCACAATGGAGTTATTGAAGGCGAACAAATTCCCCGTTATTTTGGGCGGCGAGCATTCGTTGAGCATAGGATCCGTCAGGGCTTTCAAAGAAATTTATCCGGATCTGTCGGTCCTGCACCTCGACGCGCATTATGATATGAGAGATGAATATTTCGGTTCCAAGTTCAACCATGGCTGCGTTGCGCGCAGGATCAGCGAGATGTGCTCCATAGTTCAGACCGGAATGCGCAGCCTATCAAAGGAAGAGAAGGATTTTCTCTCCAGCCAGGCCAATGGCAAGGTCAAGGCAGTGAACGTCTACGATATACTGGAAATGCCTTTATGGAAAGACACCATATCGCACAGTTTGAGCGAGCATGTCTACGTGAGCATAGACCTCGATGTCTTCGATCCGTCGCTGGTGCCGGCAGTCGGGACTCCTGAGCCGGGCGGGATAGGCTGGTATGAGACGCTCGACCTTCTGCGCGAGGTATCCAAAGACAGAAAAATAGCGGGATTTGACGTAGTTGAGCTGTGCCCCATAAAAGGGCAGGTCTCGTCGGATTTTCTGGCGGCGAAACTTATTTACAGGCTGCTGGGATATATATTCCCGGCGAAGAAGTAAGGGGTACCATATGCTGCTCGTTCCGAGAAGACATCTGCTGGTTCCGAAGAAGATGTTCCTGACTAAAGGCGTGGGCGTCCACAAGGCCCAGCTCAGGAGCTTCGAGCTGGCATTGCGCGACGCCGGAATAGAAAAGTGCAACTTAGTCCACGTCTCGAGCATACTTCCGCCCGAATGCAAAGTCATATCCAAGAACGAGGGCCTGAAAGAGCTCATTCCCGGAATGATAACGTACGCGGTAGTTTCGAGATGCGCGTCCAATGAGCCGCACCGCCTTATCGCCTCCAGCGTGGGCTGCGCGGTGCCCGCCGATCCCAACGCTCACGGATACTTGAGCGAACACAACGCTTTCGGGCAGAATGAAAAAGTCGCTGGTGATATCGCCGAGGACCTGGCCGTGGAAATGTTGGCGTCCACGCTCGGGCTTGAATTCGACGAAGATAAATCCTGGGATGAGAATAAAGAGATATATCAGCTCAAGGATAAGATCATCCGCACGTCCAATATCACGCAGACCGCGATAATCGGCCCCGAAGGCAACTACGCCACCGTCGTCGCCTCCGCCGTCTTCCTCTTCTAAAATATTTCTTCTTACCTCAGAGGGCGGTTACCTTTGGTGTCCGCCCTCCGCTGACGTAAATTTACATTAGGCATCATTGCTGTCCAAATTAGCCCGTTTGTCATTCCCGCGAAAGCGGGAATCCAGACGAGAATTGTTTATGGATGCCCGCTTCCGCGGGCATGACATGATTTGGTATCTCAAAATAATCTTCTCGACG
>JAUYPN010000068.1 GCA_030695725.1 Candidatus Omnitrophota bacterium
GGAGCCAAGATAATTTACGGGCTGATCACGCATTTTACAAGTATGGCCGCCGACGGCTTCCATTCACTTGCCGACGGCGCTTCAAATATCATAGGGCTTATCGGAATAACATTCGCGAGCCTTCCTCCCGACAAAGAACATCCGTACGGCCATAAAAAATACGAAACGCTATTTTCCCTGGGAATAGCGGGCATGCTATTCTTCGTTTGCTTTAACCTCATTTCGAAAGGCATTAAAAGCCTGGGCTCCCCGACAATTCCCGAGATCGATACGTTCAGTTTCGTCATCATGATAGTTACGATGCTTGTGAATATTTTTGTCATGGCTTATGAGTACGCGCATGGTAAGCGCTTGAAGAGCGATATCCTTATCTCGGACTCAATACATACCAGGGCGGATTTATTCACATCCTTGTCAGTCATCGCGGCCATATTCGCCATAAAGATGGGACATCCTATCCTTGATCCCATCGTTACAATTATAATAGCCCTGTTCATCGCCCACGCGGGCTATTCTATCATAAGGCAAGGTTCCGACGTCCTCTGCGATACGGTTGTGGTAATGGACGTAAAAAAAATAGCTAAGGTATGTATGGCTGTTAACGGCGTGAAGAATTGCCACAAAATAAGGACCCGCGGGAGGGAAGACGACATACATGTCGACCTACACGCGCAGGTCAATCCCGATATGCATGTGAATAAAGCCCATGATATATGTTATAGAATAGAAAAAGCCATAAGAGAAAATATCCCCGGCGTTACAGATGTTGTTGTGCACATAGAGCCCATAAAGAATAGACGGCGCGTATTTTATGAGAAGAATATGGAAAATAAAAGATCCTGATCCTGCCTTTCAGGACAGCCTCTCCCATGATTTAAACATTTCGAAGGTCACGGCCCAGCTTCTTTTGAACAGGGGAGTGGACAGCGCGGCCGGCGCCTCGGCATTTCTCGAGTGCTCCCTCTCATCATGCCACGATCCCTTCCTCCTAAAGGATATGGACAAGGCCGTATCCAGAATCAAGCGAGCCATATCATCGCATGAAAAGATTATTATATATGGCGATTACGATGTGGACGGAATGACGAGCGTGGCATTACTATATCTGTGTCTCAAAAATTTAGGTTTAAGCCCCGAGACATATATACCGAATCGCCTGGAAGAGGGGTATGGACTGAATACTATCGCGATAAAAAAAGCCCAGAGAGACGACGTCTCTCTTATAATTACGGTGGACTGCGGAATAAGTTCTTTTAAGGAGATCGAGCTGGCTAATTCCCTGAGTATAGATGTTATAGTAACAGACCATCACGAGATATTGGACTCCAGGATGCCGCCGGCCTATGCCGTGGTCAATCCGTTGCAGGAGAATTGCAAATATCCTTTCAAGCATCTTGCGGGAGTGGGGATCGCCTACAAGCTGGCGAGCGCATTATACGAAGGAACTTCGAATAATGCCGAGGAGTTCCTTGATCTGGTAAGCCTGGGAACAGTGGCCGACGTAGCTCCGATCGTCGGCGAGAACAGGATCCTCGCCAAGCACGGCCTTGAGGAGCTTAATAAGAGAAAAAGGACCGGCCTCAGAGCGTTGATGGAGGCATCGGGCCTGACAGGTAAAGACATATCGAGCGGCCACATCGGATTCATTCTGGGCCCTCGCATAAACGCGATGGGCCGCGTTGGTTCGCCCGAGAAGGCGCTGGAGCTTTTACTAAGCGTTGATGAGCCGCGGGCCAAAGAACTGGCGGGTATATTAAATAGTGAGAACAGGAACAGGCAGAAGATAGAGTCGAAAATTTCAGAGGAAGCGCTTTCGAAGGTCGAGCGTGAAGTGAACTTTAAAGATCATCGCGTGATAGTGCTGGCAAGCGAAGGCTGGCATCCGGGAGTGATCGGCATAGTCGCTTCAAGGATAGCCGACAGGTTTTATCGTCCTACGATACTCATTTCATTGGACGGTAAATACGGCAAGGGTTCCGGCCGCAGTGTTGAGCATTTCCATCTGTTTGAATATTTATTGCGATGCAAGGATCACCTGATGGGTTTCGGAGGCCATGAGTCGGCGTGCGGTATAACGATAGAGAAGGATAGGATAGAAGCGTTCAGAGATATGATCAATAACGAGGCCTCGAAAGATGTCGACGAAAGAGTGTTTAGCCCAAAATTGAATATCGATATGGATATCCCTCTTGATATGCTGAGCGAGGAGGTAATAGCTGAGATAGAGAGCCTTTCTCCTTTCGGAGAGGATAATCCGCGTCCGGTGCTTGTCTCGCGCAACTTGATAGTGAAAGACGGGCCGCGCCAGATAGGCAAAAACGGTTTTAAGATGCTAGTCACCGATAATAAAGTTACCTGCGAAGCCGTTACATTCGGTAGGGGTAATATTGAGGCCCCGAAGACAGGTTCGGGCATAGACATAGCTTACACACCCTCCATAAATGACTGGCAGGGGCTTCAGTCAATCCAACTGGAACTTCGCGATATAAAATAATGGGATATTTGTCACGGTCAAGATTTATATGATATACTTAATATGTGAAGGAGCATAGGGATGGGCAAAAAGGTTTTGATTATAGATGATGAGTCCGGTTTTGTAGATGCTGTGCGAATGAGGCTTGAGGCGAGCGGATACGATTGTATAGCCGCATACGACGGCCAGGAAGGGATGGAGAGGGCGAAGAAGGACAATCCCGACCTTATACTATTGGATCTGGTTATGCCTAAGGCGAATGGTTTTACGGTCCTGGTAAAACTAAAGGGTGATTCAAAGACGATGAATATACCTGTCGTCATACTGACGGCAAAGACCGAATCGGAATACGCTCTTGATGCCGGACGCCTGGGCGCTAACGACTATCTCGTGAAACCGCCGAGCATGCAGGCCATCAGTGACATGGTGAGGAAGTATATAGGCTAGGGGTATTTTTATGGCGGAGTTTGTGGAGAAGAGAAGATTTAAGAGATATTCCGTTTACTGGCCCCTTCAGTATAAGAGCGAGGACGGTATACCCAAAGAGTCCTCGATATCGCTCAATATATCAGAAGGCGGCGCGCTCGTCTCCGTAAATAGAAAGCTGGATTTGTCGGCAGGCCTTATCGTAAGGATGTTTTTAAGAAACGAGGAATTTTTTATCAGGTCAAGAGTTGTGCATATAGAGCGGTTTTCGGAAAGAGACCCGTATAATGTAGGAATCGAATTCTTGGAGAGTACGGCCGGCCTGGTAATGAAATTTTACGAAGAGCTTGAAAGCATAATGTTTTACCAGAGACATTACAGCGAAGAGATGGACAGGACGATCTCTCTTGCCGAGGCCTCGATGAAGTTGTACCGCAACTCACCCGCCTGGATGCAATAACCAGCCTCAAGAAAATCGCTTCGCGATTTCCAGTGGTTAGCCCTTTCCTTAATAGGTCTAGGAAGGGCTATCCCTGTGGGATTAGGAAAGTGTACTATACTTTCCTGTACCCCATAAAAAACACCCATGACCCTTGGCAAATCGTCAATGATATGATATATTAACTACATTGATATTTAATATAGTTAACTATCAAGGAGGTTAACGATGTCGAATTTATCGATAGCGGAGTTTGTGGACAAGGTCAGCGAAATAATGCCTGTTATGATGAGAGAGTTCTTCAGGCAAGAGACGAATGAATTCTATAAGCTTAATATCACTCTTCCGCAATTTGTGGTTCTTGATATGCTGAACAGACAGGGGGAATCCAAGATGTCGGACTTGGCTCATCTCATAAACGTTACAACTGCAGGCCTGACCGGCATTGTCGATAGGCTGGTAAGAGACGGTTATGTGAAGAGGACGCGCGATTCAAGAGACAGAAGGATCGTAAACGTAGCTTTGACCGTAAAAGGCGCAAGTTCCGTGAAAGAGATGATAGGCCAGAGGAAGAAGATGACGGCAAAGATATTCGGAATGATATCGCAGGAAGAAAGGGAAGAGTACCTTAGGATTCTCGAACACATCAGAGATCGTATTGTGGAGCAGAAAGGATAATGTTTAAGATGAAAAGGGCTTGTGCGGGCATATACATTATTATCTGCGTGCTTTCGTCTCATCTCGCGCTTGCCGAAGATGTCGCAAGTGACGGAAAAGGGGCCGCAAACTCTATATACTCAATGCCGCTCAGCCTTTTAGACTGTTATAGGCTGGCTCTTGATCAAAGCGAATTAATAGCAATCGACACTGACCGGATCAAGGAGACCGAAGCGCATTTTCTTCAGGCTCTTTCTGTAATACTGCCGCATGCGTCATTTATTTCTATCGACAATCAGCAGGCGCAATCAAATAATGCGGGCACAACACTCGCGGCTCTTAAGCCGGCGAGAAGTTCTGAGCGAAAATTCAACGTAACGCAGACGTTTTTTAACGGATTTAAGGCCTTCGCCGCGATAAAAGGTTCGAGATATGAGCGTAAACAACGCATAGACGAGTTAGCGCGGGCCCAACAATTGCTTCTTATGGATGTCTCGGATTCGTTCTATCTTCTCACAGAGAAGCTGGGGGATTATAAGGCGCTTTCAAGGATAAGAGTAGCTCTCCTGAACAGAGTCAAAGAGTTGAAGGCCAGAGAGAATTTAGGTCGGTCGCGGCCGAGCGAAGTTGTAAACGCCAAGGCTCAGCTGTATGGCGTAGAGGCCAACCTGGAAGTTGTAAAAAACCAGGAGACCATTGCGCGGCAAATGCTGGAGTTCTTAGTCGGCAGGACTGTTTACGGACTGACAGACAGGTATAAGATGCCGGCCGCGCTGAAGAAAGAAAGCTACTATGTGTCAAAATCGGATTCAAGGCCTGATGTGCTCGCGGCCGGCTATGCGTGGGAAGTCGCAAGAAGAGAGGCCGATGTCGCTAATAGCGATTTTTTGCCCAGCGCCGATTTTGAGGGTAATTACTATGTCCAGAGGACCGGATTCAATGAAGGTACGGATTGGGACGTCAAGTTAACGGTAACTGTGCCGATCTTTGAAGGCACAGAGACGCTGGGAAATTCAAAAGCCGCCGAGCTGAAGGCCCATGAGAGTAAACTGGAATATCAGAGGGTAAAGCGGCGCGCGCCTTATGATATTAAAGAGGCGTACGTAAAACTCAATACGGCTCTCGCGGTGCACGAAGCCCTAAGAAAGGCATATACGTCCGCAAAGCTAAATTATTATCTGCAAAGGAAGGATTACGAGCGAAGCCTCGTCAACAACCTCGACGTTTTGGCGGCGATACAGATGCTGCAGGACACGGAGAGAAACTATATACACGCCGTTTACGAGGCCAAGCGGTTATATTGGCAGTTGAAAGTCGCTATCGGAGAGAATATCGCGGATACCTTAAATGACACTATCTGATATATCGATTAAAAATCCGGTGTTTGCCTGGATGCTGATGGCAGCGCTCATAATATTCGGCGTTATCAGCTACGGGCGTTTGGGTGTGGGACAGCTGCCTGACGTCGACTTTCCCATCGTTTCCATAAACCTTACGTGGGAAGGCGCGGCCCCTGAAGTTATGGAGTCCGACGTTGTAGACATAGCGGAAGACTCGTTGATGAGCATTCAGGGCGTGCGCGAAGTCTCATCCTCTATACGGCAAGGGTCGGCGACCATAACAGTCGAATTTGACTTAGGTAAAAATATAGACGTCGCCATCCAGGATGTTCAGACCAAGATTGACCAGGCGCAGAGGATGCTGCCCAAAGATCTCGACCCTGCCATAGTCACTAAAGTTAACCCCGAAGATAACCCGATCCTATTCCTTGCCGTGTCGTCTTCCACCTTGCCGCTGCGTGACATAATGTCGTACGTTCAGGATCATCTGAAGGACCAGTTTGCCACAATAAACGGTGTCGGCGACATATTTTTGGGAGGGTTTGTGGACCGGAACCTCAGGATCTGGGTTGACGCGGATAAACTGGAGGCGTATCAATTTACCGTCCAGGACATAATCGATGCCGTTCAAGCCGAGCACGAAGAGATGCCGGCAGGCCGAATTGAGACCGCAGCCAAAGAATTCAATGTGAGGGTAATGGGCGAGGCCCAGACCACAAAAGATTTTGAGAATCTGCTCATTCCGAAAAGATCAGGCCAGCCCGTGTACAAACCTATATACCTCAAAGAAGTCGCTTCAATCGAAGACGGCCTTTCCGATATCCGCCGTATTGCGCGTACAAACATGCGCAGGACCGTGGGCCTTGGTATCCGTAAACAGCGCGGCGCGAACGAAGTTGAAGTTGCGCATAAAGTGCTGAAGCGCCTGGAGGAGATTCAAAAGTTTAAACCCAAGGATATAGATATAGCCGTTCGTTCCAACCGGACTAAATTCAGCGAGGACTCGATCCATGAACTGATCTTTACCCTCATCCTTTCCGCGATTGTAACGTCGCTGGTATGCTGGCTCTTTCTTGGATCCCTGAGCGCGACGCTGAACATATTGCTTGCTATACCAACATCCGTTTTGGGGACTTTTATTGTCATCTATTTTCTGGGATTCACGCTTAATACGTTCACCGTCCTCGGCTTGTCACTGGCGATCGGCATCGTGGTCGATGACGCGATAATGGTCTTGGAAAATATTGTGCGTTTCAGGGAGAGGGGCGTAGATAAAGTTGAGGCAGCGCGCCGGGGCGCCCGGCAGATAACATTCGCGGCTCTTGCCTCGACCATTGCTTTAATCGCCATATTTTTGCCGGTAGCGTTTATGTATGGCATTATCGGCAAGTTCTTTTACCAATACGGTGTTACCATTTCGGTTGCGGTAGCGCTCTCTTTGCTGGAAGCGCTTACGCTTGCGCCGATGCGCTGCTCCCAATTTTTGGAGGTCGGCGAGCGCCATACGTTTGTGGGTAAGTCTATCGACCACGGATTTAAAACTCTTGCTGTCGGTTATCATCGGGCGCTTGAGAGGGCCCTTAATAAACGGGTTATTGTGGTTATCGCCGCGGTTATATTTTTTATTTGCTCGCTGATATTCGTGAAAACGCTTCGCAAAGAACTTCTTCCCTCACAGGACATGAGCATGCTGATGGTGCGCCTTCAGACGCCGGTCGGTTCTTCAATTGTTTTCACGGACGATTGCTTCAAAAAGGCCGAAAGCTATATTTTAAGCCGGCCGGAAGTCGAAGCTTACTTTGCGATGATAGGCGGCTTCGGGGGCGGCGAAGTTAATTCAGGCATACTGTTCGTAACATTTAAAGAACCAAAAAAAAGGCCTATAGTCCCCCCAGGCAATCATCGGCTTTCTCAGGGCGAACTGATGACGTTGTTTCGGAAAGAGCTGAATTCGATAGCGGATGTGAAGGCAACGATACAGGACCTCTCGCTCTCCGGTTTCTCGGCGAAGAGGGGCTTTCCTGTCGAGTTTTCAATAAGAGGGCCTGACTGGGAAAAACTGGCGGAATATTCCGAAGATATACGCCGCAAGATGGAGAAGTCGAGCCTTACGATAGACGTGGATACCGACTATCTTGCCAAGATCCCCGAGATTCAGGTGCAGCCCGACAGGCAAAAGGCCAATGACAGGGGAGTGTCTATAGACAAGATAGGGAGCGTTATAAACGCTCTCATAGGCGGCGAGAGAATAGGGAAATATACCAAAGAGGGGCGGCGTTATGATGTGCGGATAAGGCTCCTGCCGTCTCAGCGGACGGAGCGGGAGGATATAGATCGTCTTTGGGTATGGAATAACAGGAATGAGCTTGTACAGCTTAAGAACGTAATAAAAATTATTGAGAAGCCTACGCCGCTTACTATAACGAGGCGCAACAGGGAGAGGGCTATTATGGTTTTTGCTAATGTGGCTCCGGGTAAATCCCAGGCAGACGCTTTGAAGGAAGTCGATCGTATAGCGAAGAGCGTCCTGCCTCAAGGCTACAAAATAGTTTTTTCAGGCAGCACGCAGACGTTCAAGGAATCCTTCTCGAGCCTGATGCTCGCCTTCTGGCTTGGTATATTGATCGCCTATATGGTGCTCGCTGCTCAGTTTAACAGCTACCTGCATCCTTTTTCGGTGCTTTTTGCGCTTCCGTTCAGCATCTCCGGCGCGCTTATCACATTATGGATATTCAATCGGTCATTAAATATTTACAGTATAATCGGCTTGATACTTCTTATGGGAATAGTCAAGAAGAACTCTATTCTTCTCGTTGATTTTACAAATCAACAGAGGGAGCGCGGGCTTGAAGTCCGGCCCGCGTTATTGAAGGCCTGCCCGATAAGGCTTCGGCCCATACTTATGACCTCACTGTCCACGATCGCCGCCGCGATTCCGCCGGCTCTCGCCATAGGCCCCGGCGCGGAGACACGTATCCCGATGGCGATAACAATAATCGGCGGTGTCATAGTTTCTACCATGTTTACGCTTTTCGTGGTGCCTTGCGTCTACAGCCTATTTTCTAAAATCGAACGAAAAAAATATCAGGTCGATTTTGCCGAGCTTGATAAAATCGAAGAGCCGCCCGCCGAATAAAAAATCCTTTGCTAAAACACAATTTGGGTTGCAAGACTCAAGCCTATTCTGATATAATACCTCAATATGGAATTTAAAAATAAAGTATTGATAGTAGGCTTTGGCTCTGTCGGTAAATGTGCGCTGCCGATCCTCTTGAAACATATCAGCATACCTTACAAAAAGATCACCGTTGTGGATTTTGCCGATAAGCGTAATGATCTCGCGCTATGGATACAAAAAGGTGTAAGG
>JAUYPN010000070.1 GCA_030695725.1 Candidatus Omnitrophota bacterium
CGGGTATCTGTATGTCCCCCCGCTGCTTTGTTTTGCTAAAAGCAAATCAAAGCAAAACAGCGGGGGTCCACCCCCATCCCAAATTTAAAATTTGGGTCCCATCCAATGTCACCCGCTATTGATATCCCAAAGAACAGAAAAGTTTTATGCAACTCATTCCAACAAGCCGCTTACAAAATCCTTTGTGCTTTCCAACTAGCCATTATTCTGTCTTTGCTGAATTCTTACTTCAATACCTTTATTAATCTTATTTTTAGTTTCTTCATCTATCTGAGAAAAGATTAATTTACTCTTAAGCTGTTCCAGAGAATAATTTATCGCTAATTTGGCAAAAGCTTCATCAATAAAAGATAGGGTCGAAAGCTTTACTCCATCAAACGAAATTTCAATCTTGCCAGCCTTATTCCAATTATCTAATATTACTTGACGAATATGTTGCCCACCCTTTCCGCTGGGGCTGTTTTGTCTTTGCGAACAATATTCTCCAATTATATCCTTAAGCTTTATTATCATGACAACACCTCATTTTATCAGACGATATTCTGGTGGTATAAGTTCCGATTTTGAAAAAACTTTTAATCCTGGCTGTGAGTTTATAGTGACATCTACGATAGTTCCTGGTACCTCAAAGTTTAGTTCTTTTTTAATACAACTACTGCCTGTTGAGTCAATTTTTTCTATATACATGCCATTACCAGAAATTATGGAAAAACATCCTCCGACTATAGCAACAAATCTTTTCAGATAAGCTAAGCCCATGCCAGAATTTTGATTGTTAAGAGTCCCAGTAATACCTTCTATTAGTGCCATTTCTATAGCAAAAAGAGAATTTTTTGATAGTAACTCCTTATATTTATTTCCTAGATGCTTTTTAATCCCAATGCCGCTGTCACTCCCGTTTTTCTCCTTCTCAAAAGACCTAACATTTTTATTGTGCTACACATAACTTCGGTTTAGGTTTTCCAATCCATTAATTTATTGCTTAATGAAAGAAATATCTGCAATATATACAGTTCCTTTGCCGATCGATACTATAGAAAAAGTTATATCCCCACTCTTATCTACTTGTATTTCCTTGAAAAAGTATTCCCATCCAAAAGTACCTTTTTTATTAAGATCATAACCTCTCTGCGCGCCATTTTCTTCAATAACCCAATTGTCAGTAGTAACAAACCACAAAGCACTGCCCTGAAAATCATATAGTTCTTTGGCCCAGAAAGAAAGTCTGTATCTACCGGGGACTACTTGTAACCGCTGTTCCATAAGACCTATTCTATTATTCATTTCTTCAGATTTATGTATTATTTTTAGAGCATTTCCTATCTCTGTTTCTTCGACTGATATATCTATATCTGCATTTAAAAAATTAAACCATACAAAATCAACCCCCGGATACATAGCTTTAATACTGTCAGAATGAAGGCCGTGTCCCCATTTGCTAAGTTTATTTCCTAATGGTATTTTGAAATCGCCATTATTAATCAGATTTTTTATTGCTTCTCTTTTAGCTATAGACTCTTTTATAAGCAGTCTTGTCTTATCATAACCAGTATATTCAGCTTCAATTGAATTCTCTTTTAAAATTTCGTCTGGTGCTTTAGGAGGCCCATTAAAAGTCCACGAAAAACCTGGCCCACCAATAGCTCCTCCGTACTTTTCCCATTGTTTACAAAATTTTTCCAGTCCGTTCTGGCCTAAGCATAACAAAATAATTAACAAGAAAACTAAAGAGCATTCGCCTACAGATACGGGCTTATGTTTCTTAAAAATTAAGAGATAAAAAATTAAAAACACAATAGCTATTATGCACATATTAAAAACATCCCATTTGCTTTGTCAGTGCGAAGGATTTTGTGAACGGCCATTAGAAATTTTTTGGCATAGCGTATAATACGCATTGGTGTGCAAGGATTTACGTTGAGCGAATGCAGGAACTGACTGAACCCCGCTGTTTTGCTTTGGTTTGCTTTTAGCAAAACAAAGCAGCGGGGGGAAGGAATTCCTGCAAATGAGCGAAACGTAAACCGCAGCACACGGCAAAAAATTTCAGGCCGCGAACAATACCCCGCGCAGTGTCAAAGAACGATTTCTTTAGGGTCAGTCTCCTTCAACAAGTAAACGACTCTTTGGGGACAGACCCTACAATAACTTAAAGAGCCAGGACGTCCTTCATTGTGAAGAGCCCGCTCTTCTTACCGGCGGCAAATTTCGCCGCTTTGAGAGCGCCCTTCACGAAGATGTCGCGCGTCTTGGCGCTGTGCGTTATCTCCAGGAGATCGGCGTCGCTCTCGAACGTTATCGTATGCTCGCCCACTATCTCGCCCTCGCGGACCGAATCTATCGGTATCTCTATATCGCCTTTGACGCCCTTTGCGATCTTTGCCATCTCCTTCGCGGTACCGCTCGGGGCGTCCTTCTTTTCGGAATGATGCGCTTCGACTATATTGACATCGTAATCTTCGCCCAGAGCCTTAGATGTCTCCTCTATCAGTTTGAACAAAAGATTCACGCCTATGGACATATTTGGGGAAAGCACTACGGGAATATGGGCGGAAGTTTCCTTTATTTTGGCCTTTTCGTCTTCGGATAACCCGGTAGTGCCGATGACGATCGGCTTCTTCAATTTTTCACATAGCGCCAGATGCTCCATGGTAGCCGCAGGCGTCGTAAAATCTATGAGGCATTCACAAGCCGTAATACCAGCCTCTGCGTTACCGTCGATATCAAATTCCGCCGCCACTTCCAGCTCGGGATCTCCCCGGGCGAGGTCTATTATACGCGAGCCCATCTTGCCTTTTGAGCCGCTTATACAAATTTTTACCATTATCAAACTCCTCTCTATATAAGTTTGTAGTCCTTCAAAGCTTTCACGAGCTTCTCTTCATTCTCCGGCAGCATCTCGCACAACGGCAGACGCATCTGGGGGTCTATCATCTTCATGAGCCCCATAGCGGTCTTCACGGGGATCGGGTTGGTCTCTACGAACATCGCCTTTACGAGATCAAGCATCTTATAGTGAAGATCTTGCGCTTTTTTGATATTGCCGTTTTCAAACGCCGCGCACATATCGGCGACATCGCGCGGAATGATATTCGCCGCGACCGATATTATACCGACCCCGCCTATCGACATCACGGGAAGCGTCAACGCGTCGTCGCCTGAGATGAGCAGGAAGTCTTTCGGTGCCAATCTCCTGATCCTGGCCATCTGCTCCAGGCTGCCGCTCGCTTCCTTCACTCCGATGATATTCTTTACTTGGGCCAACTTCACGAATGTCTCGGGCTCAATATTTACACCCGTTCTCGAAGCTATATTGTACAGTATTATAGGAATATCTACCGCCTCGGCGATCGCCTTAAAGTGCAGATAGAGGCCTTTTTGCGTCGGGCGGTTATAATAGGGGCTCACCTGGAGCGACGCTCGGGCTCCCGCTTTTAAAGCGTGCTTCGTCAGCGCTATCGCCTCTTCCGTAGAATTTGAGCCTGTGCCGGCGATGATGGGGATCCTGCCATTGGCGAACTCTATCGTCAATTCGATCACCTTATCGTGCTCTTCATAGTTGAGGGTCGCGGACTCGCCCGTAGTGCCGCACGGGACTAAAGCGGTCGTGCCGTTCTTTATGTGGAATTCCACCAGATCAGTCAACGTCTTCTCATCGATCTTGCCGTTCTTGAACGGCGTAACAAGAGCAACCATCGATCCTTTAAACATTTTCGATCTCTCCTTCATAGACTAATTTTGCTTTGCCTTCTAAGTAGACGTTCTTAAAACTTCCTCCCTCAGACTCAAAATAGACTTTCAATACCTCGCCGCTCTTCGTTTCCACGGTAATCGGCGACGCAAGCTTCTCGGCTTCCGCCGATATTATGGCGCTTGCGACTGCACCCGTGCCGCAGGCGAGCGTCTCGTCCTCCACGCCTCTCTCATAGGTCCTGACCGAGATCTTATTTTTACTCTTGTCCGTGATCTTGACAAAATTTACATTGGCGCCGCCGGGCGAGAACTCTTTATGATATCTCATGCTGGAGCCAAGATTCTTCATCTCGACCGTTTCGAGATCATCGACGAAATGGACGATGTGCGGGACCCCGGTATTGGCAAAATTTACTTTGTACGGGCATTCGTGAATCATTAAACATAAGTTCCACTGTATATCCTTCGGATCAGTAAGCTTTACCTTAACATTCCCGCCCTTGACATTTGCGCTTAATATGCCGGCCATGGTCTCTATCTTCATATCGGCGGGCGCTATTTTTTTTGTATAGGCATAAAGCGCCATACAGCGCGAGCCGTTTCCGCACATCTCGGCTTCGCTGCCGTCAGAATTGAATATGCGCATCCTGAAGTCGGCGGTCTTTGACTCCTCCATAAGAAGAAGCCCGTCCGCGCCCGCGCCATAGAATCTGTCGCAGAGCTTCTTCGCGATCCCGGCCGGATCGCCCTTCAAAAGAGGGCTGCGATTATCAATGATGATAAAATCGTTGCCGGCAGCCACTGACTTGGTGAATTTGATCACTTTAACTCTTTCGGTATCGATTCGCCGCGGACAAGGTCGGCATACTTTTCCTGCCGCCTTATAATATGAACCTTATTCTTCATCACCATCGCTTCCGCAGCGCGCGGGCGCGAATTATAGTTACTCGACATCGCGAAGCCATACGCTCCGGCGCTCATCACGGCGAGAAGATCACCCCTGGACATCCTGGGCAGGAATCTGTCCTTACCGAGAAAATCCCCGGATTCGCAAATGGGCCCCACCACGTCCACCTTCTCGCATGTCTCGGCGCTATCCTGTTTCACTTTCACGGGCACTATCTTATGATACGCCGTATAAAGGCTCGGCCGGATAAGGTCGCTCATGCCGCCGTCCACTATCACGAATGTGTTCCTCGGGGTTATCTTCGTATATAGAACCTTCGTAACGAGTATGCCGCTGTTCCCAGATATAAAACGCCCCGGCTCCAGTATTATCTTAAGGCGCGCTTTTTTAAGTATCGGCAGGACCCTTTTCGCGAAATTCTTTGCTGTCTGCGGATTCTCTATCGAGTATACGATGCCTAAGCCTCCGCCTATATTGAAATGATCCACCTCTATCTTATGCTTCTTCAAAAAAGCCAACACCTTCTTTATCGCTTCTTCGAACGGGCCTGGGTCCACTATCTGGGAGCCTATATGTATGTGGACTCCCCTGATATTGAGGTTGGGATATCTCCATCGTGAATTGAATATCTTATGCACCGTCTCGAAATCGAGCCCGAATTTTGTGTCGCCCTTTCCGGTCGCTATGTGAGAGTGCGTCCTGGGGACCACGTCGGGATTTATGCGTATGGCCGCATTCACTCGTTTTTTGAGCGAGGCCGCTATCCTCTGTATGGCTTCCAGTTCCTCTTCGGATTCGACGTTAAAGAACAGTATTCCGAATTTTATCGCGTCCTCTATCTCGTCTGCCCTCTTGCCCACACCGGCATAGACTATTTTTGCGGGATCGGTTCCGGCTCGGCGCGCCCTGTAAAGCTCTCCGCCCGAAACAATATCGAGCCCGGCGCCCGCCTTCACGAGGGCGCGCAGTATGGCGATATTGGAATTGGACTTTACTGAAAAACATATAAGAGGGCTTATCGCACTGAATGCCGACCTGATCTTCCTGTAGTGGTCGAGAAGCGTCTTGTAACTGTAAAGATAAAACGGCGTCGAAATCTTCCGAGCGATCTCGGCTATCTTCGTATTTTCGCAGTAAAGCTCATTATTCTTGAATGTGAATTCGTGCATTATCTCTTCACCGATCTTTTTGATTCGACCGAGACTTTCGGATCGAACAATCTGATGATCTCCTTATTTTTGAGCTTGTCCGAAAATCTTGACAGCTCATGATCCGTCATGCTCTTTATCTCGATGCCGTTATCGATCGAGTATCTTACGAGCTTACCCACTATCTCGTGAGCCGTCTTGAACGCCACTGACTTATTAACAAGATGATAGACGATATCCGTCGCGTACAGAGATTCGTCATCCAGCTGCGACTCTATCTTATCCTTATTGAATTTAAGCGTCTTTACAAGTCCCTTCAGCACTTTCAGCTCTTTTACGATCGTCTCGAACGAGTCAAAGAGGGGCTCTTTATCAAGCTGCATATCCCTGTTGTAGGATAAGGGCAGGCCTTTGATAATCGTCAGAAAACCTATACGATTGCCATATAATCTCCCGGCGCACCCTCTTATCATTTCCAGCGCGTCTGCATTCTTCTTCTGCGGCATCAGAGAGCTGCCCGTGCAGAACGCCTCATCTATATCGATAAAATCGAATTCTTTGGTCGACCATATTATGAGGTCTTCGGCGAATCTGGACAGATGCGCCGCTATGATGGCTGTAACATTCAAAGCCTCCGCCACAAAACCTCTGTCGCTCACTGTGTATACAGAATTTTTCGTGGGCTCCAGTTTCAATCCGGTAAGTCCCAATTTAAGTTTTTTGGCGTATTTATCCATGAGTACATTATAATGCTTCGCCTTTATGGGCGTCCCGGCGACTGCGCCCGCGCCCATGGTGAGTTTTATGTCCGTCGCGGCAATCTTAACTTTATCTACGCCGGCTTCAAGCATCATGACGTAGGCACCAAGATAGTCTTTCAAATATACAGGCTGCGCATGCTGCATATGCGTAAAACCGGGCATTATAATATCGCTGTTGGCCTTGGCCAGAGACTTTAACGCATTTGTCAGGTTCTCACCCAATATAGCGACTTGGGCCAATTTATCCTTGCAATAGACCTTTGTAGCAAAGACGACCTGGTCATTTCTCGAACGGGCAGTGTGCAGTTTGAGCGCGAGATCGCCGATCTTTTGCTCAAGCATTCCCTGTATCTGGCTATGCACATCTTCATAGGACAGATCCGGAGAAAATTTGCCCGCGCCCATCTTCAGAAGAGCGGTCTGTACCCTATAAACCTCTCCGGGCTTCAAATAGCCTGCCTTGCCGAGTATCTCCACATGGATGACGGAGCCCAGGATGTCATATTTGGCGAGCTTATAGTCGTAATGTATGGATCTGGTAAACTCTTCCACCGACGGATCCGTCGGTTTCGTGAATCTTCCACCCCAGAGTTTTTTAGCCATTTTTGATATCTCCTATAAAATTTATTACAATTTCTTTAGGGTCAGTCCCATTCACTAAGCAATAGACGCTTTTGGGACAGACCCTACAACGCTCTCCCTTTATATGGCAGCCCCCAGAGCTCGATGAAGCCCTTGGCGAGCGACCGGTCGAACTTGTCGCCCTTCTCATACGTCGCCAGATCTTTCTTATAGAGAGAATTCGGCGATTTTCTGCCCACCACGGAGCAGTTTCCTTTGTGGAGCTTCAGTCTCACCGTGCCATTGACATATTCTTGAGTGTCGTCGATGAATTTGTCGAGAGCTTTCTTCAAAGGCGTATACCATAATCCGTAGTAGACGAGCTCGGCATATTTTAAAGCCACCGTATCCTTGTAATGCATAAGCTCTCTGTCCAACACGAGGCTCTCCAGCGCTTTATGCGCCGTGTAAAGTACCACGCCCGCCGGAGCCTCATAAATTTCCCTGGATTTTATCCCCACGAGCCTGTTCTCTATCATATCGCTTCTTCCGACGCCGGCGTCCCCGGCGATCTTCGCAAGCTTGAGGATAAGACTGACGCCATCCATCGCAATACCATTCAGCTTCACGGGAATGCCGGACTTAAAATCTACCTCGACATAGCAAGGCTTCGCTGTACAGCTGTCTATTCCTTTCGTAAGTTGATATGTATCTTCGTCAGGCTCGTAATAAGGATCCTCCAGCTTCCCACTTTCAATCGATATTCCCCAAAGATTAACATCAATCGAGTAAGGCTTCTTCTTTGTTGTGTCGATGGGGATATTATTATTCTTCGCATATTCTATCTCTTCGCTTCTTGTCTTCAGTTCCCACTCTCTCACCGGCGCCAGTATCTTTAAATCCGGATCGAGCGCCATTACAGTTACTTCAAATCTTACCTGGTCGTTGCCCTTACCGGTGCAGCCGTGCGCCGCGTAACCGGCCTTCTCTTTTTGGGCCGCCTTTACCAGCCCCTTGGCTATGACCGGCCTTGAAAGCGCCGTCGCCAAAAGATAACCGCCCTCGTATATCGCATCGGCCTTCAGGGCCTTGAATACGAAGTCCTTCACAAATTCACTCTTCAGATCATCCACTATCACCTTGCTCGCCCCGGTCTTAAGGGCTCTTCTTTTATAGACCTCAAAGTCTGAGGCCTGCCCTACATCGGCCATATACGCGATGACCTCGTAGCTTTTCTTTACAAACCACTTTATGGCCACGGACGTATCAAGCCCGCCGGAATACGCAAGTACTACTTTTTTCGTCATCTTATGAACTCTCCCCTATTTTAATGTCTGCAGAAGGATCGCCTTCTGTATATGCATCCTGTTTTCCGCCTGGTCATAGACGACGGAATTCTTCGAATCGATCACCGAATCGGTGATCTCATCACCCCTATGAGCGGGCAGGCAATGCATCACGAGACAATTCTTGTTAGTCATCTTCATAATATCGTCGTTTATCTGAAAACCTTTAAAGTCGTTCAGCCTCTTGGCCGACTCCTTCTCCTGGCCCATACTCACCCAGACATCGGTGTATATCACATCGGCGCCTTTGGCGCAGAATTTCGGGTCATGTGAGAACTCTATTCCCGCGCCCGAGACGAGAGCGAACTTCTTCGCGGCATCCATCGCCTTTTTATCCGGCTCATAGCCTTTCGGGGTGGCCGCCTTTAAATTGAGGCCCACTTTGGCACACACGCACATCAGAGAATTAAGTACGTTATTGGCATCTCCTATATAGGAGAGCGTTATGCCCTTAAAGGTCCCGAACTTCTCCTTAATTGTGAATATATCGCTTAACGCCTGACAGGGATGGGCGTAGTCGCTTAAGCCGTTTATCACCGGCACCGTCGCGTGCTTCGCCAGATCCTCCACATCGGCATGCTTATAGGTCCTGGCGACAAGGCAGTCTAAATATCTGGAGAGGACCTTCGCCACATCTTTCACTGATTCTCTGCCGCCCATACCTATCTCCGATGGGCCCAGATATATGGCGTAGCCGCCAAGCTGGACCATACCTATCTCAAAAGAGACTCTTGTCCTATTGGAAGGCTTCTGGAATATAAGCCCGATGGACTTGCCTTTCAAAAAGTCGGCGTACTGGGCCTTGTCTTTCTTTAATTTCCTGCCAAGCTCCAGTATATTTTCGATATACTCGGGCGTAAGGTCGCTTATTGAAAGCAGGTCTCTCTTTTTCATCTTTAAACCCTCTCTATACTCTTGCCAATACTTTGTCCAATATCTTAACCGCCTTATCTATCTCAGGCTTCGTCACATTCATCGGCGGCATTATCCTCAAAACATTACTTTGAGTACAATTTATCAAGAGCCCCTCTTCAAGGCACTTGGCGTATATACTGTCGGCCTCCACGCTTAGCTCAACGCCTATAACGAGCCCCATGGACCTGACCTCTTTTATAAAGTGATATTTCTTTTTCAGAGTTTCTAATTTTTTCGTTAAATATGCGCCCTGTATTTTAGTATTCCTGAGTAATTTCTCTTTCTTTATCGCCTCGAATACCGCAAGCGCCGCCGCCGATACGAGCGGCGAGCCTCCGAAGGTGGACGCGTGCGTCCCGGGCGTAAGCACATCCTGGAACTTCTCGGAGGCCACACATACGCCTATCGGGACTCCCCCGCCGATCGCTTTGGCGAGCGTCATGACATCCGGAGTCACGCCATAATTCTTGAAGCAGAACATTTCGCCGGTCCTGCCCATGCCGGTCTGGACTTCGTCCAGGATCATCAATATATCTTTTTCATCACAAATTCTTCTTACCTCTTTCATGTATTCCGGGTCTGCGATATTTATACCGCCTTCGCACTGTATCGGCTCGAACATCACCGCCGCCGTTTTATCCGTGATCGCTTCCTTAAGC
>JAUYPN010000075.1 GCA_030695725.1 Candidatus Omnitrophota bacterium
CGACATTGCTCAGGATCGAACCCTGAGCTTTTGTCGAAGGGTTCGATGAACTCAGGACAGGCCCTGAGCCTGTCGAAGGGCCGTCCTTCTCTCTCATTTTTATGATGGAGAGTATGGCGCCTTCGCCGACATTTTTTATGGCAGCGAGCCCGAATCTTATGGAATCTCCCACTACGGTGAAGTTCGCGTAACTTTCGTTAACGTCCGGCGGAAGTATCTTTATACCCATCCTCGCGGATTCATTTATGTAAACGGCTATCTTGTCGAGATTATCTTTTTCACTCGTCAGAAGGGCCGTCATGAACTCAACCGGGAAGTTCGCTTTCAGGTACGCCGTCCTGAAGCTTATCAGCGCATACGCCGCCGAATGGGATTTATTAAATCCGTAACCGGCGAAATGTTCTATCAGATTAAATACCCTGTCGGCCGTTTTTCTGTCTATCTTGTTTTTCAAACAGCCTTCTATGAACAATTGGCGCGTCTGAGCCATGATCTCGGGCGTCTTCTTTGCCATGGCGCGGCGCAGGTTATCGGCTTGAGCCAGGCTGAAACCGGCGAGACTTGACGCTATCCTCATGGCCTGCTCCTGATAAAGTATGACGCCGTAAGTCTCTTTAAGTATCGGCTCCAATAGAGGGTGGTCGTACTTAAGCTCAACCTCTCCGTGTTTTCTCTTCATGAAGTCGTCCAGCATTCCGGAACCTATCGGGCCGGGCCTGAAGAGCGCTAAAAGGGCTATTATGTCCTCGAACTTTTCAGGTTTCAATTTTTTCAGAAGGTCGCGCATTCCGGAACTTTCCAGCTGAAATACGCCGACCGATTCCGCGTTGGCTAAGAGCTTATATGTCTTCTTATCTTCCAGCGAGATACCGGATATATTCAGATCGATATTTTTTGTCCTCTTTATTATCTTCAGCGCCTCGCTTATGACGGTAAGCGTTCTTAATCCCAGGAGGTCCATCTTAAGAAGCCCTATCTTCTCGAGTGACGTCATAGGATAGCCGGTGGATATCTGTCCGTCGTTGACCTTATACAGAGGGCAATAATTGACGAGAGGCTTCTCGCTTATGACCACGCCTGCGGCATGAGTTGACGCATGACGGGTCAATCCTTCGAGGACGAGCGACGTATCTATAAGCTGGGCTATCTTCGGGTCCGTTCTGTACAGGGTCTTTAATTCCGGCTCCTGCTCTATGGCATGACTCAAGGTTATGTTTAGCTCGTTAGGAACTAGCTTGGCGATCTTATCCACATCGCCGTATGCCATGCCGAGGGCCCTGCCCACGTCCCGGATGACCGCTTTGGCCATCATGGTGCCGAATGTCACTATCTGCGCGACATTATCTTTGGAATACTTACGGACCACATAGTCTATGACCTCCTGGCGTCTCTCGTAGCAAAAGTCTATATCTATATCGGGAAGGCTTATTCTTTCGGGATTCAGGAACCTTTCGAACAGGAGATCGTATTTCAGCGGGTCAATATCGGTAATGCCGAGAGAGTAACTCACTACGCTTCCGGCCGCGCTCCCCCTGCCGGGGCCCACGGGGATGGCATTCTCTTTGGCATAATTCACAAAATCCGAAGCTATCAGGAAGTAGCTTGAATAACCGAAATTCTCTATTACTTTCAGCTCGTGCTCGACGCGTTTGGTGACCACATCATCATCGTCCGGATATCTTTTTTTAATGCCTTCCGCGACAAGCTCTCTTAAATACGACTCCCTCGTCTTACCCGGCGGAACTTTATACTGCGGCAGATGGACGGCTTTGAAATTCAATTCAAGATTGCATTTTTCGGCTATCGCCAGAGTATTCTTAAGCGCTTCGGGCACGGTATTGCCGAACGTGCGCGCCATCTCCTGCTTAGACTTAAAATAGAACTCATCCGTCGCCATCCTCATCCTGTTCGAATCTTCGATATTTGTCTGTGTCTGTATGCATAGAAGCAGGTCATGCGCCCTTGCGTGATCTCTCTCCATATAATGGACGTCATTGGTGGCGACGAGCCCCAGGCCGAGATCTTTCGACATCTTTATCAGCTCCTGATTAACGGTCTCCTGTTCCGGGATTCCGTTATCCTGGATCTCAAGATAAAAATTGTCTTTTCCGAAGGCGCTTTTGTATTCATCCGCCGCCTTCATGGCCCGATCCAGCTGGTTTGTATGAATAAGGTGCGGGATCTCTCCCTTGAGGCAGGCCGACAGGCATATCAGGCCTTCTTTATGGTCAAATAGGAGTTCTTTATCTATGCGCGGGCGGTAATAGAATCCTTCCAGGTATCCGGCCGAGACAAGCTTTATAAGATTTTTATATCCGGTTTCGTTCTTGGCGAGAAGTAATATATGAAACGAAGCGTCTTGAATGCCGCGGCTCGATTTATCGAACCTCGAATCGGGAGCTATATAGGCTTCGCACCCTATTATCGGTTTTACCCCTGTCTTCATCGCCATATCATAGAATTCTATGGCGCCGAACATGTTACCGTGATCGGTAATTGCGCATGCGGGCATCCTCAGTTCTCTGGCCTTCCGGAAAAGCCGTTCTAATTGGCAGGCTCCATCTAAGAGGCTATACTGCGTGTGGACGTGCAAGTGTACGAAATCGGAGTGATTCATCGTGAGAGCGGCGCTTACTTTCCCATTCCAACCCGTTGGGCGACCTGGAATACTTTTCCTTCTGTCTGGATCGACGGAGCTATTATTATTTCGGTCTTATGCATCTGGCTTATGTTCCCGGCGCCTACATTTCCCATCGATGTCTGCAGAGCTCCCATAAGATTCTGCGAGCCATCGTCAACTTTAGCGGGTCCGAACAATATCTCGTTGAGCGTGCCTGTGACACCGACCTTCACTCTCGTGCCCCTGGGAAGGTTGGCGTGCGGCGTTGCCATGCCCCAATGGTTGCCTCTGCCGGGAGCTTCTTTCGACCTGGCAAATGCCGAGCCGACCATTACGGCATCGGCTCCGCAGGCGAACGCTTTACATATATCGCCGCCCGTCGTCATTCCTCCGTCGGTAATTATGGGAACGTATCTTTTTGTCTTTTTATAAAAGGTGTCCCTGGCGGCCGCGCAGTCTATTGTCGTAGTGACCTGCGGAACGCCTATACCCAGCACACCCCTCGTGGTGCAGGCGGCACCCGGCCCTATGCCTACAAGGAGGCCCGAGCATCCGGAATTCAACAGGTCAAGAGCGACCTCGTAGGTGACGCAATTACCTATTATAACGGGCATTCCGGCGGACTTGCAGAATTTTTTGAAATCGAGCGCTTTGTATTTCGTCGAAATATGCTTAACCGTCGATACCGTGGACTGTACTATGAATATATCCGCTTTAGCCTCCTCGGCTATCTCGGCAAAGCGGTCCGCTCTTTGAGGAATGGCGCTTACTATCGCGGGAACTCCTGCAGATTTAATCTGATCTATTCTCTTTGATATGAGTTTCTCTTTTATAGGCTCAGCATAAACGCTCTGAACGAGCGCCGTCGCCTGGTCAGGCGCTGCCATGGCTATCTTTTCAAGAACCTCTTCGGGATTTTCATAGCGTGTCTGGACGCCTTCGAGATTCAGGACGGCTAATCCGCCAAGCTTACCCATCGCTATGGCGAACTTAACGTCGACTACCCCATCCATTGCCGCGGCAATTATGGGAATGCGAAATTTTACTCCGCCTATCGACCACGAGGTATCGATATCCGCGGGATCTATCGTAATCCTTCCCGGAACGAGCGCTATCTCATCAAAACCGTAGCAACGCCTTGCTTTTCTCTCAACACCGATATAGAATTGACCCATGATTCTCCTTGTAATGGATTAGTTTGTCGTTCGTAAATGCACTGGTGTAGATATGATATAGAATTACGGTAATTTTGTCAAGTGGTTCGACAAAAGCTCACCACTTGACCCTGAGCGAAGTCGAAGGGTCAAGGCAATATCAAAAAGTAGGGCAGGTTTTAACCTGCCCTACTTTTACACAATACTCCCTGCTCACTACTATTTTAATACATGCCGCCCATTCCGCCTCCCGGGGGCATTCCGCCCGGCATTCCCATAGAAGCTTTCTCTTCCTCGGGGATGTCGGTCACGATCGTTTCGGTCGTGATCATCAGAGCGGCGATGCTCGCCGCATTCTGAAGCGCCGAACGCGTAACCTTCTTAGGATCGATGACGCCGGCCTGTATCATATCGCAGTAAGTATCTTTGTCGGCATCGTACCCTTCGTTGGTCTTCATATCTTTTACTTTTTGGACTACCACCGAGCCTTCCTGACCGGCGTTATTGGCGATCGTACGGATAGGCTCTTCGAGAGCTCTCTTCACTATATCGGCTCCGATCTGCTCGTCACCCGAGAACTTCGATTTATTGAGAGCGTCTATACACCTTAAGAGAGCCACCCCGCCGCCGGGAACTATTCCCTCCTCAACGGCCGCTCTTGTGGCATGCAGGGCGTCCTCAACTCTGGCCTTCTTCTCCTTCATCTCGGTTTCGGTCGCGGCTCCGACATTGATAACGGCAACTCCGCCCGAAAGCTTTGCCAGCCTCTCCTGCAGCTTCTCCTTGTCATAATCGGAATCGGTACCCTCTATCTGTTTCTTCAGCTGGGCGATCCTGGACTGAATATCGGTCGTCTTGCCCGCGCCCTGTACTATAGTCGTGTTATCTTTGTCTATCCTTACTCTCTTGGCGCGCCCAAGCTCTTCCAGCTTCACATTCTCAAGTTTCATTCCGAGATCTTCGGTGATGGCTTTACCGCCTGTCAGTACCGCTATATCTTCTAACATGGCTTTACGCCTGTCGCCGTAACCCGGAGCCTTTACGGCAGCGCACACGAGCGTGCCGCGCATCTTGTTCACTACCAGCGTCGCGAGCACTTCGCCCTCAGTCTCTTCCGAGATTATAAGTAACGGCTTGCCGGCTCTGGCAATTTTTTCTAACAAAGGAAGCACATCCTTCATCGCGGATATCTTCTTCTCGTGGATCAATATGTACGGATCGTCAAGCGAACATTCCATCTTCTCCGCATCGGTCACGAAGTACGGTGAAAGGTAGCCCTGGTCGAACTCCATACCTTCGACGAGCTCCAGCTCCGTCTTTGAGGCCTTGCCTTCTTCGACCGTTATGACGCCGTCTTTCCCCACCTTTGTCATGGCTTCCGCTATCAGGTCGCCTATCTCGCGGTCGCTGTTTGCCGCTATCGAAGCTACCTGGGAGACCTCTTTCTTATCCTTAACATTGATCGACTTGGAAAGCCTCTTTAGCTCTTCCACGACTTTTTCCACGGCCTTCTCTATGCCTCTCTTGAGAGCCATGGGATTCGCGCCTGCGGTGACATTCTTCATGCCTTCCCTGAATATCGATTCCGCGAGCACGGTGGCGGTCGTCGTGCCGTCTCCGGCTATATCGGAGGTCTTTGACGCCACCTCTTTCACGAGCTCCGCTCCCATATTTTCATACGGGTCCTTCAATTCTATCTCTTTCGCTACAGTTACACCGTCCTTTGTTATCGTCGGTGCGCCGAACTTCTTGTCGAGGACGACGTTGCGCCCTTTCGGCCCGAGAGTCACCTTTACCGCTCTGGCGAGCTGCTCGACGCCTCTCAGGATGGCCCTGCGCGCCTCCTCGCTGTATAGTAGTTGCTTTGCCATATGCCTTGTATCCTCCATGTTAGCTTTCAGTCGTCAGCTTTCAGCTATCAGCATTTTTAGCTGAGGGCTGATGGCTGACAGCTGATAGCTTATTTAATTATCGCTAAAATGTCTTCTTCTTTGAGTATCAGGTACTCGTTTCCGTCCACCGTAATCTCGGTACCGGAATATTTTCCGAAGAGCACCTTGTCGCCCGCTTTTACTTCCGGCGTTATGGTATTGCCCTCATCCGAAACTTTACCCTTACCCACCGCTATAACCTTCGCTTCCTGCGGTTTCTCCTTAGCGGAATCGGGAAGAACTATCCCTCCCTTTGTTACCTCTTTGGCTTCGAGAACCTCTACCATGATCCTGTCCGCCAATGGCTGAATCTTCATATTCTACTCCTCCTTTTCTTAGTTGATTTGACCTTTTGCTTTCAGTCGTCAGCTTTCAGCTATCAGTTTTTTTAGCTGAAGACTGATAGCTGACAGCTTAGTTAGCACTCATCTAAATTGAGTGCTAACAATTTAGTATTATACAGAATTATAAAAAGATGTCAAGAAAAATTTCTAATTTTATACTTTGGAGATCAGATGCAGGCCTTTTAGCGTAAGATCTTCATCGACGCGCTGGATGGATTTGGCGTACTTTTTCATCAATTTTGAATTGCCGCCTGTGGCGATGACTTTTGCGGATCTGCCTAATATCCTCTTATATTGAGTGACGAGGCCGTCGCACATGGCGCCGAAGCCGAAGAGGATGCCGCCCCTCATGCTGTTCACCGTGTCCTTACCTATAATAGAGGAGGCGCTCTCGAGCTCCACTTTGGGCAATAGCGCCATATTTCTATAAAGGCCCGAGAGCGATAGCTCTATTCCGGGAAGTATAAGTCCTCCCAGATAATCGCCTCTTTTGGATATAACGTCAAATGTTATGGCCGTTCCGAAATCTATAACCACCGCGGGCGTTCCGTATAAGATTTTTGCGGCGTAAGCGTTCACGAGCCTGTCCTGTCCCACTTCTCTCTTTACCTTATACATATTCCTTATGGGCGCTTTCAGATCCCTGCCGACGATCTTTATCCTTATCGCGCCGAAGTGCCTACGCAGTTCCGCCATGAGACGCGCGAGAGCCAGAGGAACTACGCTCGACACTATCGCCTCATCTACCATGTTCACCTCAAGGCCCGTCTCTTTGATCAGGGCTTTAAACCGCCTGATGTATGAAGAGTATGAGTTTGTCGGTATTTTCGTCTTTCCGAACAGTTTCGCGCCCTTGAATATCCCCGCCGTTATGTTGGTATTACCTATATCTATCGCCAATAAACTCATCATCTCACCATTATCACGTCACCTGACGATATTTTTTCAAGCAAACCCGATTCCGTTCTGACAACGAGCGCGCCGTCGGGATTTATGTCGTGCGCCAGGGCTTCAAAAGTTTTTCCGGCAAGCGTTACCTTGACTCTCGAGCCGATCATCACGGAAAGGTCCTTCCATATATCTATGATGGGCTCGAATCCTTCCGTTTTCATCAGATTATAATACTCTTCGAGCTTTTCTAACACTCTTTTAGTAAGTTCAACCCTCGACAAGGTGACCTTCTCACCGCGGCGGCGGAGCTCCTCTCTCATGGATGTGGCGCCCTTGGGAAGCTGCTTGACAGGAAGATCGACATTTATGCCTATCCCCAGAACGACAAAATCCACGCTGTCCTGTTCTGCCTTCATCTGGGTTAATATCCCGCATAACTTCCTCGGGCCCATCATTATGTCGTTGGGCCACTTTATAGTGACTTCCAGAGAACTTAAGTCCCTTATCGCCTGGGCCACGGCTACGGCGGCAAGAAGGGTGATTCTTGAAATTTCGTTCGGAGCGATGGAGGGCCTCAATATGCAGGACATATATATTCCGCCTTTGGACGGGCTCGACCAGCACCTTCCGTGCCTGCCCTTGCCTTTCACCTGTTCATCGGCCAGGATGACGGTACCTTCCTTCATGCCTTTCTCGGCGAGCTCATAAGCGATAATATTTGTTGAATCCACCTTCCTGTAAGATATGACGCTCTTGCCGAAGACTTTCGTCTTCAGTTTCCACTTTATCTCCGATGGTATCAAAGAATCCGGTATCGCCACGAGCTTATATCCCAAATGAGGCAGGGCCTCTATATCATAACCTTCTTCGCGGAGTTTCTCCATATGCTTCCATATGGCGGCGCGCGAAACACCCGCCAATTTACAAAGTTCCTCGCCGGAAACATAAGAGTCTTTGTTATGCCGCAGTACGTTCAGTATCTTTTCGTCGAGCATATTTTTCCCTTAGTTCCTTTATCTGATCGCGCAGGACAGCCGCGCGCTCAAATTGCAGGTTTCTCGCGGCGACTTCCATATCATGCTGCAGCTCGCCTATCAATGATGTTATATCATACTCTGCGTCGGTTTCTTCAACTACTTCGGCGATGACCTCGCGGGCCTTCTTATAGGATTCGATGCCTTCCTTGACGGCCTTCTCTATAGAACGCGGCGTGATATTGTGTTTCTTATTAAAGGCCATCTGGATCTCACGGCGCCGGTCGGTTTCGTCTATCGTCTTCTTCATAGACTTGGTGATCCTATCCGCGTACATAATGACCTCGCCGTTGATATGGCGCGCCGCGCGCCCCGCCACCTGTATAAGGCTCGTCTCGCTCCTTAAAAACCCCTCTTTGTCCGCGTCAAGTATGGCGACTAAGGATACTTCGGGCAGGTCCAGCCCCTCTCTCAATAAGTTTATCCCTATGAGGCAGTCGAATTTATTCAGTCTCAGATCCCTTAATATCTCCACCCTCTCTATGGCGTCTATCTCCGAATGCAGATACTTCACCCTTAATCCAAAATTTTTGAGGAATCCGGTAAGGTCTTCGGATAATCTTTTTGTAAGCGTAGTTACCAGTATCCTCTCTTTCTTCGCCGCCCTCAGGCGTATCTCTTTTACGAGATCGTCTATCTGACCCTTCGTCGGCCTCACCTCGATCGGCGGGTCTATCAGGCCCGTCGGCCTTATGACCTGCTCTACGACTTCGCGTCCGGATCTTTTAAGTTCATACTCGCTGGGAGTGGCGGAAACATATATTGTATCACCTGTGATCTTTTCAAACTCCTCAAACTTCAACGGCCTGTTATCGAGGGCTGAAGGAAGCCTGAAGCCGTATTCTATGAGAGTCTCCTTGCGCGCTTTATCTCCGTAATACATGCCCCCTATCTGAGGCACGGTCACATGGGATTCATCTATGAATAGCAAAAAATCTTTAGGAAAGTAGTCCAGAAGGCACCATGGCCTGGATCCCGCGGGCCTACCCGATACATGGCGGGAATAATTTTCTATGCCGCTACAGTAACCGACCTCGCGCATCATCTCAAGATCATATTTTGTGCGGGATTCGAGGCGCTGGGCCTCTACTATTTTTTTATCCCGCTTCAGTTCCGCGAGCCGCGAATCCAGCTCCTCTTCGATAGACCCGATCGCTCTCTCTATCCTGTCGGGCGTAGTGACAAAGTGCTTGGCGGGATATATGCCGATCTTGCGCATATTGGTGATTGTATTACCCGTCAAAGGGTTAATTTCGTATATGCGCTCTATCCTGTCGCCCGATTGTTCCACCCGATACGCCGTCTTCGTATACGCCGGAAATATCTCTACGGTATCGCCTCTCACTCTGAAGGTCGAACGCTTCAGGTCGTAATCGTTCCTCGTGTAGTGTATGAATATGAGCTTCCTCAATACTTCGTCCCTGGAGATCTCCTGACCCTCTTCCAGAAAGACGAGCATCTCGCCGTATTCTTCCGGAGAACCGAGGCCGTATATGCACGATACGCTCGATACTATCAAACAGTCGCGTCTCGACATTAGCGAGCTTGTCGCCGAGAGCCTCAAGCGGTCTATATCTTCGTTTATGGAAGCGTCCTTCTCTATATAGATATCTCTCTGCGGGATATACGCTTCGGGCTGGTAATAATCGTAATAGCTTACGTAATATTCGACGGCGTTTTTCGGGAAGAACTCTTTAAATTCGCTGTAGAGCTGCGCGGCAAGTGTCTTATTGTGAGATATCACAAGCGTTGGCCTGTCCACTTTGGCGATGATCGACGCTGCTGTGAAAGTTTTGCCGCTGCCTGTTACTCCAAGCAGTGTCTGGAATTGCTTGCCGACCTTTAAACCAGCGATCAGCTTTTCGATGGCCCGCGGCTGATCACCTTCAGGCTTAAAGTTGCTTACGAGTTTGAACGGCATCTTTACACGATTTCCAGGGATAGATCTATCGATTTTACGGAATGGGTAAGCGCGCCGATGGATATCATGTCAACGCCCGTGTCCGCGTACTGATCTATATTATCTATGGTGATTCCACCGGACACCTCAAGCATGGCCTTCGTCTTTGACATACGCCGTATCTCAACGCAGGCCTTGACAAGTTTGGGCGTCATATTATCCAGCATTATGATATCAGGTTTCCCTTGCAGGGCATCCTGAAATTCGGCAGTGTCGGTCACTTCTATTTCTATAACGGTACCCCTTATATTCTTCTTCCTCGCCGTTTCTACCAGATCTTTCAAGCTTGTTTTTTTGCTGATAGCTGACAGCTGACAGCTGATAGCTTTTATATGATTATCCTTTATCAGCGCCTGGTCATACAGCCCCATACGATGATTCGCGCCCCCGCCCACAGAGACGGCGTACTTTTCGAGATAGCGCAGTAACGGATAGGTCTTGCGCGTATCCATTATCTTCACGCCGTACGGTTTCGCTTTGTCAACAAATGCCTTTGTCTTGGTGGATATGCCGCTTAAAAATCCTATAAAATTGAGCATCGTCCGTTCCGCGCGCAAAATAGAGCTGACGCGGCCTTCCAGGAAAGCCAGCTCCTTATCCTTGCCGACAAAATCTCCGTCATTGCAATTTGGCTTGAAGCGTACGCTGTAATCGACCTGGGCCATGGCCCACTCAGCTATCTTGAGCCCGCACACGACGCAATCTTCCTTTGCGATCATCGTCGCGCGGGAGCTTAAGAATTTATCGACCAACGCTGTGGTAGTGATATCGCCCTTGCCGATATCCTCTTTCAGCGCCGCCTTGATTATGGGTAATACTCTGTCTCTGTCTAACTGCACAAAACCTCTTCTGTGGAGCAGCCGAAGGCCTTCTCCGCGCTCAACCTATATTCTTCAGGTTGTATTTAAGTTTCTTTATCTGTAATTCAAGGTCCGCTTTTCGGGCCTTTTGCTTTTCTATGACATCTTCCGGGGCCTTGGAAGTAAAATGCTTGTCTTTAAGCCTTGCGCTGATCGATTTTATCTCGCCGGCAAGCTTATCTTCATCTTTCTTTAACCTGGCCTTCTCCTTGTCAAAATCTATTATGCCCTCCAGCGGCACATAGATCTCAAAATCCCCGACGACGCTTGCGGCGGAGTTTTTTGGCTTAGGCGCCTTCCCCACCTTCAGGCTCGACAATCTTGACAGCTTTTTGATCATATCCGTATTTTCATTAAGAAATGTTTCGTCTTTCTTATCATGAATACTTATCAGTGCCGACATCTCACGCTTGGGCTCAATATTCCACACACTCCTTATGTTCCTTATCGCTGTTATGACATCTATGAGGCATCTCATATCGTTTTGGGCTTCTTCTGATATTATATTCTTCTGCATATGCGGCCACGGCTGTATCATTATCGAGTCGCCTGCGGCGTCTTTTGATCTCGGAAGCTCCTGCCATATCTCTTCCGTTATGAATGGCATGAACGGGTGGAGCATCCTTAAGCTCTTCTCCAGAACCTTATACAGCACTACCTGTGTCTTCATATCTCCTATGGTGGATTTCGCTATCTCTATGTACCAGTCGCAGAACTCATGCCAGATGAACTCATATATGGTATTCGCCGCTTCGTTGAATTTGTATTCACCCAGGCACTTTTCGACGCTCTTCAGGGTAGAATAAAGGCGCGACAATATCCATCTTTCGGATAGATTCAGTTCCGACTCCTTAAAAAATACGCACAGATCCACATTTATATATTCCTCCTTCATATTCATAAGGATGAATCTCGACGCATTCCATAATTTGTTTGCGAAGTTCCTTCCGAGCTCAAACTTATTTTCGGAGAGGAATACGTCCTGGCCCTGGGCGGTTATCGATATTATGCTGAAACGCATCGCGTCCGTCCCATATTTCTTTATCATATCGAGCGGATCTATTACGTTGCCTAAGGACTTGGACATCTTTGTGCCGGTCACGTCGCGCACAGTGCCGTGTATATACACATCTTTAAACGGGATATCCCCCATAAATTCCATGCCGGCCATTATCATGCGCGCCACCCAGAAGAATATTATCTCCTGCGCCGTTACCAGAGAATTTGTGGGATAGAAATATTTCAGGTCCGGTGTCTCTTTCGGCCAACCAAATGTCGAGAACGGCCATAACCATGAAGAGAACCATGTATCGAGCACGTCGGGATCTTGCTCTATATTCTTCAGGCCGCATTTAGAACATTTATCCGGCGCAACTTTTAAAACCATCACTTCGCCGCAGTCTTTGCAATAATAGACCGGTATACGGTGGCCCCACCAGATCTGGCGGGATATGCACCAATCCCGTATATTATTCATCCAATCGAGATAGACCTTGGTCCAGCGCACCGGATAAAATTTGATCCTGCCGTCATTGACCGCCTCTATGGCCGGTTGGGCAAGAGGCTTCATCTTGACGAACCACTGCGGTGAAAGGCGCGGCTCCACCATGGTGTGACAGCGGTAACAATGGCCGACCGCGTGGCGATGCGGCTCGCTCTTTATAAAGAGACCGCGATCTTTCAGATCCGTTATTATGGCCTCTCTCGCTTCAAGGCGGTCCATGCCCTCATAATCGCCGCCGATAGAGTTTATCGTAGCGTCCCCATTCATTACGTTGATCTGCTCGAGGCCATACTTTTGTCCGAGGCCGAAGTCTACAGGGTCATGGGCGGGGGTGACCTTTAGAGCGCCCGTGCCGAACTTCATGTCGACTAATGGATCGTAAATCACTTTCAATTCCCTGTTCAATATAGGCAATAGAAGGGTTTTATTCTTCAGGTCTTTATATCTCTTGTCCTTCGGGTTGACGGCTATGGCGACATCCCCCAGCATCGTCTCAGGCCTCGTGGTTGCAACTACGACGAACTCTTTACTGTCTTTGATAGGATATTTGATATGATAGAGAAGACCATCGACATCCTTATGCTGCGATTCTTCGTCGGATAGCGCAGTCTGGCAGCGCGGGCACCAGTTGATGATATAGTTGCCTCTGTATATTAGGCCTTTTTCATACAACCTTATGAATACTTCGAGAACCGCTTCGGACAGCCCTTCATCCATAGTGAAACGCGTTCTGTCCCAATCGCAGGAACATCCGAGCTTTTTAAGCTGTCTTATTATGGTGGATCCGTAATCCTGGCGCCATTTCCACACTTCTTCAATAAATTTATCCCTGCCCAGATCCTGACGCTTTATGCCCGCCCTTGCAAGCTTCTTCTCAACGACATTCTGGGTCGCTATGCCGGCGTGATCCGTGCCCGGCATCCATTCGGTTTCAAAGCCTTTCATACGGTTAAATCTTATAAGGATATCCTGGATGGTGTTGTTGAGGGCATGGCCCATATGAAGTATTCCAGTGATATTAGGGGGCGGAATTACTATTGAGTAAGGTTTCTTTGAAGAGTCCGGCTTGCCGCGAAAATAACCTTTATCTTCCCAGTTCTTATATACGGCGTCTTCGCTTCCCTGAGGATCGTAAGCCTTGGCCAGTTCACGCATAAGATCTACACATAAATTTATCTACACAACGATATATTTGCTCAATATCGCCATCGCTCTTTCGTTGTCGCCGGTCTGCAGAACCATTCTCGAAAAGCCTTTGGCCGCGCATGTGCATGGCGTTAAGTATACATATCTTATATCTATCTTATTCTCTTTCATCTCGGTGGAGACTACTTTTAAGGCGCCCGGTTTATTATCAAGATCCACCAATAAAACCTCGGTCTCCTTCACGGATTTATACTTCATCTTTTTAAGTTCATTCACTATAACTAGATTGGCATTTGTAACCAGCAATAGCTTTGCTATTGGCCCTACTTCATAGCCCAAAGCCGCCTCTATATTGATCCCTTTCAGGCTGAGCATCTTCGATACGTCCGCCAAAATACCGACCTTATTCTTAGTAGTTATCGTTATTTCTTCTCCAAGAGTGATATTTTTTATCATATGCGATCCTCCTCTATCTTATTGGCTACAAATGCGGCCAGGTCTATGTTGCCGGACGCTACCTCCGCGCGGCACTTACCTTTACCCGTGGAAGTCACCAATATACCCACCTGGGTCGTGTCTATCGTGGAGCGGAAAACATTCTGAAAATTATCCGCGAGTATATACTGTTTTCTACTGCTCTCCCTGACTATCGCCCTCATATCCTTCAGGACATCTTTTATCTTCGCGAAGCAATCGGGTGCCGCCATATCAAAATCCCGGACCTGCTTTGTCCTGGAATGCTTAACGTCGTTCATTGAATAACCGACAAACTCCTGCCTCACCTGCGCCGCGGAGCATCCGCATAAACCCACAAGCAATAACACCGCCAATAATCTCTTCACGTGATTTCCTTTCAAATCGCTATTCTTACGAATAAAACTTTTCTTCACTACACCTAACTGATCGCGGGTCCTGCCATTGGATCACCCAAATTTTGTAATTTGGGGTTTACAATAGACAAGATATATACCCTTGGTATCTGTGTGTCGGGCAGCCCCTATCCTTAAACTCCCGGGGCTAAACGCCCTCCACCCCCATCCCAAATTTAAAATTTGGGTCCCATCCAATGTCACCCGCAATTGATATCTCCTAGAACAGAAAAGTTTTATCAAGATGTGAAGAGAGTGTCAGAGAGAGTGAAAATTTCCTCTACTTCTTCTCGTCGATTTTAATCTCTTCCATGTGCTGGTTGGGGTCTTCAATAACGCGAATGTACTTCCTGAAGCGCCTCTCGAGCTGTTTTATCATGTCCCTTTCGGGCGCAACCACATACGAAGCGACTCCGGGATGCAGAGTTACGAATACCTCCCGGGCCCTAGTCGCGGATAGTATACGCGCAAGCTGGCGCGCGAGATTGGTCGATACGGTGGATGGCGATTTTATGGTGCCCCTGCCGCCGCAATAGGGGCATCTCTGGTAGCTCTTGGCCTCGATACTGCGCCTCGCTCTCTGGCGCGTCATCTCCACAAGGCCTATGCTCGATATGTTCAGTATCTTCGTCTTGGCTTTATCGTTCTCGAGCGCTCTTTCAAGAGTTTTGACTATCGTTTTTCTGTGGCCGCCGAACTCCATGTCTATGAAATCTATGATTATGATGCCGCCTATATCGCGAAGCCTGAGCTGGCGGGGAACCTCTTCGGCGGCCTCTAAGTTAGTCCTGAATGCCGTCTCCTCCAGGTTCTTATGCCCGACCGATTTACCGGAATTCACATCGATGGCCACTAAGCTCTCGGTCTCATCAAATACGAGATATCCGCCCGATTTAAGCTGTATTATCCTGTTGTATATCTTATCTATCTGCCTCTCCACATCATATTTTTCGAATATGGGCATCCTGTCGGTATAAAGCTTCAGCCTGCTCCTCAACTGCGGCGAGGTCATCCTCAGGAATTTCGAGATCCTTCTGTAATCGTTCTTCGAATCCACTTCGAGCCTTACTGTGGCTTCCGTGAAATTATCGCGGGCGGTCCTCAGTATGAGGTCGTATTCCTGATGTATCAATTGGGGCGGCTTTGCCTTTTTGGCTTTATACCTTATGTGCTGCCATAATCTGATCAGATAGCGCGTTTCGCGGAAAAAATCTTTCTGGCTCGCTCCGATGGCGGCCGTCCTCACTATAAACCCTATATCCTTGGGAAGCTTGAGATCCTCTATGATCTTGCGGATCCTGTCGCGTTCTTTATGATCCTCTATCCTCTTCGACAGCCCTATACGGTTATCGAACGGCATCAGGACGAGGAATCTGCCCGGAATGGATATGTGGGCCGTAAGCCTGGCGCCCTTGGTGCTGATAGGTTCTTTTACGACCTGCACCAGCACTTCATCGCCCTTCTTCAGCATCGTGGCTATCGACTGCCTCTTCTGATCTTCTCTCTTCTCCTGGTGCTCTCCGCCCTCTTCTCCCAGGAGGCGGTCAAAGTCCGAGGCGTCTTTCTCGACGTCGGTAACATAGAGAAAACCGTTCTTCTCGAGGCCTATATCGACGAAAGCCGCCTCTATCCCAGGCAATACCGATTCGACCTTGCCCTTATAGACATTTCCCACGAGGTTTACGGTATCGGCCCTCTCTATGTAGAACTCTTCTATCTTTTTGCTGTCCAAGACCGCGACGCGTTTTTCGTGCTGCTCGACGTTTATATATATCTCTCTTGACATGACCTATTCCATCTCCTCTGTCTTCGTGATCCTCACGCCTTCCGGCAAATTTTTATTCAACAATTCCATGAATAGAGCGGGCCGAACGGCCTTCGACACATGAACGGTCAGCGCCTCATCGAGGCTCTCGACGCCTAGTTTTAAAGCCCTATCGATGCTTATCTTTAAATGTGGGCTGAAACCCTGAGTTACGGTAACAGGCAGGTCCGCTCTGCGCAGCGCTCTCTGGAACAGCCTCATCAGGTCGAGATGAGATATGAATCTCATATCGCCCGTCTTTTGAAAACTTGAAACTATCTTCAATACCTACTTTATCTTTCTCTTCTTGATCGTCTTCTGCCAATCTTCCTGGCTCAATTCGTAATTGGGCACATACGTCTTATCGAGAAGCGGAACATCCGACAGCTGCTTACCCTTCTTCATGATCTTGACGGTCACGAAGAATATGAGCTCTACCTTCTGCTTCATCTTATTCTTCTTGGTAAAGAGAAGACCTATGCCGGGAACATCTCCGAATATGTCTCCCAGGAACGGTAGTTTATTCTTTGTGTCGATGACTCTCTCTTTTATGAGGCCGCCGATAAATATGGTATCGCCGTCCTTGATCATCACTTTTGTGTTCGCCTGCCTCGAAGTGAATACCGGCGCGACGATGCCGTTTTTGGCGTCGATCGTATCGTATCTCAGGAGGTCGCTGATCTCAGGAATAATATCCACCACTATCTCTTCCTTATCGTTTATGTGCGGCGTGACCTTCAGCTTTATACCCAGGTCCTTCGCTTCGTAACCGGTTATCTCGATCTTGCCGGTCGTGGAGTTCCTCTCGTACTTGGGCATATTGAGTGTCTGGCCCACGAGTATGTTCGCCTCGCTGTTATTCAGCGTGGCTATGCGGGGGTTTGACACGATGTTCGTCTGGGCCCGCTGTTTTATCAGTTCGAGGACGGCGCTGAACTGCGAAAAGTCGAGCGTCCCGAAGGAGAATGAATTCTTAAACATCTCTTGAGCCAGATCGACAAAAGGAAAGCCCTTGGCGCCATTAGCTTGATTCGGAGGAGGGAAAGCGGCTGCGGTAGTTGTTACCTGCAGATCAACAGTTTGAGTAGTTGTTGTAGGCGCCGCTGTCAGCACTAAAGGCGTGTATTTTTCAAGATATTTGTTATCGCGCACATCGAAATAATCAAAAGGAAACGTGGTGGGCCTCTTGGCGCCGCTTGCCTCGAACTTCACGTTCCAGTCTATCCCTATTTTCTCATCATCGCCCAATACCGTCTCTATGATCCTGGCCTCTATTAGGACCTGCTCAGTCTCTTTATCTAATTTTTCCAGTATCTGGGCCACCCTGTACACATTTGTGGGAATGTCGGTGACGATAAGCATATTGGTCCTCTCATCGTATTTCACTTTGCCTCTGGAGCTGATTATCTTCTTGATGGAGACTACAAGATCCTTCGCCTTGCCGTAATTGAGGTTTATGGCCTGCGTGACGACCTCCTCCTGCTTCAATTTATCGAGCGTTACCACGCGGATTATGTCGCCCTCTCTCTCGTAAGCGAATCCGTAATTCCTGACTATCACATCGAGAGCGACCTTCCACGGTTTATCGGTAAGTCTCAAGTCTATCACGCCTTTGACGTCTGGGGCGGCCACTATATCTACACCTGCCACTTCCGATATGTAGGAGAGCACCGTTCTTATGTCGGCGCCTTTAAAATTTACCGTGACATTACCGGGAGTTATCTGGTCCTCTTCTTCTGTCGGGTCGGGCACAAGCGGCTCGGGTTCCTTCGCTTCCGCCTTAGGAGCCTCTGCTTGAGGAGCCTCTATACCTTTAGCTTCCTCTATAGCAAACACAGCAAAGGGCGCGATTACAAATAACATTAGAAATATGAATATCAGACGTTTCATTTTATCTTTCGCTTCTTGATCGTCTCCTGCCACTTTTCTTGACTATAATCGTAATTTGGTTTATAAGTCTTTTCGGATAAAGGCACATCTTTTAAATTTGCCCCCGCCTTCATCAGCTTCACGGTTACGAAGAATATGAGCTCAGTCTTCTGCTTCACTTTTTCTTTCTTCGAAACCAATAACCCCAGGTACGGCACATCGCCCAAGAGGTCTCCGATAAAAGGCACGGGCTTCTTAACGTCTACTATATTTTCTTTTATCATGCCGCCTATGAATATCGTATCCTGGTCTCTTATCATGACCTTGGTATTCGCCTGACGGGAGGAAAATACGGGAGCCACTACGCCGCTTGAGGCATCGAGAGTGTCATATCTTAAAAAATCGCTTATCTCAGGGGCTATATCCACCGTGATCTCACTCTTTTCGTTTATGTGAGGCGTTACCTTTAACTTTATGCCCAGGTCCTTCGCGTCATAACCGGAAACCTCCATCATACCGGTAGTGGAGTTCCTTTCATATTTTGGCATATTTATAGTCTGCCCCACTATTATGTAGGCGGGGCTATTGTTCAGTGTGGCTATGCGCGGATTTGAGATTACGTTGGTATCCGCTCTCTTTTTTATCATCTCCAACACGGCCCTGAACTGCGAAAAGTCAAGTGTACCGAATGTAAAGGAGTCCTTGAACATATCCTGGGCAATGTCTACGAAAGGGAAAGCCACGCTGCCGTTAGGGTTTGATGGAAATGCGGCCGTTGTACTGCTGCCCGTCACGCCGCCGGCTCCTGTAGAAATCGAGTCTGTTCCTGTCTGGTCTATAGGAGAAAATTTCTTAAAGTATTTGTTATCTATATCGTAGTAGTCGAACGGGAACGTTATCGGCCTCTTCGCGCCCGTTGCCGCGATCTTGATGTTCCAGTCGATACCCATCCTCTCGTCATCTTCCAAAACCGTCTCCAAGACTCTCGCCTCTATAAGGACCTGATCGGTCTCTCTGTCCAATCTCTGTATCACCTGGCCGATCTTGTATACATTGGTCGGTATGTCCGTCACTAAGACCATGTTGGTCCTGTCATCGTACAGGACGTTACCCCTCTCTCCTACCATATCCTCGACGGCGCTCGTGATCTCTTTGGCCTTGCCATAGTTAAGAGGGAAGGCCTGCGTAACGGCCTCTTCCTGCAGCAGCTTATCAAGCGTCACAACCCTTATAATGTCTCCGTTCCTCTCATACGCGAAACCGTAATTACGCACTATGATATCGAGCGCGACCTTCCATGGTTTGTCGGTGAGTTTCAGGTCTATTATGCCCTTGACATCGGGCGACGCGATCACATCTACGCCCGCCACTTCCGATATATATGAGAGGACGGTCCTGATATCCGCGCCTTTAAAATTCACGGTGACATTTCCGGATTGGGTTTCCGCGGGCACTTCTTTAAGAGATGCCTCGGGAACGGGTTCTTCTTTAACAGGAGCTTCAAGAACAGGAGTTTCGGGAACGGAAGCTTCGGGAACGGGGGCTTCCGGTTCCACAACCGGAGGGTTGGCATCGACTGCATTATTCTCATCGGCAGCTTTTGCCTTTGGGGACAGAAAGGCCACCACAATTAACAGTATAAACAGCCTATGAACTGTCCTGCTACTTACCAATTTTAATTCCTTCTTCGTCCTGCAGGCTTAATGTATGGTCTTTTCCGTCGATCGAAAGCTCGACCGTCTTTTTAGAGATCTTCTTTACCCGTAGAAGCCCGAATTGATCGGCCTCTTTCACCATCTGGCCGTTCAATATCGCGATATTCTTTCCCAAAGGCCCTATAGCTATGCCTTCAAGTAGAACGTCTTCTACGGCGGCTACTCCCTCAAGTCCGGCCGGACGATTTCTCTTCTCCTGACCCAATAAAGGAACGAACGGATCGCGCTTACCTTTCGGTTCATACCCGGATGCTGATCTCGGCAGTAAGCACGACAGCGCGGCCGCAACAGACGCCGCCACTATAATAATATACACTATTCTTCTGTTCATGGCACTATTTATTTTCCGGAAGCAGTACGTATGTACATACCAGCAACTCCACATCATGTTTTTTAGGGGATGCCTTATTGGCCTCTATGCTTATGTCCGCCGCTTTCATGAATCTATCCGCGTTCTCCAGATTGTTCAGGAAGTTCCCGAGCTCATGATAACCGGACTTAGCGGTTATCAATATGGGTATCTCACGGTATATCTGGTTCTTATCCGCGGACTTGTCTTCTTTAGAATATGACATCGCCGGCACGATACCGATTATCTTTATATTGGACTCTTTGGCCATGTTCGAAAGGTTTTCCAAAAGCGCCGGTATCTCCTGCTCGGCCGGAAGCTTCTTCTCGTACGATTCGACTTTCTGGCTCTGCTCTTCCAGTTCGTCCTTCAATCTTTCAAAATCCTTTATTACGGTCCGGGCGGATTTCAGCTCTGATTTCGTCTTGCCCGTACTGGCAGTCAGTTCAAAAGCTCTCATGACTTGCGGAACGAAAACGAAATAGATATAAAGAGCCGCGGCCGCTAAGGCCGCCAGGATAGTCAATAACAAAATTTGGGTACGCGTATTCTTCAGGTCGATGCTTTTCAGATCAATATTCTTCAGGTCGATGCTTTTCAGGTCGTCAATTATATTCATTATTTCGTCTTGAAGAAACAGGTTATGTTAAACGTCATTATCTCCTGGTCGTCCAACTTTTCTCTTTTGATTGTGCCGAGCTCTATATCGCTGAAATCGGAATAAAAGACCGGGTCGTCCTTCAGGCTCTTTATAAAGCGCCCTATCAGCGCGGTCCCCTCCTCGCCCATGCTGGAAGCCGCGCCGGACAGAATAAGATACCCTGACAATACATTTTCCTCCGCCTGACCGCCCTTATTCTTCGCAAGACCGGCATTAACCGTCCCGGGCACCTCGGTGAGCTTTTCATCGTACTGCAGTTTCGTGAGCCATATACCCGGGGTCATGGAGTCGCTTAAGGAATTGAGTTTCTTCTCCCAGCTGAAGCGCTTGACCATGAGCTCGTTTATGACGTTAACTTTTTTGTTCGTCTTATCCACCTGGATCTTCAGCTTTTCGGTCTCCTGCTTTTTAGGCAGCATATCTTCATACTCAAGAGACAGGGACTTAAAAGTCCCTCCGCTCATGATGCCTATCGCAAAGAGCGCCAGCTGTATAAGTAAAATTGCACCGGCCGCCCACGCCGCTACGCTGAGTATCGGAAGGCTGGAAGCGCTCATCGCGGAAACGTCCGTCCTGACCGGAGAACGTTTTCTCCTTCTGATCTCTTCCGGAAGCAGGTTTATCTCTATCATGAAATCCTATTTTATCTTAACGCCAAACCCACGGCGACCGCGAAACAACCCTTCATCTTTTCAACAAGCGACGTATCGAATCCGCCCCGCGACTTATCCAGCGAATCGAAAGGATCCCAGAGAACGGGCTTTGATTCGAACGCCTCCTGGAAGAGCGTTTCAAGGCCGGGCAGGCTTGAAGACCCCCCGGATATGCATATTTCATCCACGCTCTTTCCGCTCTGATTTTCATAATAACTTAAGGAAAGGCGCGTATCATCCAGAAGATTATTCATGATATTCTTTGTGCAGGCTGTTACATCTTTCAATCTATCCTTAGGCGACAGCTTTAAATCTTCGGCGGCCTTTACATCAATGCCCAGCGCCTTGGATATCGCCTGACTGAAGTCATCTCCGCCTATGACTATATCTCTGGCGAAACATATCACTCCGTCCCTTACTATGCCCACATTCGTAAAACTTGAGCCTATGTTCAGAAGCGCCGCTGTTTTACCCGCAGAGGCGCGGGAAGGGTTCTTTAAAAAAGCGTTGGCGAAGGCAAAGGTGTCGACATTCACGGCGTTTACCGAAAAACCGCTCTCTTCGACGATCGACACCTTGTTCATTATAAAATCCTTCTTGGCGGCAACGAGCAGTATCTCCAGTTTGCCTTCCTTATCATTTTTTCGAAGGATCTGATGGTCTACTATACAGTCATTTATGGGAAAGGGTATATGTTTCTCCGCCTCAAACTTAATAGCGCCCTTTAATTCGTCGTCCCTCATTTTGGGCATAGCGACAAACCTGACTATGACGTGCGGGCCTGAAACCGATATGACGGCTTCTTTGGCGGTGACATTTATCTCGCCGGACAAAGATCTTATCGCTTCTATGAGAGGCTCCCGGATAGACGAGGACGCCTTTTTCATCCCCAGGCATACGAGGCTCAAATTTTCGCCGGATGAAGCGATCTCAACCATCTTCACGAAGGAACTGCCTATGTCGAGCCCCACCCTATTCTTAATTTTAGACTGAAATTTTTTTCCGATATTGAAATTCATGTTGGCCCGATCTTTAATTACGGCAGCTTGTGCCCCCCGCTCTCTTTGGAACAGG
>JAUYPN010000012.1 GCA_030695725.1 Candidatus Omnitrophota bacterium
GCTGGTGTGCTACCATTACACCACCGGGCAGTGAATCTACAGCTCTATATCGTTATCCTCTTCGACCACCGCGGGTTTTCTCAAAGACGCTGTCAAAGGCGCTGCTAAAGGCGCCGCTGTTTGGCCGCTCGGTTTATATGAACCGGCTGAGGGCGTTGGGCTCTTCTTTTCTTTGTCATAAGCATCGAGGACCTTTTTCTGGATGTAGTCCCTGCATTCCGCCGTGATCGGATGGGCGATGTCTTTGTGCTCGGATTGTCTCGACATATCATCTCCCGGCTGGATCGGCCTCGGCTCGGTCTGTGGGAGTGATGAGCCGCACTGATTGCAGAATTTCGTCCTCACCGAGTTCCTGAAGCCGCACTTAGGGCAAGGGTCTTTCATCTTTCTCGAAGGCATAGCGACGAATAACCCTTTGTTGCCTTCTATCACCTTCACGTTCCGTACGACAAAGCAGTTGTCTAGAGTGATCGTCGCGTAAGCCTTTAATTTCTTATCCTGCCCTTCCTTCAAAAAAACTTTTACCTCTGTGATCTCCATGATGTTTATCCCTCAAATTTTTTGATATTCTGTTTTCGCGATGAATATCTGCCAGCCATTCCTGTCCCGAGCCGGCAGGCTACCTAGTAACTTCTTTCTTGCCGTTATCGCCTCCTTTCGTGAAAGGCACAGACAAAATACGCTCGGCCCACTCCCCGCCACGATGGATCTCCTGCTTGCTGAAGAGGCCAAGCGTTCTAAAATCATGCCTGTAACCGGTTTTTTGGATATTACAATCTCTTCCAGGTTGTTATAAAGCATAGATTCTGCCGCGTTGAAATCCATGGATCGCCTTAAAGGTCGATTTATTTTATCATCGGCAAAATCTGTTGTCAAGTACTTCGACAAAAGCTCAGTACTTGATCCCGAGCGAAGTCGAGGGATCAAGTCCTTCGTGGAAACGTCGAACGCATCATACATCTCTTTAGTGGACATCTTGGGTCCGGGCGAGACTATAATATGCCAAAGGCATATATTCGTATTTAGCTTTTCAAGCTTGTCCCCTATAGACCTTCCGATGGCAAAAGGCGCCTCCAGGACAAAGAACGGGACATCCGCGCCCAATTTTTTGGCAAGTTTTACAAGCTCGATCGTCCTTAGCTTTAAGCTATACAGCTTATTTATACCCATGAGGACGCTCGCGGCATCGGAACTACCGCCGCCTAACCCGGCAGCAATGGGAATATTCTTCCTTATACGAATATCAACGCCGCCGCATACCTTACCCTTCTTTACCTTTATGTTTACCCCTTTTGACCCCTTATCCGTCCTTATATATCTAAGGATCAATTCGGCAGCCTTATAGGCCAAATTATCTTTTGGATCAGCGGTAATAAACTTATCTGACTTTAACTTTATGCCATGCGGGATCTTCGAAATCTTGATTTCGTCGGCAAGGGAAACGCGTTCGAATAGAGTTATGAGATTATGGCAACCGTCTTTACGTTTATTCAGGATTTTGAGGAACAGATTTACTTTCGCAGGGGCGGTGAGTGTGATCGAGGTCATAAGATATATTTGATGATCGTTAATTTTTCGGGTCCTGCCACGAGGCGGCCTTTTCGTATAGCGGCTCGTATGGGTTTACAATCTCGTGGATATATATTGCGTATCTATGTACCCGAACCAAACTTTACTACATTCGGGACACCCCATCCATACTTCGCCGCGTCTGGAAAAGGCCGCCTCGTGTCACCCACCCTATAGTCTTGCGGCATCCGACAATCTGCTCTTCCGAGAAATTTTTTCGCCACGTCAGATGGCGGTCACTTTTGTGGTCCGCCGAAGCGGCGTTTAAAATTTCGATACCTTATGGCGGTTTAGAAAGGCCGGACAAACTGCTCAATAGTTTCAAGCATTTGCAGGTTGGACGGCCATCGAAATTTTACAGAGCAAATCGCATGCCTAATGCGATTTGCGTCAAGCGAAGGCGGCCACAAAAGTGACCGCCGGACTGGAGAAAGAAAAAATTACTTCTTCATCTTAAGAACATCTTTCGCCGCTTTGACTATATCATTCGCCGTGAGGTTGAAATGCCTGAAGAGCTCGTCGGACTCGCCCGACAAACCGAACTTATCTTTCACGCCGACCATCTTCATCGGGACCGGACAGTTCTGGATCACGACTTCCGCTATCGCGCTGCCAAAGCCGCCCATCACCGTATGCTCCTCGCAGGTTACTATGGCGCCGGTCTTAATTGCCGCTTTAATTATCGCGTCTTTATCTATTGGTTTCGGAGTATGGAGATTTATGACGCGCGCACTCACTCCTTCTTTATTTAATGTTTCGTAAGCCGCTAACGCTTCGGAGACCATCTGCCCGCACGCGAATATCGTAAGGTCGCTGCCTTCTTTTAATGTGTTCGCCTTGCCGATCTTAAAATAATCTTCTTTTTTTGTAATGACCGGCACGCCGCCGCGGCCAAGCCTTAAATATACCGGCCCCTTTAAGGACGCGGCCTCTATCGTCGCCCTCTTCGCCTCTACGGCATCGCATGGCGCCACAACGGTCATATTGGGGATGATCCTCATGAGCGCTATCTCTTCGAGCGCCTGATGGGTCGCGCCGTCGGGGCCTACGGAAATTCCGCCGTGCGTTCCGGCGATCTTAACATTGAGGTTCATATACGCGACGGAGACCCTTATCTGGTCCCATGCCCTGCCCGACGCGAATACGCCGAAGGTACATGCGAACGGTATCTTTCCCATCAGCGCAAATCCCGCGGCGGTGCCGATCATGTCCTGCTCCGCCACGCCGAGGCCAAAGAACCGTTCCGGGAACTGCTTCTTAAACCAGCCCGCCCTCGTGGAATCCGTGAGGTCCGCGGACAGGACGACGATATCCTCATTGGCTTTACCTAATTCTACGAGGCCCTGGCCGAAACCGTCCCTGGTCGGGACCATCAAATTTCCCGCTTTATCCATTTTGGCTCCCGGTTAAAATATCTTTAAAACTCATCTTCTTCTTTCTAAACTCTTCAAGGCCGTCTCTCGAAACTTTCAAGGTTTTCCCGTCGAATTGGCTCAAGATCTCGATATGGTCAAAATCTTCGAAACGGTAGCCGTGAAGCACGTGCGAGGCTACTTTCAGGGCCTCTTCAAACATCTTGTTCGAAGCCTCTTCCTTAACGACATCCTTAAACCATTTTGGTTCCACTAAAATATCAAATTTAAAATATTTACTCTCGAGGTTCGCG
>JAUYPN010000024.1 GCA_030695725.1 Candidatus Omnitrophota bacterium
CGCCTGTTTGCCGAGAGTCGAAAGGCTCATCAATATGACGATGCCCGCATTTATCATGTTCGACAGCTGTATATAGAACATGAGCATGTCATCCGGCCTGATTCTTTTAAACTTCTCAAAGATTGACTCTATCTTAAAACCGGAGACGGCTTCGGAAATGCCCGTCGCCATGTAGCCCATCTTCTTTAACTTCTCGACGAGCTCATTCCTGGACGCGGCCTCCATCACGCCCTTAATCGGCCGCCCGTTATTGTCACGCGCTTTATAATCGTACATAGCCATGATAAAAACCTACTTCCTTAAGTTCTTCGGTAATGCTACCGTGAATTTCGACCCGCTGTTTATTTCGGATTCCACTGATATCGCGCCCTTATGCATATTGACGATATCCTTCACTATTGATAGCCCCAATCCGGTGCCCGGGATCGCGGCTGTATCGCTTCTTTTGACGCGGTAAAATCTGTCGAATACTTTACCCAGGTCGTCTTTTGGTATCCCCATACCGGTATCACTTACCGAAATATTAACAGAATTATCTCTCTCTTCCAAGGATACCTGAACCTTACCCGTCGGCCTGTTATATTTTATCGCGTTATGAACAAGGTTGCTTATCACCTGGTTCAGTTTATCGGGGTCTCCCCATATCTCTATCTTTTTATCAGGGATAACTCCTTCCAATGCGATGCCTTTATTCTTGGCGATCATGTCCAAAGAGTCCATTATCGTCCTGGCAGTATCGGTGATACTAAAGAGGCTTCTCTTTATGGAGGGTTTGGAGTTTTCCCTGCAGGCGGAATCCAATAATCCGTTTATAAGACGGTTAAGGCGTCGGGCGTTCTGGATCGAGAGATCGAGAAACTTTTTCTGCTTTTCACTTAAGGCGCCCAATGAGCCTTCCGATAAGAGGGAGAGAGCTTCCGTTATGGTGGCGAGAGGGGCTTTAAGTTCGTGGGATACATTCGAAATCTCATCCTTGAGCCGCTCATTCTCCATGGCCGTAGAGCGAACGCCCCCGAGCCTATAGAAACGATTTATCTTTTCCAGGATACTGCCCAAGCTAATCCTCTTCCGTTACCCTCAGGACCTCTTCGACCGTTGTGAGGCCATCTTTGATCTTACGGATGCCGTCGTCCTTAAGCGTTACCATCCCGCCGCCAGCGAGCGCCAATTTCCGTATCTCATCCGTAGAGGATTTCGAGATCACGGCATTGCGTATCTTTTCATCCGGGATCATCAGCTCGTATATGCCTATCCTGCCCTTATAGCCCGTGCTCATGCATTTCGGGCAGCCCTTGCCGCGATAGAATTCGGCCTTTCCGGAGGCGCTGACGCCTAAGTCTTTCAGTTCTTCCTTCGTCGGGGCGTACTTCCCTTTACATTCGGGACAGATGGTCCTCACAAGCCGCTGCGCCAATACGGCTATGACGGATGACGAGACCAAGAAAGGTTCTACTCCCATATCGATCATCCTCGTCACGGCGCCCGGAGCGTCATTTGTATGCAATGTCGAGAATACTAAGTGCCCCGTCAGGGCCGATTGTATCGCGATCTCTGCAGTCTCATGGTCTCTCATTTCGCCGACCATTATGACATTCGGATCCTGCCTTAGGATAGAGCGCAGGCCGTTCGCGAACGTCAGCTCCACTTTGTTATTTATCTGTATCTGCCTTATGCCGGGTAATTTGTATTCCACGGGATCTTCGACCGTTATGATATTCTTCTCCACGGTGTTTATCTTATTCAAAGAGGCGTAGAGAGTGGTGGTCTTACCGCTGCCGGTGGGCCCCGTGACCAGTATTATCCCGTGAGGCCGGCGGATAAGTTTGTCAAATTTTGCGAGGGTATCTTTCGAGAAGCCGAGGTCTTCAAGGCTAAGAACAGCGCTTGCGGCATCGAGCAGCCTCAGCACGACGTTCTCTCCGTAGATAGTGGGCACGCACGACATCCTGACGTCTATCTGCTTACCTTCCATCTTTATGGTAAACCTGCCGTCCTGCGGAACGCGCCTTTCGGCTATATTCAGGTCCGCCATGATCTTGAGCCTCGAGATTATCGCCGACTGCAGGTGCTTGGGCGGAGCGCTTACCTCGTGAAGCATGCCGTCAACCCTGAAGCGCGTCTTCAGGGCGTCCTCCTCCGGCTCTATATGTATATCGCTGGCGCGCTCCTTTATCGCCTTCATCATTATCATATTCACTAATTTTATTACTACGGGCTCCTCTACGATCCCCTGGAGTTTCTTCAAGTCCATCTCTTTACCGTCTCCGAGGCCGAGCTTCTCCTCGTCAATAGACTTTATCAGGTCCTCCATGCTGCCCTTGGCGCCGTAATATTCGTTGAGGGCCTTCTTTATATCTCCTTCCGTCGCGACCGCCGGTTCCACGATGAGATGCGTCTTTGACCTGATCTCATCGAGCGCGAAGACGTTCCATGGATCCGCCATGGCGCAGGTCAGACGGTTGCCTATCTTCAATACGGGTATAAGTTCGTGTTTTCTCGCCAAGGCCTCGGGCACAAGGTCTATTATCTTCGGATCTATCAGGTAGTTGCCAAGTTCTATATGCGGTATCGATAGCTTATTGCTTAAGAACGCGACTAAGTCCTCTTCCGCGATGTAGCCTAACCGCACAAGGATCTTGCTTAAACGCTGATTCGTGCGTTTCGATTCTTCCTCCGCCCTCGAAAGCTGCTCGGCCGTTATCACGCCTTCAGCGACAAGGCTTTCGCCCAGGGACAACTTCTCTTTAGCCATCTCTTACTCCCTATTTGCTTTTCTTATGAAATCTCGCCGACATATCGAGAGCACTCGTTATATTTTCGATTTCCTTCGCGAGATCATCCGTCTTGACGATGAAACCCGAAGCGCCGAGTTTGTTGGCCGCTTTAAATCTCTCGTCGGTTGAAAAGGCCGTCACCATGTAGACCGGCATATCCCTGTCCATCTTTCTGATCCTTTTCAATGCCTCAAGCCCGTCCATGCCGGGCATCAT
>JAUYPN010000029.1 GCA_030695725.1 Candidatus Omnitrophota bacterium
CAGGCTCAGGGCCTGTCCTGAGTTCATCGAACCCTTCGACAAAAGCTCAGGGTTCGATCCTGAGCAATGTCGAAGGATCGAAGGACGGCAAGTTCAAATCGATATACGATTTTACTGGAAAGGTGGATCCGAGGCTCGTCAACAGGAAAGTGATAGAGAGCCTTATAAAATGCGGAGCCATGGACTCTCTTAAACTTTTCAGGTCCCAGCTTTCGGCGATGGTAGACAAGGCGCTTGAGGTGGCGGGGAATGTGCATAAAGACAGGCTAAACGGGCAGCTTTCCTTTTTTGAGAGCTTCGAGGATCAGGAAAATTTCAAAAAGACATTTCAGGATATACCTAATATACCGGAATGGCCGGAGAACCAGCTTCTTACGTACGAAAAGGAGATGATAGGTTTTTATGTGACCAAGCATCCTCTCGCCAGATTCGAAAAGATGCTTAACACGTATTCCACCTGCAATACGACCCGGCTTGAGAATATGCGCGATGGTGACGAAGTGCTCATGGGAGGCATAATCTCCAAGGTCAAGTTCACGGTTACAAGAAGAACGAGCGAAAAGATGGCGATAATAACGCTTGAAGATTTGAGCGGCACCGTGGAGGTGCTCGTATTTCCACAAACATTCTCAAAATCCGGGGGATTGGTCAAGCCCGATGCCATAGTCTTCGTCAAGGGCCGTATCAACCTGAGGGAGGAGGCGCCCAAGATAGTGGCCAATGAGATCGTCACCTTAGACTCTGTTCGCGCCAAGTATACCAAGGCCATCACGGTGACCGTGGTTACCGCAGGCTTAGAGAAGAACAGTCTTGAAAACCTCAAGAGGATATTTTCGCGCTATCCCGGCAGGATACCGGTTTACTTGAATTTCGTGAAACCTGACGGAAAACGCACCACAGTCGTCACGGGAAGAGACCTTCTGGTAGAGCCTCATGAAGGACTGATCAAGGACATAGAAAAGATACTGGGTATAGACGTGGTGAGCTTTAAAGTATAAGATTGACTTTTTTTCTAACTCCTTGTAAAATAAAGCGTTATGACCCTTCGACGCGGCCAATATGCAAACAAAGGCCTTGCTCAGGGTCATGGTGAGCGGAGTCGAACCATGATAGATAAAAAAACCGAATCGGATATAAAGACGGTAAAAAGTTTTCTCGAATTCTGGGTTAAATTTCATTCCATATATTCGGATATCATCTCCAGGGAGAACATTAGTTATGAAGATGAGCAGAAGTTTCTGGATACGAAAGGGATCATAAAAAACAAATATGAAGGACTAAAGGGCGGCCTTGAATTTAAATATATGCCGCACGGGAGATTGACTGATCCGGTAAACGACATTTTGGGAATAGACAACGTAAGATTTGTGGCGGAAAAAAATCTGAAGAAGCTTCAGGGGGACTGGAAAGACTCCTACGTCTTCCTGAATAACATACTTGAGAGGCTGGGGAATAAGAAGAGGCGGCTCGATCAATTCAATCCTATGGCCGTGTTCATTAAAAAATTTTTTGAGGAGGGTATAACAAAAAAATTATGGGAGGTTTTAAAATGACGAAGAAGGATATAGTTATCAAGGTAGCCGAAGATACCGAATTGAAACAGATAGATGTAAAGAGAGTAGTCCAGGGCGCCCTCGATAGTATCGTAGAGGCGCTCACTAAGGGTGAGACTGTGGAGCTGAGGAACTTCGGCATATTCAAGGTTAAATCTAGGAAGTCGAGGGTCGGCAGGAATCCTAAGACCGGAGTAACGGTTCCGATACCGGAGAAAAGGATAGCATCGTTTAAAGCCGGCATGGTGATGAAGAAGAGGGTAATGAAGTGATAAAGGCTATACGCGGGACGAAAGATATATTGCCCGGCGAATCCGGCATCTGGCAGGAAATAGAGAAGATCTCCCGCGACAATTTAAAATTATTCGGATATCAGGAGATACGCACGCCTGTGATAGAGGAGACCGCTCTCTTTGTGAAGAATATAGGCGAGGAGACCGATATAGTGACCAAAGAGATGTTCTCTTTCGTGGACAGAGGTGAAAGAAATATAAGCCTGAGGCCCGAAGGGACGGCTTCCATCATCCGCTCTTATATTGAAAATAATCTCGACAAGACCTCGCAATTTCGAAAATTATACTACATAGGACCGATGTTCAGAGCCGAGAGACCGCAGGCGGGGCGCTTGAGGCAATTCCATCAGATAGGAGTTGAGGCCATAGGGTCACTTCATCCGGCTCTCGACGCGGAGGTGATAGCGCTATCAGCCAAACTGCTGGATGAGGCCGGCGTTAAAGGGTACAGGATAAAACTGAACAATTTGGGGTGCAGAGAAGACAAGAAGAAGCTGTCAAAGATACTGAAAGAGATCTTCTCGAATAAGAAGGGCGAGCATCTTTGCGAAGACTGTAAGAGAAGGATAAAGATGAATCCCTTGAGGGTGCTCGACTGTAAAAATGACGGCTGCCGGGAAGTTGTAAGAGATACATTCAAAGAAGCCGTATTCATATGCGGCGAATGCAAAACTCACTTCGAAGAAGTCCTGAAGTTCATCGATATGCTCAACATAAAGTACGAGATAGACCCATATATCGTCCGCGGGCTCGATTATTATACGAGGACCGTATTCGAGATCACGCACGGAGGACTGGGCTCTAAAGACGCAATAGGCGCCGGCGGCAGGTATGACAATCTTTCCTTAGATATGGGAGGGCCGGATGTAGGCGCGTGCGGTTTTGCCCTTGGGGTGGATAGGATGATGATGATTCTGGACAGAGATAAGAAATCGAACGGACCGGACATATTTATCGCCGCCATAGGCGATGCGGCCTATGCAAAAGCATTCGGCATAATAAACGATTTAAGGAATAACGCAATTTCGTGCGAAATAGATTATGAAAAGAAGTCTCTGAAAGCTCAGATGAGGGAGGCGAACTCAGTGGGCGCCAAGTTTGTACTGATAATAGGCGAAGACGAGATCGTTAAAGGTGAGGCGGCTCTGCGCGATATGAAGACGAAAGAGCAGAGCAGTATTAAATTTGAAAATATTATAAAAGAGATTGCTTCGGCCCTCGCAATGACGAAGAGAGGATTGTAAATGCTGCGGACACATACTTGCTCGGAACTGAATGAGAAGGATATAGGTAAGGTGGTCAAATTATGCGGCTGGGTAGGGGGCCGAAGAGACCATGGCAGTCTCATATTCATTGACCTGAGGGACGGATACGGACTGACTCAGATAATATTCGACCCAAAGACGCATCAGGCGGTACACAAAGAGGCCGAAGGCTTGCGTTCGGAGTTCGTTATAAGAGTAGAGGGAAGTGTTGAATCAAGGCCTGAGGGCACGAACAACGATAAGCTTCCGACAGGCAAGATCGAGGTGAGGGCCCAGAAGTTAGAGATCCTAAATAAGTCTTTAACTCCTCCTTTTGAGATAACGGACGCGATCAATATTTCGGAAGAGGCAAGGCTGAAATACAGATACCTTGATATAAGGCGGCCGTCGATGCAGAAGGCCTTAAGGCTTCGTCATAAGGTGTGCAAGCTCGCCCGCGACTACTTTGACGAAAGGAATTTCGTAGAGGTGGAGACTCCGATACTTACAAAATCCACCCCCGAGGGTGCGCGCGATTATCTCGTGCCGTCGAGGGTGAATCCGGGAATGTTTTACGCTCTGCCTCAATCACCGCAGCTCTTCAAGCAGATACTTATGGTCTCGTCGCTCGACAGGTATTTTCAGATAGCAAAATGTTTCCGCGACGAAGACCTGAGGGCCGACAGACAGCCCGAGTTCACACAATTCGATATCGAGATGTCGTTCGTAACCGAAGAAGATATATACGAGATCTCCGAAGGCCTGATGAAGAAGGTGTTCAAAGGTGCCATAGGAGTAGACTTAAAGACCCCTTTTCCGAGATTAAAGTATTCCAAGGCCATGGCGAGGTTCGGCTGCGATAAGCCTGATACGAGATTCGGCCTCGAGCTCGTGGAGATAACGAACCTGGTAAAGAACTGCCAGTTCAAAATATTCCACGAGACAATAAAAAAAGGCGGCTTGTGTGTAGCGATAAACGCCAAAGGCTGCGGCGCATATTCGAGAGGGCAGATAGATGAGCTTGTGGAATTTGTCAAAGGCTACGGGGCGAAGGGGCTGGCAAATTTTAAAGTGGAAAAAGGCTCCCTCTCTTCCCAGATAGATAAATTCTTCACAAAAGAGGAGTTGTCGGCCATAAAAGAAATTATGTCCGGTGAGGACGGCGATATGATATTCATCGTCGCGGACGGTAAAAAAATAGCCTACGACTCCATGTCAAGTTTGAGGAAATTATTCGGAAAAAAACTGAACCTTATCGATGAGAAGAAGTTTGAATTCTTATGGATAGTGGACTTTCCGCTGTTTCAATATAACGATGAAGAGAAGAGGTGGGAGTCGGAGCACCATCCCTTCACGTCCTGCCACCCGGACGACGTCGGGCTCCTGGAAAAGGGCAAGGACCTCGGATCCGTGCGCTCGAGATCTTACGATCTCGTTATAAACGGAACTGAGATAGGTTCCGGAAGCATAAGGATACATGACCGCAAGATGCAGGAGCTGATATTTAAAACGATCGGGATAAGCGGCGAGGACGCGTTAACGAGGTTCGGATTCCTCCTCGACGCTTTCAAATACGGGGCCCCGCCGCACGGAGGCGTGGCATTCGGGCTCGACAGGCTCATGACATTCTTCACCGGGAGCGAATCGATAAGGGATGTCATAGCGTTCCCAAAGACGCAGAAGGCCTTCTGCCCCATGACGAGCGCCCCCTCGGCCATCGATGAAAAGCAGCTGAACGAGCTGAATATAAAATTAAAAAAGTAAAAGAATGGGTATAACGGTCTCCAGCCTCAACAAGAAGCACAGGATCAACGAAAAGTTTGTTGGAGATATAGCCCGCAGCATTCTAAAGATCCTAAAAAAAGAAGACACTGAGCTTGAGATAGTCTTCTTGAGTGATACGGCAATAAGGCCCGTCAATAAAAAGTATAAGCACAGCGGCAGGGCTACGGACGTCTTAAGTTTCGATCTGGGTTCGTGCGGCCAGATATTGATATCGTCTGATATGGCCTTAAGGAACTCCCGCATCTTCAATACGCCGCTTGAAAAAGAACTGGTTCTGTATGTGATACACGGCATCCTCCACCTCTCGGGCTACGATGATGAGAAGCCAGGGCCCAGATCGAGAATGTTCAGGAAACAGGGCTCCATCATGGGGATATTATGCGCGAAAGCAAGATTGTCGAAAGTTTTAACGCGGCGATAGAAGGGTTCCTTTACGTCGTGAAGACAGAGCGCAATATGCGCATCCATTTTCTCTTCGCGATATTCATACTGCTTTTAGGCATATATCTGAACTTCACGCCGCATGAATTGATGATCCTCGCCGTCGCCATAACGCTCGTTCTTATCGCCGAAATGATAAATACGGCCGTCGAGCTGATAGTGGATATCATAGTGGAGATGGAGTTCCATCCGATAGCCAAGGTCATAAAGGACACATCGGCCGGGGCGGTATTGCTCGCGGTCATCAACGCCATCATAGTGGGTTATCTCCTGTTTGCCGGTAAGGTGCCTTTTACCCTGGAGGAAGGGATAACGCGTCTCGGGCAGTCGCCGTGGCACCTGACATTCATATCTATAATAGTCGTCCTGGCGCTCACCATATTCGGAAAAGTTACTTTACGCAGAGGGACGCCTCTGCGCGGCGGAATGCCATCGGGGCACGCGGCGATCGCTTTCGCGATGTGGACGGTGATAGCTTTTCTCACAAGCAAATCGATAGTAATGCTGCTGGCTTTCGTCATGGCCTTCCTTATAGCCCGGCATAGGATAAAGGACTCCATACACACAGCGTGGGAAGTCGTGGCCGGCGCGATACTCGGCGTATTATCCACAGCGCTCATCTTTCAGTTACTGCGTCAATAATGCCGATCCAAAAATCAGAAGCTATTGTCTTACGCAAACAGGACATCAGAGAGACCTCCCTGATCCTGACCTTCTACACCAAAGATTTCGGGAAGATCAAGGGGATACTGCGCGGCGTCCGTGGTGTGCGCGGTCAATACGGCGGGGGCAGCTTTGAAATATTATCCCACGACGAGATAGTCTTCTATGATCGGAAAAAGAGCGATATCTTCACCACGAGTCAGTGCGATCTGATAGAGTTCTTCAACCCCATAAGGCGATCTCTTGAAAAGCTGGCGTATGCGGCATATATGGCGGAGCTCCTCGATTCGGTTACGGCCCTAGGCGACAAAAACGAACAGGTCTTCGACTTGTTATTAAATAGTATCAAGCTTCTCTCTGGAGACGCGAGTTCCCGGAGAGTCGCGAGAATATTCGAGATCAAGCTCTTAAGCCTTCTGGGGATCATGCCGACGCTTGGATCCTGCGCGAATTGCGGGAAGTTAGTAGATACGTGCGCAAAGTTCAGCGTGACGCAGGGAGGGCTCATATGTGTAAATTGTCTCGCGAGCGATGTGAATGCGCACGCAATAATGCAGGGGACCGTCAAATTTATAGAACATATCCGCGCGCTGCCGTTCGAAAAAGTGGCGCGAATCAAAGTAGCGAACGCGGTAGGTAAAGAGCTCGAATCCACCTTACGCAAATTCCTCGACTACCACATAGAGCGCCGCCTCAAATCCCTCGAATTCCTCAAAGAGATAGAGGGGTCGTAAAAATAAAAGAACAGAAATAAGTTATTGACAGATTGTGTTAAAGGAGTAATAATAAACACATATAGGTTAAGGGAAATCCGTTGGCCGGAAGGCCATGGTTTGGCACAGATTAGCCAAAGCCAGA
>JAUYPN010000038.1 GCA_030695725.1 Candidatus Omnitrophota bacterium
GATAGACGCCAGACATATCAAGCTTCCGCACTTCACGAAGGTCGAAATAAAAGAGACCCAACCCCAAAAACAGTTCATAGCCGCTACCTTCAGAGGGAGCTCATGGCTGGTCCAGGCTTACGAGGAACCGGTCAGGGAGAACGATATCATAGACTATATAAGAAATATAAAATCTTCCGATTACAAAGTAGCGAACAGGATAATCATACCGTTAAGGGGAATGGATGAGAACGCCAAGCTCCTGGCAAAGGAGCTCAAGATATCGATATGGGACCTAGCCGCGCTTAACGGGCTTCTCGGCCTTTACGGCAAGATAAGGATGGTGGCGCTTTGAAAATACTGGTGCTTTCGGATACGCATATTCCGGTCGCCGCGCAGGATCTGCCGGAAGAGATATACAAAGCGATAGAGGGCGTGGATATGATATTCCACGCTGGAGATCTTATAGACGCGGGTGTGCTTGAAAGACTTAAGTCCCTGAAAGAGACTAAGGCCGTCTGCGGAAACATGGACTCAAAAGAGCTGTGCGCGGCCCTGAACTCCAAAGAAATAATAAACATAGGGAAATTCAAGATAGGCCTTACGCATGGTTACGGAGCTCCGTCCGAAATAATGCCGACGGTGCGCAAAGAGTTCGACAAGATCGATGTCCTGGTCTTCGGCCACTCTCACGCGGCCATGAATGTAAAGAAAGACGGAGTGCTCTATTTTAACCCGGGAAGCCCCACGGACAAGATATTCGCGTCAAAGAACTCTTACGGCATCCTCGAGGTCACGGATAAGTACATTGAAGGAAAGATAGTAGAAATATAAACGAAAAGCGCAAAGCGAAAAACGTAAAGTTTAAGTGCAAAATGTAAAGTTTTACACTTTACGTTTTAGTTTTACACTTTTCACTTTTAGCTTTAAACTTAAGAAGGGCTATCGTGTACTATGAAAGATATACCGGTAATAAAAGTAGAGGGCAGGACTCTGCCGGAAGTATGGGAGAAGGCTGTCATCGCCACATGGAGAGACGGGCTATCCATAAAGACGGAATATGATAAGCCTTTAGACCCGTTGAGCAAAGACTGCACCATGATAATGGCGATCAATAAGCCGATGGAGGAACCGCGTATTCACAGGGCGTTTCCCGGAGGCCTGGAGGACCTGGAAGTCTACAGGCAGGAAGTTGTTTTTGGAATTCACGACCACTGGATCAAACCGGAAGAAGGCAAGTGGACATACACTTATCACCAGAGAATGTTCGGCTTTAATTCCGAAGGCAAGACCGTCGACCAGGTAGAATATATCATAAGGAAATTATCCGAGAGGACTTATTCGCGGCGCGCGCAAGCCATAACCTGGAACCCCGGCACGGACCCGTTCACGGACGACCCGCCGTGTTTACAAAGAATATGGTGCAGATTGGTGGAGAGGCAAAACGAAAAGTTATCGCTGAATATGAATACACACTGGAGATCGCGCGATGGATATAAGGCGAGCTTCATGAATATATTCGCGCTCACGGATCTTCAGGCCATGATAGCGAGAGAGATATCGAAGAGAATAAAAAAAGAAGTAACAGTAGGAAGATACGTGGATATAAGCGACAGTTTCCACATTTATGGAAGCTACACAGAAGAGTTCAAAAAATTCCTTAAGACGGTGGGAGAGAGGCCTTTTGAAGAGAAGACCTGGTCGAGCGAATTCGCCCAGCCGTTCTTTGAGGACGCTAAGGCAAGATTAAAAAATGAGGGCTAAAATGGATATTCTCTGGGCTCCTTGGAGAAGCAAATACATATATTCGCGCAAAATTAAGAAGTGCATATTCTGTGACCCCAAAGAATACGTGCTGGAGAGGACGAAACACTCCTTTTCGATCCTGAATATCTACCCGTACAATAACGGCCATGTCATGGCGGCGCCTTTCAGGCACGTAAAAAGCCTGGAATATCTTAAGGCAGAGGAGCTGAAGGACCTGATGGACCTGGTGGTAAAGACGAAAAAGGTCCTGGATAAGAAGCTCAAGCCCCAGGGCTATAACATAGGGCTCAACATAGGTAAGGCGGCAGGAGCAGGCTTCGCCGGCCACGTGCACATACATATAGTGCCCAGATGGGCGGGCGATACAAATTTCATGCCGGCGGCCTCCGGCACAAGAGTGATATCCGAATCGCTTGATGTGATGTACAAAATTTATAAATCGTCGCCAAGGACTCCGTGCTCAAACGTATAGACTTCGAAAAGAGGGAGGAGCTGCTCGCGCCGTACGCGCAAAAGAGCAAGTTCTCCAAGGGAAGGCATTACAAAGAGGGCGAACATAGCTACAGGTCCTGCTATCAGCGCGACAGGGACAGGATAATATATTCCACCGCCTTCAGGAGGCTGGAGTATAAGACTCAAGTCTTCGTGAATCACGAAGGGGATTACTACAGGACGCGCTTAACGCACACGCTCGAGGTCGCCCAGATAGCCAAGTCCATAGCCAGGGCTTTGAGGCTGAACGAAGATCTTGTCGAAGCGATATCACTGGCGCATGACCTGGGACACACGCCATTCGGCCATTCAGGCGAGGATGCCCTGCATGAGCTTATGAAAGACTACGGAGGGTTCGACCATAATGCGCACGGGCTAAGGGTGGTCGACTATCTCGAGGAGCGCTATCCCAATTTTCCCGGGTTGAATCTTACCTATGAGGTACGCGAAGGGATCATAAAGCACTCCACCGCATACGACCTGCCCAGGCCGATCATACCGTTTGAATCTACCGCGTCGCCTCTACTGGAGATACAGGTAGTCGACATCGCCGATGAGATAGCGTATGACAATCATGATCTTGATGACGGGATAATGAGCAAGCTCATAAGAGAAGAAGACCTCAATGTTATTCCTGCATGGACCAAAAAAGACAGGGAGATCCGCAAGGCATATCCCGGCATAAAAGATGAGGTGCGAAAGTATCAGATAATCCGTTCGATGATCAACGATCAGGTCACGGATGTGCTGGTGCAGACCGAGAATAATATCAGGCGCTACAAGATCCGCAAACAGCGGGACATATTGAAGCTTCCCGTCAGGCTCGTCTCCTTCTCCAAAGAAGCCGGGGATATGCGTAAACCGATACGGGAATTCCTTAAGAATAATCTGTATCAGCACTACAGAGTCGTCAGAATGTCCAACAAAGCCTACCGGTTCATCACCTCGCTATTCAATGTATACCTCGATAAACCCGAACAGCTTCCGCCGTCAACCCACAATCGCCTGAAGAAAGAAGATAAGCACCGGGTCGTCTGCGATTACATCGCGGGCATGACAGACAGATACGCGCTCGATGAGTACAAAAAATTCTTCGAGCCATACGAGAGAGTGTAACGCATTGTAGGGTCTGTCCCCAACGTGCCATACTCCGTTTTGAATGGGACACTAAAAGAAATAGTCGTCATTGCGAGGAGGCCTTCAGGCCGACGAAGCAATCTCAATATTGTTCTTTAATTAAATTTTTTCGCTTCCTGCGGACGGCGGAACTTGCGGTGAGAGCGAAAAAAATATAATGGCCGTTCACAAAACCCATCGCAGTGGCAAGGCAAGAGATCTAACGCCATTATTGTGCTCCACATAACTAGAGGCTTAGGTCTTAACAGGCTAAGAAACAAAGATAATGTCAATACCAAATTAGGACGCCATGTCGTAAGCGTTTATTTTTTACTGTTTTTTCAGATAATTTTTATCCCTTAGAATTTGAGCTTGAATTAAAAATTGATGGAAACAAATTCGAAGATATTAAAATTACTTTAGTCGAAAAGAAGCAAAAAATAGAGTAGGTGCCGGGCGCTTTTGAGGCAGGCCTGGCTCTTGTACCTAGCAGGCGTCGCCCTTGACAAGGTTCATCACTTATGGTACACTCAATATGAGAGGTGAATGTTATGGCAACTAAAATGCCGAGATTAAATGTTGTTTTGGAACCGCCTGTATATTTTGCTATAGTAAAGATGGCTAAAAAAGAAGGGATATCCCTTTCTCTGAAAGCTCGTGATCTTATAAAAGAAGCTCTGGAATTCTGCGAAGATACCTACTGGGTAAAGCAAGCTCAAATAAGAGAGAGGACTTTCAGCCATAAGAGAGCGTTGACTCACAAGCAGATATGGGGCAGGTAATGCAATATAAGCTGATCTATCACCCTGATGTGCTCAAGGAAGACCTGCGCGACATTCCCGCTAACATAAAATCGCGAATTAGTAAAGCCATTGAAACGCGGCTCCTCAGAGATCCTGTCATGTTTGGCCAGCCTTTGCGTCAAAGCCTGAAAGGTTATCGCAAGCTTCGTGTCGGCGACTGGCGGGTCATATACAGAGTAGAACATTCTAGTATTATTATACTAATAATAGGCAACAGAAAAGACGTTTATCAGGAAGTTTTTCGAAGAATATTTTAGGTACTAAAATGAAAAATATCAATTTAATTGGGCAAGAAAAGGCCTTAGAAGAAAGTTTACTTGAGACCTTAAGCATTCTGTCTAATGCTAAGTTGATAAAGAGAATTAAGCGGGCTGAAAAAGACGTTAAGGACGGAAAAGTAAAATCGTTCGATAGAATAGAGAAAGAGCTCGGCAGAAATAGCTATCTCAAAATGACACGTTTCGCGATTAATGAGATAACATACGATCTTCGCGATAAAGAGCTCTTGAAGGCAGTAGCGGAAGGTCGTCAGGCAATTCGTAAAGGTGCGACAGGAATAAGTTTTAAAGCCGATATGAGGAAGTGCAAGGGGTAGTTACCCAAGGAGCATGCAAGAAAATGACGAGTTGTGGAAATAGCGAAAAGAATAATTCAATTTGTAACTGCACTTATTCGGGATGCCCCAGGCACGGGATCTGCTGCGAATGCCTGGCGTATCACAGATCAAGCGGTGAGCTTCCGGCTTGCTATTTCGATAAGGCCGGTGAAAAGACATACGATCGCTCAATAGAAAATTATATTAAGGGGAGGTAAAGCGTGAAGAAGACTATTTTTTCGGCTCTGATCTTAACGGTGGTAGTTATCATTTTTGCCGCGACGTCGTTTGCCGCCGGCAGGAGGAGCGACGTACCCAATGTGCCGTTTCTTTCACCGGGCGATGAGACTATAATAGACCTGGCCGAAAAACCCGGCATAACATTTAAATGGAAGAACTCTCCGGTTCCCGGAGGGGGCAGGGACGCGTACCGGTTCAAATTGATCAAAGGTTTTAAATACGATTTTATAGTATCGGAGGAACTGGGACAGGGTCTTTTCTCTATCGACGTCCCCGCGGACAAATTTGAGGACGGCGTCACCTACAGCTGGTACGTCGAGCAGCGCGACGCATCCTTGGGGGTCTGGAGCCGGCACGATACCGTATGGAGTTTCAAGGTCATCAAGAGATGATCCACGACACGCCGAAAGGTTGACAATGAGCGCGCGGCAAACTATAATTAAGTTATGGACGAGATAAAGAATAACAGGGAATACCAAAAGGAGTTGTTCGACAGACTCAAGAAGAGCATAAGCCTCAAGAAGGAAGAGGAGTGCTTCGGTGTCTGCCTGAATTCAGCTCTCTGGTGGCTAATAGAACAGCCTTATCCGAAATTATCCGACATGAAGAAGATCATCTCGGACACCTGCCCGTTTCTGAAAGGTTCGGGCAAAAAAAGCGGCTGTATAAAAATGCTCTACGGCATAGTTAAAAAATGCGGCAGGGCAAGGACGCTGGTCCGGTTTGAATGCGTCGAGGGCCTGCACGGATTCGTATATCCCATATTTCAGGGCGATAAACTGTACGGCTACCTTGGAACGTGCTACACAAAGAGTGACGTATCCCCGCAGGTCATAGATGTATTTGCCGCATTTACCGACGCTATAGTGAGAGAAGTACAGAAGGAGTTGGAGCTGTCAAAGCTTTACGAAACGATAAGGCCCCGCGCTATAGCGCTCTCCACCGTGCACACGGTGCACAGGCTGATAGGATCGACCCTCGATATGAACGAGCTTCTGCCGAGAGTGGCGCGTCTGAGTCTACAGATAATAAGGGCGAACAGGTGCTCAATAAAGCTTGTGGACTCCACCAGGAAACTCCTTTTACCCAAGGTCACCATAGACTTGAGGGAGAGAAAATCAAAATTAAAGAAGATCCGGATCGGTAAATGGTCGCCGGGAAAGGCCGTGAAGTTCGGAAGGCCAATCAGGGATAAAGACCACCTGGCTACGCCGTTGATAGACGAGGATGTCATAGGCGTCATAACGCTGTATGATAAAGTGGATAAGAGGCCATTCACATCATTCGACCAGGAGATAATGTCGACTCTGTCCGAGCAGGCTGTTATAGCGATAAAGAACGCCCAGCTCTATAAGGAACAGGAGAAACTTACCGAGGGCATCATAAAGAGCTTCGCTACCATAGTAAGCACTCGCGCCAAGGGCGTATATCTGCCGCGCGCGTCCTTTTTGAGGATAGCGACTCTCATAGGGCAAAGGATGAGGATGTCGGATAGGGAGTTAAAAGGGGTAGAATACGCCATATTACTGCACGACGCGGGACAATTAGTGGTGCCGGATGAGGTATTGAAAAAACCGGCAAAGCTCACAAGCAGAGAGTATAATCTTGTGAAAGAGCATCCCGTGATGGGCGCGCAGATCCTGAAGCCCATGAAGTCATTAAAAGGCATCATACCCCTGATACTCCATCACCATGAAAACTACGATGGCAGCGGCTATCCTAAAGGGCTTAAGAAAGACCAGATACCGCTAGGCGCCAGGATAATGGCTGTGGTGAGCGCTTTTGAAGCCATGATAGCCAAGAGGCCCTACAGGACCGCAAGATCCATAGATACAGCATTAGGTGAGATGAAGGATAATTCAGGCACACAGTTCGACCCTAAAGTTGTCCAGGCCCTGTTTGAGGTGGTCGGCAGGCAGGACATAAGGGCCATGCTGGCAAAGGAAAGATATGGCAGGCATGGATAAAGCGCTTCAGTCGGACCTGCATCTGAAGATAATGAAGTTCTTTCACGAAAATCAGGCGTCTATAGATACGCCCCGCGGTGTATCGACATGGGTACGCGAAGAGAGGGCGATAGTTATGAAGGCTCTCGAAGAATTGGTCGATATGAACATATTGGTGGCCCACCGCTCCACATCCACGACGGGCTACAGCTATACCCGTAACGCTAAGATCATTTCGAAAATTGAAAAACTCCTTAAAAAAAGAAGAGCCGCCTGATACGATCCCCGGCCTCAACGAAGAACAGGCGCTTGCCGTAAATTCCATAAGAGGGCCCGTCCTGGTCCTGGCCGGCCCCGGGACGGGGAAGACCCAGTTATTATCCATCCGCGCATCCTTCATACTTAAAAAAGACAGGAAAATACTACCCGAAAATATCCTCATACTCACTTATACGAACTCCGCAGCCAAGACGATGAAAGAGCGCCTTGCCAAAGTGATAGGTGCGGATGGCTATGACGTCGAGATCGCTACCTTCCACGGATTCGCGAACTCCATACTCCAGGAATCGGAAGAGGCGGCCGAATATGTCGGCGACAGGGTCCAGATGGACGATGTGGAACAGGTGAAGGCCGTAAAATATATACTCGACAACACAAAAGGCCTTGACGAGATACGGCCGTTCGGCGCGCCCTATATGTACATAAAGGAGCTACTGCAAAAGATGGGGGATCTCAAGAAGGACGGCATAAAGCCCGGGGATCTTCGCGAATATGCCGCCAAAAACAAGTCGGATGGCTACCTCGAAGAGAAGCATATAAAAAGGTTGAAGTGCCTATCCGTGGTATACGATATTTACGAGAAGCTGAAAGAGGGGAAGAGTAAAGAGATATTCGACGAGCGCGGAAGATACGACTACGACGACATGATACTCTTTGCTACGGAAGCGCTGAAGAGAGAGAGTCCTCTAAAAGAAAAATACCGCGCACAGTTCAAGTATGTCATGGTCGACGAGTTTCAGGATACCAATGGCGCGCAGCTGGAGCTTTTATTCGCGCTTCTCGATCATAATGACCCCAACCTATGCTGTGTTGGCGACGATGATCAGTCGATATACAGGTTCCAGGGCGCCAGCGTGGGGAATTTTAAACTGTTCAGAGAACGTTTCCCGCACCTCAAAGAGATATCATTGAAAGATAATTATCGTTCCACCGAAGAGCTCTTGAATATTTCCAAAAATATAATAGGCCTCATACCTATCGGAGAGAGGATGGCCGAAAAGGACCTCGTCTGTGTAAAAGACTATCCGGATAAAGAGATAGGGTTCAGGGAGTTCACCACCGAGGACGAGGAGCTGCTCTTTATAGTGGAAAAGATCAAAGAGCTGAGAGACAGGATCGCATCTTCTGAAAACTTAAGCGCTGAAGAGAGGGCGCACCCGCTTAACAATATAGCCATCCTCGTGCGGAAAAGGAAGAGCATATTGAAGATAATAGACTCTCTTTTGCAGGCAGGCATACCGTACGCTACGGACGGGAAAGAGGATATAAGCGGCGAAATGCGCGTGAAACAGCTTATCGACGTTCTCCTGCTCAGTAACTATACAGGCCCCGATGATATGGACGCGAAGGATGCGGCCCTCTACCGGGTGCTTACATCGGACTATCTCGAAATACCCCATCCTGAAGTACTCAAGTTCCTGTGCCACGTCAACGAAAAGAAAGAGAAACGCGTAAGGAAGGTCTCGCTTATGGGCGAATTCTTCGATTATTTTTCGTCCCATAAGGCCTCATACGCGATCAGGAGGCTCCTCGACGACGCTCAGACGAAGACCGTGCATACGACGCTCCTCAACTATATAAAAGATTCCGGGCTGTTCAGATACATACTTAAGGAATATGCGGATAAGAACATACTGAGGATAAGGGACTTGAGGAGCGTGACATCGTTCATAAATATGATAAAAACGGCTGATCTCGCGAATCCCGGCATGCGTCTGGGTGATCTTATGCTCGATATGAAGACGAGATCCGATCACGACCTCCCGATACAGGGAAAGCTCGTAACGATGACGCAGGACGGAGTGAGGATATATACGGCTCACGGTTCGAAGGGCCAGGAGTTCCATTCGGTGATAATACCGTTCTGCCTGGAGAAAAAGAACTGGCCCGCGCGCGCCATCCCTGAGAAGATACCTCTGCCCGCATCGCTCTTTAAGACCAAGGAGAGGATAAAAGAGAGGGAATCGTTGAAAAGATTGGCCGGTTATGACGAGACGCGGCTCTTTTACGTGGCGGTGACCAGATCCAGGTCGACATTGCTCTTTACGGCGAGCCCGACGGAGAATACGGTATCCAGTTCATATCTGAACCATTTAGACATACCTAAGGAATCGTCCGAATGCGTAGACGAGGAAGAGCTCCTGGGGAGGTCCATCGATCTAACCGACATGGAAGACCCGTTCATAGGAACAGAGGCGATACTGAAGGACATGATAAGCAGCCTCTCCCTGAACCCCACGCGCGTAAATAATTATTTGTCATGCCGCCGGAAGTTCTTATATAACGACGTCCTGAAGCTTCCCGCGGCGAAGAAGAGGAGCCTTGTATTCGGTAATTCTGTGCATAAAGCGCTGGAAGAGACATATAAGGAGTTTAAAAGAAAAATCAAATTTCCGGACTTCAAATTTTTCCTCAAAGCTTTTGAAGATGAATTAAAGATGCAGGGCGCGGATAGTTCGATAGAGCTCGACTGCCTCAATAAGGCGAATGGCTCAAGTTTAAGAGAATGGTTCGAAGGCGTCTCAAAAGATCCTGTCATGCCTATAGATCTTGAGAAGAAACTCATGATAACCCTGGCCGATAATATCATATTCACCGGCAAGTACGATAAGGTGGAATGGCAGGACCGGAAGAATAATATGGTGCGGATAATAGATTACAAGACCGGAAAACCGGATGATCATCTTAAGAAAATAGGCGAATGCCGCGATTTAAGGAGCGAAGACTGCGACGGATATTTACGACAGCTCGTGTGCTACAAACTTCTCTATGAAAAGGACAGGTCTCAATCGCGCGGTAAGACCGCAAGCCATGGCGTTCTCGTATTCATAGAGCCCGTCTCGGCGGATGTCAGGAAGCTGGACATGAAGAAGGGCTCTTATATTTCGCTGCCGATACAAATCTCTGAAGAGATGGTGGCCGAGATGGAGAAGATAATTATCGATACGTGGAGCGACATAAAGAGCCTTAAGTTTGAGAAGCTTGCCAAACGCGACGAGGAGAAATGCGCCAGATGCGATTACGACGATATCTGCTGGTCATCTTAATAGTCGGCGTAGTTTTTTTTATCGCTTACCTGAACTTCGACAGGATCGCGGTATTTGCGGTCTCAAAGCTCTATTCTCAAGGCGTATCATATAAGCATATGTCCAGAGACCCAAAAGCTGGGCTGGTATTTGAGGACCTGAAGGTAGTCAACAATAAACTTGGCGTCGGATTCTTCTCACAGCGCGCGACTATAAAGCCCTCATGGGGTACCGGCTGGCTTAAGAGTGTACTTCTGGATTTTAAATTTAAAAATGTCCGCTTCTTAAAGAACAAGACCGGCGAGAATAAGACGGCCTACGATACGCTTTCGCAGCTCATCAGTATGCCGTTTGAAGGGCGGTGGATGTATAAGGAGGTGGTGGGGCTCGTGGAAATATTCTCGAACGGAATAACGATAAAGAAATTTTCCGGCGGCGGAAGAGAGATGAGGCTTATCGTTACCGGCGATCTGTTCTACAATAACATAGCGGATGTGGATATAACGATGTACTTCTCTAAGGATGTGCTTAAAGAGATCCCGCAGGAACTTCATTCCGTGATAATGCAGGATGAGCCCGACGATTGGAAGAGTTTTGAGGTCAAGATGAAAGGGAACTTGAGCTCACCATCCGTACAGCTATCGGGAAAACTTTTCCGTCTCAATATAGGCACTCTCGTCGCGAATGATTAATTTGCGCTTGCATCGGGTCTGACCCCTTGATTTTGGATTTAAGCTGTGCTATAATGCGGCTGCGATATGGAAGCCGAAAAATATCAGAAGGAACTGTTTGAATTCGAATCTCCGAAAAGACCTAAAGCGAGATTTGGCAGTATATTTTCCAGAACCGACTTTGCAATAACCTTAACTCCGGAGAAGGTAGTATTTGCGGCGATAGGGATAATAATGCTCATGGTAGTATTCTTCGCGCTCGGCGTGGAAAAGGGCAGATCGGCCGTACAAGCCAGGTTTACGGCGGCGAAAACGATAACGAAAGATATCGTTGCGGTACCCGCAATATCAGCGAAGCCGACCGTAGATCCCATAGTTGTTTCCAGGGGCTCTGCCGTGACAAATATAACACCAAAGATCGGTCCGCCCATAGCGGCGGCTAAGACCCAAGTAATTTTTGATAAGACGAAGCCATATACGGTGATAGCGGGCGCGTTCTCGCGGCAGGATCTCGCGCTAAAGGAAGTCGGCAAGTTAAAGACGGTCGGCCTGGAGGCTTATATATACTATGGAGAGCCTTATTACCTGGCATGCGTGGGGTCTTTTCAAAGTAGAGCCAGCGCTCAGAAAATTTTAAAAAGGGTTAAACAGATGCATAAGGACGCATACGTCAGGTTAAGGTAAGAAGCTAAGAGATACTTTTTTGCTTCGCAAATTTAAGGAGAGTGTAAAAATGTCACAGCACCCGAGTCTACGTTCATCAGATAAGGATAAGAAGGCCAGATCCGTTCTGAAACGTTACGAGAGGATAAAGACGCTTCAGGATAAAGAGAAGTGGGATGAGAAGAAGGATTCCGTTTTCGGACTGCCCAAGGTTAAAGTAACGAGATTCAAGATAAAGAAGGAGAAGGCGGCGGCGGTTGAAGGCGCCGAAACCGTGGAAGGCGCGGCGGTAGCGGGAGCGGCCCTCGGCGCACCGGGTAAAGAAGCGGTGAAGCCTGCGGCAAAAGAAGGAGCTAAGGCCCCGGCGGCTGAAGCCAAGAAGGAAACGAAAAAGTAATCGGTAACCCATCAAAATTTGAATAGAGTTAAAGTTTCTCTAGGCGAAAGGTCTTACAATATCCTGATAGGGCCCGGCCTTCTATCTAAGAGCGGCGCCATCATCAAAAAGCTTAATATAGGCAGGGATGCCGTAGTGATAACGAATAAGGTCCTTCGGCGCGCCTACGGCGTAACCCTTAAGAATTCTCTCAATAAGTCCGGGATCAGCGTAAAGTTCGAACTTGTCCCGGACTCCGAAAAAGCCAAATCATCCCGCACGCTTTTAAAAGTCCTGAATCATATCGCTGCCTACGACAAGAAGAGGTCTGTCTTCATAATAGCCTTTGGCGGCGGTGTCATAGGGGACCTGGCCGGCTTCGTGGCCGCATCCTATAAGAGAGGGATACCTTACGTACAGATCCCCACAACACTACTTGCCCAGGTAGATTCCAGCGTCGGCGGAAAGGTCGCTATCGACCTTCCAGCGGCGAAGAATCTCGCGGGAGCGTTCTATCAGCCAAAAGCCGTCATATCCGACATAAACGTCCTGATGTCGCTCTCACCGAGACAGGTGTGCAATGGGCTGGCTGAAATAATAAAGTACGGCGCTATAAAAGACAGGGCTCTTTTCGCTTATCTTGAAAAAAACTTCAGACTTGCCGCCGCGCTGGATAAAAAAGTGCTCAAGACTCTTATAATGCGGTCAGTCAGGATAAAGGCCCGCCTCGTCGGAGAGGACGAGTTTGACAAAAAAGGGAAGAGGATGATATTAAATTACGGGCACACGATAGGCCACGCGATAGAGGCGGCCTCTTCTTATTCAAACAGATATAACCACGGAGAGGCGATAGCGATAGGCATGTGTGTAGCGGCGGATATCGCCTGCGGGCTGAATCTATTAAAGAGAGCTGACGCCGAGAGGATCGAGCGCCTCATAAAGAGGTGCGGCCTCCCGACCAAAATAGAAGGTTTGAAATTTAGCTCGATATATGAAGCTCATCTGCATGACAAAAAGTTCGCGAAAGCCAAGAATAGATTTGTGCTCCCTTGCGCCACGGGAGATGTCCGCATAGTGGAGGCGGTACCGGACCGCGTGATAGTCGCGGCCATAAAGAGACGTTTACTCAATTTAAGGAAAGGTTTATATATATGCATACCTTAAGGACATTCTCAAGGACTGACGCCATCGGCGTAAAGGACCTTATACTGTCCATACTTACCAAAGAATATCCGTTCGACAAGAACGCCTATTCCGACAGCGATCTGGCCAGGATAGATGAAGTCTATGGGGGGGAGAAAGACTCATTTATCGTCATAGAAGAAGGCGGCGATATCGTAGGCACTGTGGGGATAAAAGAGGATTCTAAAGAGAGCGCCCTCTTAAGAAGATTATTTGTGGACCTTAAACACCGCAGACGCGGTTACGGCACGGAACTTCTCAACAAGGCGATAGAGTTCTGCAGAGAGAAGGATTACAAACGCATAGCCTTCAGATGCACCGACAGGATGAAAGACGCCATGAATCTGTGCCTCAGCAAGGGTTTCAAAGAGATAGAAGCGTTGGACGTCGCGGGATTCAAGATACACAATCTTGAACTGAAGATATAAAGCTCTGAGGACGAGATCACTCCTTGAGCTTAAGAGTCACCTCAACCTGGTTATTGTCATTATTGTACTTTAACAGGACATTTTTTCTAGTTATGGAAGTAACGGTGGCCCCGCTTATCACATCGCCCTCCCTGACCACTGTGCCGTTTATTATCGCTTTGGGCCTCACTTCGGTATACATTATGCCGTTCAGTACGAGACTAGGAACTTGATTTGTCTGTGCGGAAGAAACCATAGCCAGCGGCTTTTCGATTGCCTGCTCAGCGGTTGCGGGGGAAGGAGCGGACGGCGCCGCCTTATCGGGGGGATTTTCCTGCGCCGCCACTATTAAATCTTTCGATCTTTTTTCCTTATCCATGGCCACCATTTTTGAAAACAGCGCTCTCATTCCAAAACCTGTGACTAAAGCAAGCAGCACAATAAGGTATACTACGACGGCTATCTTTTTGGTCATCGCCCGCGCGTCAATGGCCTCTCCGGGGACGGGAGCCGCCGGTTCCTGCACGGGCTTCTCATACGCCTGCGGCGGCCTCTTCTTGCCCGCATAGTTGTACTGAGCCCTCTTCAGCGCTTCCTGTATAATACTCATGTTGCGAAAACTAACCCCTCTATTTCCTTAATGCACTTTTCTATTATATTGGAGTCTATATATTTCGTCTCCAGGACATACGCCGATAGCAGCGCTTTATCGCACACCGTATTTATGAGGCGGGGAATGCCACCTGAATATTTGTATATCGTATCCAGGGCGCCGTCGGAAAATTTTATACTGCCGTCCGATCCGGCGACTTTCAGCCTGTGATATATATAGTCGCCCGTTTCATCGCTTGGCAAGGACGTGATATGGAACCGGACCCCTATCCTCTGGCGCAGCTGTTTCAAGTTTGGGGCATTGAGTTTATTCTTAAGTTCCGGCTGTCCCACCAGTATCATCTGGAATAGCTTCTCTTTCTCCGTCTCCAGGTTCGATAGTATCCTGAGTTCCTCCAGGACCTGAGCCTTAAGATTCTGGGCTTCATCTATGATCAGGACGACGTTATTGTTCTTCGAGAGTTCTTCGAGCAGGAAATTATTGAACTGCCTCAACATCGAGACTTTGGTCTTTTTGCCTACGCTCACACCGAAGTCCTCCAGGATGGTTTGGAACAGCTGCGCCTCGGGCAGGGTGGAGTTGAAGATAAAGGCGCTCTTTGTGTTGATATCCAGATGGTTCAACAAAGCGCGGCAGAGCGTCGTCTTGCCCGCGCCTACTTCGCCGGTTATCTCGAGGAATCCCTTCCTCTCTTTCACTCCGTATATCAGGTGATCAAAAGCTTCTTTATGAACGCGGCTTAAATAAAGAAAATTGGGGTCGCTGGTTATGTTGAAGGGCTTCTCTTTTAGGCCGAAAAATTGTCTATACATATCTACTCAAGAGTATATACCCAGGTATCGCCCAATGCAAATGAATTATTAAATGAATTTAAATGAATTATTATTTCTTGCTTTTTGGGTATTCGTTATGTATACTGTAGCGTGTATTGAAATCAAGTGTTTGAGAGGAGATGCATTTTATGTGGAATGGAATAAACAGAAGGAAGTTTCCAAGAGCAAGCTATAAATGCCTCATCACAATAAAGAAGAGGCTCACGGCCAAGACTATATCGACGCATACGGAGAATATAGGCGCAGGCGGTATATGTGTGCTGATAAAGGAGGATCTCGGCCTATTTCAGGGGGTGGATCTGGAGCTCTTTCTCGAAGATACCCGGCCGCCTATAAAATGCGGCGGCACCGTAGTGTGGGTGGTGAAAAAGTCCGAGCCTAAACAAAAAGGTAGTTATATTTACGATACCGGAATAGAGTTCATAGATGTCCGGCCCGAGGACAGGGACAGGATATCCGAGGCGGTCGAAGAGATACTAAAATCGCAGACAAAGGGCAAAAAATAGATTAATTGTGCCGGGGAGACCTTGACAAATCACGCTACCTGTGTTATACTTGGAGCAAATCTACAGTAAAGGAGGTGAAAAAACAAGATGAAAAGCTTATTAAAGGGTATAATTATATGCGTTGCTGTATTGATGATCCTTAACATGGCTTCTGCTAGCTATGCTCAGGATATGGGGAAGAAACTATACAGAGGAGTCGCGAATATCGTAACTGGCTGGGTAGAACTACCTAAAAACATTTACGACACAAGCGTAGAAGATAATCCTCTCTCTGGTATTACTATTGGATTGGCAAAAGGAGTCGGAATGACGATCGTAAGGACTGGCGCCGGCGTGTACGAGACGGTGACATTCCCATTCCCGATACCGGAAGGATACAATCCAGTGTTGGAACCGGAGTTTGTATTTAAGGGCAAGTAATATTGCACTCAAAAATAAGGGGATAGAAAGAAATTTCTTCCCCTTATTTTTGTCTGTAGAATAGGTGCGACTTAAATTGCTGGAAAGGACATGATGAGCGAAGAAAATAAAGAGAAGGTAGAGGCGCCGAAGCCTGAAGAGCCCAAACAGGAGCTACCGAAAGCTGAAGCTCCGAAAGCGAACGCTCCGAAACCGGAAGAGAAGAAAATTGAGAAGCCGTCGAATTGCGCCGTCTGCAAAAAATCCATAAAGAAGAAACGCTATTATTACAGGAACGGAAAATATTTCTGCACACAAAGGTGCTTTAAGACCACCGTAAAGAAGGTAAGTCAGGAGACGAAAGACTTACCGGCTGAAACTTAAGACGAAGCAATAAGCTCTCTCCATGCCAAAGATTGAACTGTCGCCAACCGAAGCCCTTTATCCCGCCCCTGTAGTTCTTGTGAGCTCGGGAAATCAGGATTTGGCGAATATAATAACGATAGCATGGTGCGGGGTGGCCTGCTCAAATCCGCCCACCTTAACCGTCTCCATAAGGCCTTCCAGGCATTCCAATAAGATCATAAGAGAAACAGGCGATTTTGTATTAAATATCCCCACGTGTGACTTCCTCAAAGAGACCGATATTTGCGGCACCGTGTCGGGACGTGATAAAGATAAATTCAGTCTCTGCAGCTTTACAAAAACCGCCTCTTCCGTAATAAAGAGTCCCATGATAAAAGAGTGCCCCGCGAACATTGAATGCAAAGTGACCAAGATATTGAGCCTTGGCGCCCACGACATGTTCATGGGCGAGGTGGTTAAAGTTCACCGTGATACATCCATTCTTAACAGGGAAGGCAATGTCGACTATTCCAAAGCCGCTCCCATAGTGTATAATCAGGGTGAATACTGGTCACTCGGCAAAAGAATAGGCCGATACGGATTCTCGGCAGATTAGAATAGGCGTTATATGGCAAGCGATGTATTTATGGTCAAGGTCAGCAGGGACGATCCGGATAAGGCAATAGCCCGGAAGCTCGATACGCTCATCGATGCCTCCGGAGTGCTCGGATTTCTAAGAAAAGACGATTACACCGGCATCAAGATACACTTCGGAGAGGAAGGGAATACGGGGCACATAAAAGCCGATTGGCTCAAAGGGCTTGTTGAACGTCTGCGATCTGTAACGAACAATATATTCTTCACCGATACGAATGTCCTGTACAAGCAGAGCAAAAGGACGAATGCCGTAGACCATTTAAAATTAGCCTATAGCCATGGCTTCGGCTTTCAAAATATGAATGTGCCCGTCATAATAGCAGACGGACTCCGGGGAAGGAACTACACCGATGTGGAGATAAACAAAAAACGCTTCTCTAAAGTCAAGATAGCCTCGGATATAACCGACTGCGATAGCCTCTTAGCTCTTACGCATATAACAGGCCATATAATGACCGGATTTGCGGGCGCTATAAAAAATATGGGAATGGGATGCGCCTCGCGCCGCGGCAAGTTCGAACAGCATTGCGGTATAGTGCCTGATCTTAACCCCGTAGAGTGTGTCGGATGCGGATTGTGCGCCTCAAATTGTCCCGCGGACGCCATAAAGCTTTCCGAGGGCAAAGCAAAAATAGACCTGGCGAACTGCATAGGATGCGGCGAATGCGTTGTCGTATGCAAGACCGAAGCCTTGAACGCTAAGTGGAGCGAAACACTTGCAAATTTACAGGAGAAGATGGTAGAATATGCCTGCGGTGCGGTTGAAGCGGTCGATAGAAGAGTGGGCTACATAAATTTTTTGACAAACATCACGAGAGACTGCGATTGCTTAGCCAAAGATGAGCCGAGGATCGTGGAGGATGTCGGGATACTCGCGTCAAACGACCCTGTCAGTATCGATTCGGCGTCCGCAGAGATCCTGAACGGCCTGAGAGACAAGGATATATTCAGGCAGGAGCACCCCGAAATAGACTGGATGATACAGTTAAGGTACGCGGCCAGCGTGGGATTGGGCAGGACCGATTACAAGCTAAGGACCGTATAACGGAGATCAAAGCATGGTGTCCAAGGAGAGGAGAAAATTTCCGCGCGTAAAAGACGAGAGCCTCTCTCTTAAATTAAAGCTCGACGATTTTGATTCCATAACGCATACCACCAATATAAGCTCCTCCGGCGTCTATTGCAAGGTGGACAAAGAGCTTCCCCTTATGTCCAGGATGAAGCTCATGCTGATGATACCCGATCCGGCCAGGGATGGCGTTTTAAAGGACCTCGAAATCAACGGTGTGGTGGTGCGGCAGCATCCCGTCACGGTAGACGGCGCTGTGAAACACTATGATGTAGCCATATTCTTTGAAGATCTTTCTGAAAAAGACAAAGACACGATAGCAGGCTATATAAAGAGGAAAGGCGGGGAGTAGATGCTTTTTATCGTCGGGACGGTTTTTCTTGTCCTGCTATCCGTTACATTAATGATGCTTTGGGGCCACGAAAAAATAGCGACAAAAAGAGTGATACCCCGCGCCAAGATCGAGGAGTGCTGGAACGGAGAAGAGAGGCGCTCGCACGAGAGGTTCGAGAGGGACCTCGAGGTAGAGTACAGCGTGGAGAGGAGACCTCATCTCAAAAATGGCAGGACCGTCGATCTCTCCAAGGGAGGGCTGAAGCTGCTTCTCGATGAGAAGCTGCCAAAAGGGGCCATACTGGACCTGAAATTGTATATTCCCCAAATGAGGCAGGCGATCGAAGCGGAGACGGAGGTCGTCTGGACCTCTGACGCCGACAAAAAGGATCCTTCCGGCAAGAGATTCTTTTTCAGCGGCCTAAAATTTATCGCGGTCAAAGAGCCCGCAGGAATTCATCTTTCAGAATATTTAATCCATCCCGAACCCAAGGGATAGCGAAAAAACCGCGTATGGGCAAGATATATCCCCCCGGGAAAGTCAAGCTTATCGCCGGGCTCATATCGAACGATGAGGCCCTCTTCGACAAGATAGAGGTGATACTTGAAAAGAGACTTAAAAATAAGATCGATTTCAGGAGTGGCATAATAGATTTTACCTATACGGATTATTATGATAAGGAGATGGGTAGAGACTTAAAGAGAAGATTCCTCAGTTTCAAAAAGCTTGTACGGCTGGAAAGAATAGCGAAAACGAAACTCGAGACCAACAATATCGAAAAGAGATTCTGCGTCGACGGAAAGAGAGCCGTCAATATCGATCCGGGTTATATCGATATGGCAAAATTGGTTCTCCTCTCCACAAAAGATTATTCGCACAGGGTCCACGCGGGAAACGGCATATTCGCGGAGGTCACTTTGCATTACAAGGATAAACGCTTCAACTTCTGGCCATGGACTTACCCCGATTACAAGTCCGAAGAATACATCCGGATATTCGGCGCCATAAGGGACATGTATAAGGATGCGAAAGGCGCATAAAGAAAGATGCTGATAAAGAGAAAGAGCCTGATAGTCGGCCTGGTATCAAGTATCGTCATAGCCCTGGTATTGATCACAACGCTCGTAGGGTATTTCATCTATCTCGAACTCAAGAGCGGGGAATTCGGTAGGGTCTATCAGGAGCTTTTGGAAAAGGCGAAGGCCAAAGTCTATTCCAAACACCTCGATATATTCGGCCTTGACGCAAGGATCGAAAATACCGGAGCGCTTAAAGGAAAACCCATAATAGAGGGCGCCATAACCAATAACGGACCGCGCGATGTCGCAAATCTGGTAATAAAACTGAGCTTTCTGGACAGGGATAGCGCTTCCATATACGAGCTTACGGCTCATCCGCAGGAACCGGCACTGGGCGGCACCGTCTTTACCCGTGTTTATATACCGCACCTCTACAGCTACACGCATCCGACCGCTATCCTGAAGCCGGCCCAGACGTTGAAATTCAAGAAGATCATAGCAGGCTGCCCTACCGAAGTTTTTGTAGAGCTCAGAGAGGGCGAGAAACCGACGAAGTCATTCGGAAGATGGTCCGGCAAGCTGATCTATGAAGTCATATCATTAGACCTGTTATAAATGAAAAAAATATATATTGCAGTATTAGCGGCACTGACCTTAAGCGTCCTTCTCTTTACGGGATCGTTCTTTTATCTCGACAGGGAAAAACATAAGGTATTTTTTTATACTATAAATATTGACG
>JAUYPN010000045.1 GCA_030695725.1 Candidatus Omnitrophota bacterium
GATACTTATGTCGTCGCGAGCAAGGAGGCGAAGGCTGACCTCATAGGATGGAGAGTCGATCCGGCTAAGATAAAGGTTATCGGCATACCTGTTGAACCCGTATTTTCAAGGAAACTTGATAAGGCGAAAACCCTGGAGAAACTGAATCTAAGAAGCGATATGTTTACGATCCTCGCGATAGGCGGCGGTTTCGGCGTGGGGCCCATAGAGGATATCGTAAGAGCGATTAATGAGATCTCGAAGCCGGTCCAGGTAGTAGCTATCTGCGGTCATAATGACGAACTCGTAAATAGGTTGAACGATCTCAAGCCTAAACTTAAAGTCCGCTTTACTGCGCTCGGATTCGTCGACAACGTCTACGAGTATATGGACGCAGCTGACATATTGATCTCGAAATCGGGAGGCATGACCGTATCGGAAAGCCTGGCAAAAGAGATCCCGATGATAGTTATATCTCCTATTCTCGGACAGGAGACGCGAAACGCCGATTTCCTTATTAATAACGGAGCGGCAATAAAGATAGATAAGCCTTCGGATTTAAAAATCATATTGGAAGAGATCATCTCAAGCCCTGAAAAAATAAATAAATTGAAAGAAGCTATCATGTTAGTAAAAAAACCGACCGCCTGTTACGATGTCGGGAAGATAGACATCGATCTTTGTTAGATACAAACGGCATCATAAAAGCCATTAAGTCCTATATGCAGCTTGAAAAAGAAGCCGGGATGGACGAGTATATCTTTCAGGGGATACTTACAAGGCATACTTCCGGCCCCAAGGATACGCCGGAAAGCCTGGAGTCGCTAAAGGGCGAAGTCTCGAAATGCGTATCCTGCGATCTTCACACGACACGCCGCAACGTCGTATTCGGCTCCGGGAATCCGAAGGCCCGCCTTATGTTCGTCGGGGAAGCGCCGGGAGAGGACGAAGACCTGCAGGGCCTTCCTTTCGTAGGGAGGGCAGGCCAACTTTTGACAAAAATTATTGAAGCCATGGGACTGAAGCGCCAGGACGTCTACATAGCGAATATTTTAAAATGCCGGCCGCCTAAAAACAGGGCGCCTCTTCCGCCAGAAATATCGGCTTGCGCGGATAATTTAAGAAGACAGATCGACCTTATCAAGCCGAAGGTCATATGCACGCTCGGTAAATTCGCCAGCCAGACATTACTTAAGACCGAAACACCCATTACGGCGCTGCGCGGCAAGTTCCAGGAATATCCCGCCTTCGATCTTACTTCGGGCGGGATCCCGCCCGAAAGAGACAGGCGGCGGGATAACGGCATAAAAGTGATGCCGACCTTCCATCCCGCATATCTATTGAGGAACCCTCAGGATAAGAAACTTGTCTGGGAAGATATGAAGAATATACGAAAAGAAATCGCTAAATGAGAAAATTCGCGGAGGTCGTGGTCTCCTTACCCATGGACCGGGTATTTAATTATTCGATCCCCGAGAGGCTATTTAATGAAATAGCGGTAGGCAAAAGAGTCTTCGTGCCTTTCCAGAACAGGACGATCGTGGGATATGTTGTAGGTTTAAGCGACGAGAGCGGCGTAAAAGACACAAAAGAGATCCTGTCCGTAATAGACGCGGAGCCTATTATCGCGAATGATATATTGAAGCTTACCAGGTGGATCGCCCAGAACTACTTCTGTTCCTGGGGAGAGGCCATTTCCGCGGCGATACCGGGCGGAATAAAGAAGGGCAAGGTATCGATAGGCGAGAGGGTGAAGGATATCCATGACGGTAACGGCGCTTTTGATAAAACAGAGCCGCATATATTGATGGCTGAACAGACGAAGGCCTTGAAATCTATTACCGACTCGATAGAAAAGAAGGAACATAAGACATTTCTGCTGCACGGCATAACGGCGAGCGGCAAAACCGAGATCTATCTTCAGTCGATAGAGCTTGTATTGAAAAAAGGCGCTCAGGCGATAGTGCTAGTTCCCGAAATATCGCTTACCCCGCAGACAGTGGAGCGGTTCCTCTCGAGATTCGGCGACCACGTCGCGGTTTTGCATTCAAGGCTCACGCCCGCAAAACGCTTTTTAGAATGGAAAAAGATCAGGGATGGTAAAGCGAATATCGCGGTAGGCGCCCGCTCAGCCGTCTTCAGCCCTATGAAAAATCTGGGGATCATCATCTTAGATGAGGAGCACGAGACCAGTTATAAACAGGAAGACGTTCCCCGATATCACGCCCGCGACGTGGCCGAAGAGAGGGCAAAGATTAACAACTGTCCCCTGATATTGGGAAGCGCGACCCCGTCGCTGGAATCTTTTTATAAGGCAAAGAACGGCGAGTATAAACTTATTAAACTTACGAAACGTATTGACGAGAGGCTTCTACCAAAGGTTAAAATAGTCGACATGAGGATGGAGCTCGCGACGAGGAAAAGGATAACGATCTTCTCGAAGGTTTTTCTGGATGCGCTGGAAAAGGCCGTTAAAGCAGGGAAGCAGGCGATAATATTTTTAAACAGGCGCGGGTTCTCGACATTCATGAACTGTAAAAAATGCGGGTTCGTTTTCAAGTGTAAAAGGTGCGACACATCACTGGTATACCATTTCGAAAATAAGAAACTTATCTGCCACTACTGCAACTATACAACCCAGCCGCCCGACATATGCCCGAAGTGCAGGAGCGGTTACATCAGGTATTTCGGGCTCGGGACAGAAAAAGTCGAATCCGAGATAAGCCGCAATTTTTCGCATGTCCGTATAGCGAGAATGGATTCGGACACTACGGTTAAACGCGGTTCGCACGATAAGATACTGGGAGATTTCAAGGCAGGCGCCACGACGCTGCTCGTAGGAACGCAAATGATCGCCAAAGGGCTCGATTTTCCGCAGGTGACTATGGTCGGAGTAGTTTCGGCTGATGTTACGCTGAATATACCGGATTTCAGGTCGAGTGAACGGACATTTAACCTGTTGACTCAGGTTGGCGGACGGGCCGGCAGGGGCGAGGATGGCGGCGAAGTAATAATCCAGACTTACGCCCCGCACCATTACGCTATCCTCGCGGCGGCAAAACATGATTACGAAAAATTCTATGACGAAGAGATAGTCTTCAGAAAAGAGCTGGAGTTACCGCCGTTTATAAATCTGGTGAAGGTTACGGTCAGAGCGAGAAACGAGGATATAACATCTAAAACGGCAGCTGAGCTTGCCCAAGCCATAAAAAGCGTAGACGTAGACGCTAAAATAGCGGGCCCCGCGCCGGCGCCCATGGTAAGGATGCGCGGTTATTTCAGGTATAATATAATGTTAAAGGGCCGCGACAGGCTCGCGATGTGCGCGTTACTCAAGAAGGTGCTCGGCTCTTTCAGGAAGCCGCACGGCGTGTTGATAGCGGTCGATGTCGATCCGATATCGATGTAGAGTGGAGGAAATTTTTTCGTTTCAACGCGCCAGCGGTAACTTTTGTAGCCGCTTTTCGCAAAGGCCGCTCGGGATTGTGCCTCGCGGGATCGCAAAATTTTCCCCACCGTGGAAAATTTTGCTCGGTAAAATCGCTCGCTCTTTTTGGCATATAAGGATACTCGGGCCAAAAAACCATGGCCGCTTCGCAATTTTAACGTCCCGCTCAGCACGAATCCCTCGGGCCTTTGCGACAATGGTTTCGGCGGACCACAAAAGTTCCCTGCCTGCCGGCAGGCAGGCGCCATCTCGAGGGACGAAGAAAATATTGGTGGGGACGGGGGGGAAATTTTTCGGGTGACGCTCCTTCCAGCCTTTTTTCGAAAAGGGCGAAGTATGGATGGGGTGTCCCGAACATAGAAGAGTGTAGTAGGGGCATGAAGATACGCGTATAGCATAATCACGGGATTGTAAACCCATTCGCCATTGATTAGCACGAAGCGAATGGATGGGGTGCCCCTAAAGGGATGAGAGAGTATTTCGGGATACGTAGATACGCGCCTAGTCATAAATCAGATTGTAAACCCATACGAGCCCTTTAGAACAAAAAGGCGAAGGAGCGGCAAGACCCTAAAAATTTCCTGCATATTTGTGCGAACATAACGAGTTTTAGGTTTGACTAGGCAGGACACATGAAAATTTAAGGAGCAGAAAATGAAGATCGTATTTTTCGGTACATCTGAGTTCGCGATCCCGGCTCTCCGGGAGCTCTCCGGCTCACGCCACAAGGTCCTGGCGGTCGTGACACAGCCGGATAGAAAAAGAGGAAGGACCCTTAAGTTATCGCCTCCGCCTGTTAAGGTCTTGGCGATGACGAA
>JAUYPN010000077.1 GCA_030695725.1 Candidatus Omnitrophota bacterium
AAGGCCAATCCCGACGCCAAGGGCGTATATACAACCCTCTGCGAGACGTCTACCGCGACAGTCTTCGACATAAAAGCTATAGGCGAGATTGTAAGGGGCACGAATGCGCTGTTCGTAGTAGATGCGATATCCGGCCTCGGAGCCGACGATTTCCGTAACGATGAGTGGGGGGTCGACATAGCGATATGCGGGTCCCAGAAGGGCCTCATGATACCGCCCGGCTTGGCATTCTGCTCGGTCAGCGCGAAGGCATGGAAGGCCGCGGAGGCGTCGAAACTGCCGAAGTTCTATTTCAATTTCAAGAAATACAAGAAGGCATGGCTAGATACGGATACTCCTTTCACGTCAGCTATAACTCTCGTTATAGGCCTGAAGAAGGCGGTCGAGAAGATCAACGCTCAGGGCATAGACAATGTTATAGCCGAACACGGTTCGCAGGCCCGCGCATTCCGTGAAGCTTGCAAAGCGATCGGCTTGACCATATTTTCCAAATCTCCGTCGTCCGGAGTTACGGGAGTAAATACTCCCGCCGGAATGAACGCGGATGACCTGATAAAACTTCTAAAAACAGAGTTCGGCGTGACATTTGCCGGCGGCCAGGAAGATCTCAAGGGCAAGATATTCAGATGCGCCCACATGGGCGGTATAGACAGAGAGCATACCGTAGAAGCTATTAAATCCCTGGAGATGGCTCTCTCCAAAATGGGGCATAAGTTTACAGTAGGCGCGGGCGTTGTCGCCGCGGAAAAGATACTTTAGCTGGAGGTATGATAAGATGCCATTCAAAGTGCTTATAAGCGATTCGCTTTCAAAAGAAGCAGTTGATATCCTTACAAAAGAGCCGGACCTCAAGGTAGATGTCAATACCAAGCTGACCCCGGAAGAGCTCAAAAAGATCATTAAAGACTATGACGCGCTCCTGGTGCGGTCCGCTACAAAAGTCACTAAAGACGTCATAGCGGCGGCCGATAAACTGAAGATAATAGGCAGGGCCGGCGTAGGTCTGGATAATGTCGATATCGACGCGGCGTCCAAGAAGGGTATCATAGTCGTAAATACTCCGGGCGGCAATACCATATCGACGGCTGAACATACTTTTTCGATGATGCTGGCGCTTTCGCGCAGTATTCCTCAGGCCGACCTCTCCATGAAGAAGGGCGAGTGGGAGAGGAAGAAGTTCATGGGGGTCGAGCTGTATGGCAAGACTCTCGGCATAGTCGGATTAGGGAGGATAGGTATCGAGGTGGCGAAGAGGGCCTTAAGTTTTGGAATGAAAGTCGTTGCTTATGATCCGTACCTGTCGTTCGAAAAAGCCAAAGAGCTTGGCATAGAATCGTCGGATCTCGTCGGCTTATTGAAACAAGCGGATTACATAACGGTCCATACTCCGCTTACACAGGATACAAAACATGTTATATCGGATAAAGAATTTGGCATCATGAAGAAGAGTGTCCGGCTTGTTAACTGCGCCAGGGGCGGGATCATAGACGAAGCCGCTTTGATCAAGGCCATAGAGTCGGGTAAAGTCGCGGGTGCCGCATTGGATGTTTATGAAGATGAGCCTCCGGCAAAAGATTCCAAACTTATAAAATCGGATAAGATGGTACTGACGCCGCATCTGGGAGCGTCGACCGAAGAAGCGCAAACGAACGTGGCGGTAGATGTGGCCAATACGGTACGGGATATGCTTTTGGGCAGATGCATCAGGAATGCGGTCAATATGCCCTGTGTCGATCCGGAACTATTTAAGGTCATGGAGCCGTATTTAAAGCTTTCGGAGAATATAGGTGCCATCGCCGCACAGATAACGGAAGGCCATATAAAGAAGGTCAAGGTAAGATATGTGGGCGACATACTGAAATACGATCTCTCGTCATTCACGATATCCCTGATCAAAGGCATACTCAAACCGATACTGCAGGAGACGGTAAATTTTGTTAACTCTATGGTAATAGCCAAAGAGCGCGGCATAACGGTGGTTGAATCGAAGACGGCCGAGGTACAGGATTTTGCCAACCTTATCATCGTGGAAATCGAGACAGACAAGGCGAAGAGCCTTGTGGCCGGTACGCTATTTATCAAGTCCGAACCAAGAATAGTGAAGATCAATGAGTTCTGGGTCGATTGCGTTCCTCAGGGCAACATGCTGCTCGTCTTCAATAAGGATGTGCCGGGCCTGATAGGAGAGATAGGGACGATATTCGGTAAGAATAATATAAATATCGCCAGCGTATCGTTCGGCAGGGATGTCAAGGGCGGCAATGCGGTAAGCGTGTGGAATGTAGACAGCGACGTTTCGGAGAAAGTCCTGAAAGATATAAAAAACGCCAAAAATGTACAGGAAGTAAAGTTAGCAAAGCTATAAGCTGTAAGCTTTAAGCTATAAGAGGAGAAAGTATGGCTAAAAAACAGAACAAGATCTATATACTCGATGTCACCATATCGCGCGTAAGATATTTACAATGACACCGTAAAGAGAGGAGAGTATACATGGATAAAAAGATTATCACAGGAATATTGAGCTTGGCGGTAGTAGCTGCTTTTGCCGGTATTGGCATGGGCGAGGATAACAAACAGCCGGCAAAAAAAGCGGGGATCCTTGAAAGAATAAAACAGGGGTATGGAAATTTTAATAACCGGAAAGCGGAAGCGCCGGTAGTTCAGAAGACAGAAGTTCCGGTTGTTCGGGATGCAGTGACTCCGCCCATTCAGAAAACAGTCGCGCCGGCTGCTGCCGAAGCTGCCGCAGCAGCGGCAATCCCGGAAAACGAGAGGTCTAAATCCCCCGGGATCGAGAACATGTCAAAGGATGAAATAATGGCCGATATGAAAGATGCGCTGGAATCGGAAGATGAGATATTCAATGCTATTCCAGGACTTAAGGCCCAGAAGGATGCCAAGGGAAAAATCTTTTATACTCATAACGGAACTAAAATAGAGAATTTAACGAAAGAAGAATTGAGCTCGCTGGCAGTTAAAGTGCATCAGGCCAGGACCAGGCTTAATACGGAGAGGATACAGAGGCAGTTGGAAACCGTAAGGCGTGTAGAGCGTCTTCAGGGGGTCACTGCTCCGCCGCAGCCTCCGCGACCGCCCGCAAGCGCGCCATTGACCTCGAGGGTTCCCTCAGCCTCTCTATTGACAGCGCCGCAGCCTCCGCGATCGCCTGCAAGCGCGCCTTCGGCCCCGAGAACTCCATCGGCCCCGAGAACTCCATCGGCTCCTCCATCACCGCCGAGAAGATAGACTGAGATTATTACTTATGCCAAACACAGTTATAGTAGGGGCCCAGTGGGGTGATGAGGGTAAGGGCAAGGTCATAGATATATACGCCAAGAAGGCCGGTATTGTGGCCAGATATCAGGGCGGTAACAATGCCGGGCACACCGTAGTAATAGGTAAAGATTCGTTCGTCCTTCATCTGATACCTTCCGGAATACTGCATAAAGGTAAGTCCTGCGTGATAGGCAACGGCGTTGTGGTAGACCCGAAAGCGCTGCTCGAAGAAATAAACACGCTTGAGTCAAAAGGTATTAAGATCGGCAAGCGGCTTTTGGTGAGCAGGGACGCGCATGTTATATTCCCGTATCACAGGAAGCTGGATGAACTTAGAGAAGCGAAAAAGAAGAAGATAGGAACAACAAAGAAGGGCATAGGCCCCTGCTATGCCGATAAAGTGGCGAGGCTTGGCATAAGATTTGCGGACCTGTTAAACGAAAAAGTCTTCAAGGATAAATTAAGCGAGAATCTGGAGGAAAAGAACCCCGTATTTTCCAAGATATACGGCGTAGACGGTTACTCTTTCGATGAATTATACGAAGAATATTCCGGATACGCCGAAAGGATAAAAAAATATATCTGCGACACGACGGTCTTTTTGAACGACGCGATCAGTAAGAAAAAGAGCGTGCTCTTTGAAGGCGCTCAAGGAACTCTTCTCGACGTAGATCACGGTACCTATCCCTTTGTCACATCGAGTAATTCCACTTCCGGCGGCGCATCTACGGGTACGGGGGTCGGCCCTAACAAAATAGATAAAGTCATAGGGGTTGTTAAGGCCTACACTACTAGAGTCGGAGAAGGGCCCTTTCCGACTGAGTTTTCAGACGACCTCATGGAGAGGATACGCACAAAAGGGAAAGAATTCGGCGCCACCACGGGAAGGCCCAGGCGATGCGGCTGGTTCGACAATATTGTCGTAAGGCATTCCGTCATGGTGAACGGGATAGATGAGATAGTGGTGACGAAGCTCGATGTGCTGGATGATCTTGAGAGGCTGAAGATATGCACGGCGTATAAGTACAATGGGCGCATCTACAGGGACCTTCCTTCCGATATAGAGGTCTTGAGTAATTGCGAGCCGCTGTACGAAGAACTGCCGGGGTGGAAGAAAAATACCACCGGCATCACTTCATACTCCAGGCTTCCAAAGAACGCAAATAACTACCTGAAGAGAATACAGAAGCTTTTAGGT
>JAUYPN010000002.1 GCA_030695725.1 Candidatus Omnitrophota bacterium
GTCGCTTGCGGAGGCCTTAAGAAAAGGCGGCCTTCAATTTTAAAAATCCTTCGGCAGGCTCAGTATGGTTCGAAACATGGTAAGCGAAGTCGAACCAAGCGAAGTCGAGGGATGAAAAGGAGTTCATAAATTGCAAACAGAGAACGATAGCAAGGATGCGGAAAAGGAAAAGCCGGTAGAACCCGTAGCCACCCCGGAGATAAAGCCCCAGGAGACGAAGGCGGCGCCGGAAGCCGTGGCGGCACCTTCGGCCAGGCCTAGAAAGGGGCGCAGACCCGGCGGCCAGGGTTTCAAGCCGAGACAAGCAAGAGCCGGCCAAGAAGAGGGGATGATCGAAAGAGTCGTTAAGATTAATAGGGTTGCCAAGGTCGTTAAGGGCGGACGCAGATTTTCGTTCAATGCCCTCGTTGTGGCGGGTGACGGAAAAGGCCAGGTTGGCATAGGATTCGGAAAGGCGAACGAAGTGGCCGACGCCATTAGAAAAGGTTTAACCGACGCGAAAAAGAGCTTCTTCAAAATTCCTTTAAAAGGCACTTCGATCCCGCACGAGATCATCGGCCATTTTAAGGCCGCAAAAGTTCTGTTGAAACCGGCTGTTGAAGGAACCGGAGTAATTGCCGGAGGGGCGGTAAGGGCTGTCTGCGAGGCCGGCGGAATAAAGGATATATTAACCAAGTCGCTCGGCTCGGATTCTGCGCTAAACGTCATAAAGGCGGCGGTTGACGGATTAAAAAATCTGAGGCTTGAACGAAGAAAAGATTTCTAACAACAGATATATTGGATATTTATAAACTTGGAGGTCTGACGGGGTGAATATAGTTGATATAGGAATGCCGAGAGGCGCGAACAGGCCAACGAAGAGGCGCGGAAGAGGATCCGGTTCCGGTCACGGCAAGACCGCTTGCCGCGGCAGGAAGGGCGCGAAGAAGAGGTCCGGCAGGACTACCAGGCCGGGATTTGAGGGCGGCCAGATGCCTCTTATCAGGCGTATTCCAAAAAAGGGTTTTACCGCGCCGTTTAGGAAAGTCTATCAGGTTGTAAACGTCGAATCACTCAACAGGTTCGACAACAACGCCATAGTAGGTCCGGCGGAACTTAAGAAAGCCGGATTGATAGGAAGCATGAGGGAGCATATTAAAATCCTGGGCGACGGAAAGCTTACTAAAATTGTGACGATCAAGGCGCATAAATTTTCTGAAGGCGCCAGGAAGATCCTTACGACGGCCGGCGCGAAGATCGAACTATTAATTAAATAACGGATACCTATGCTTGAAGCGTTTACAAATATTTTAAAGATACCGGACTTAAGGAAGAAGGTATTCCTTACATTGGGGCTCATCGCCGTATACAGGATAGGGACATATATTCCGACACCCGGCATTGACGGCGCGAAGCTCGCTCAATATTTCGCCCATCTTGCCCAGCAGTCGGGCGGCGCGCTCTTCGGCATAATGAACATGTTTTCCGGAGGCGCTATAGCAAGGATGACGATATTTGCTCTTGGTATAATGCCTTACATATCGGCATCGATCATCATACAATTACTGACGGCCGTGATACCTGCGCTCGAAAAGCTCGCGAAAGAGGGCGAGGCAGGCCACAAGAAGATAGTGCAATATACACGTTATGGCACGATCGTGCTTTCGATAGTGCAATCGTTCTTCATAGCATTATGGATTGAGAACCTTTCGAGGACACAGATACCGGGCGTCGTACCGTTGCCCGGTTGGTCGTTCAGAATATTGACGGTAATTACCCTGACAAGCGGTACGGCCTTTATTATGTGGCTCGGCGAACAGATTCAGGAATACGGTATCGGTAACGGCATGTCCCTCATCATAACGGCCGGTATCGTATCGAGGATCCCAACGGCTATTTATCAGCTATACGCGTTATTTTCACCTTTTGCGCCGGAGAAGGCACAGCTCGATCCGTTCACGCTGATACTGATGGTCGTGATGCTTGTGGCGGTAGTGGTCGCCGTAATCATAGGAACTCAAGGCCAGCGAAAGATTCCCGTCCAATACGCGAAGCGCGTCGTCGGAAGAAAGATATACGGCGGGCAATCCACATTCCTGCCTCTGCGTGTAAATCAGGCAGGAGTCATCCCTATTATATTCGCGCAGAGCATAATACTCTTTCCCGCGACGATCGCGGGTTTTATTCCGCATCAGGGATTCCAGAACTTCGCGCATGCATTGACGCGCGGTGAATTGTTATACAATTCGATATACGCGCTGCTGATCATGTTCTTCGCCTATTTTTATACGGCAATAACATTTAATCCGATAGACATAGCGGACAACATGAAGAAATATGGAGGGTTCGTTCCCGGGATCAGGCCGGGAAGACAGACGGCGGAATATCTGGATTTTATTATGACGAGAATCACGTTTCCGGGGTCGGTATTTTTGGCTGTCATTGCCGTTTTTCCGAGCATAATATCGGCGTCGCTCAAGATCCCGTATCTGGTGGCGAGCTTCTTCGGCGGGACGGGGCTTCTTATCATAGTTGGTGTTATGCTTGATACGATGAAGCAGATAGAGTCTCACCTTCTGATGAGGCACTACGAAGGCTTCATGAAAAGGGGCAAGCTGAAAGCCCGCACATCATAGAGAGGGTTACAGATTGAAATTAGTTTTATTGGGGCCGCCCGGCGCGGGCAAAGGTACGCAGAGTATCGAACTTTGCCGCGAATATAAGATACCGCATATCTCGACCGGAGATATATTGAGAGAGTCTGTGAAGGACAGGGCTCCTCTCGGATTGAAAGCAAAGTCATACATGGATAAAGGCGCTCTAGTTCCGGACGAGATCGTAACCGGGATAGTCGCGGAACGATTAAAGGTCAAGGACACTAAAAACGGTTATATTTTAGATGGTTTTCCCAGGACGCTGAAGCAGGCCGAGGATCTCGACGCGGCGTTAAAGAGCATCGGCTCCGCGATCGATATGGTAGTTTATTTCGAGACTTCGGACAAAGTCGCGATAGAGAGGCTTTCGGGAAGAAGGGTCTGCAAGGCCTGCGGATTCAATTA
>JAUYPN010000003.1 GCA_030695725.1 Candidatus Omnitrophota bacterium
CCCGTCAGATGGGTCCTCGCGGTGCCGCAGGATTCAAAGATCAAGAGTGTAAAGGACCTGAAAGGCAAGAGGATAGCCACCGAACTTGTGAATGTGACAAAGAACTATCTTAAGAAAAACAAGGTCAAGGCCGAAGTGGAATTCAGCTGGGGCGCTACGGAAGTCAAGGCCATTATAGGCATAGACGCGATAGTGGAAGTCACCGAGACAGGTTCCTCGCTCAGGGCGAACAAGCTGAGAGAGGTGGCGACCGTCTGTGAGTCTACAACGCAGCTCATAGCCAATAGAAAGAGTTGGATGAGTCCGTGGAAGAGGGCGAAGATAGAGAACATGGCAATGCTTCTAAAAGGAGCCATCATGGCCGAGGAGAAGGTCGGCCTGAAGATGAATGTCGCCAAAAAAGATCTTAAGGCCGTGTTGGCGCTTCTGCCGGCGATGAAAATGCCCACCGTGTCGGCTCTCTCAGACCCCAACTGGTGCGACGTAGATACTATTATCGACGAGAAGACAGCCAAAAAGATAATTCCGGAATTGAAGAGAGCGGGTGCCCAGGGTATCATAGAGTATCCGTTGAATAAAGTGATATATTAGGAGGTGATCCGGTATGCCTTGCGGAAGGAAGAGAAAAAGAGCGAAGATGGCGAAGCATAAAAGAAAAAAGAGGATGAGAAGAGATCGCCATAAGAAGAAATAGCGGCACGTAATATATCGTCAAAAGGGGGAGTGCCGTCCGGAGGCTTTAGGGCAGAGAAGATGAGCGCTCCGGACGCTTCTTCCAAGGCGCTTGCCCATTACGCGATGGGCATTATTTATGATGATGAGGAGCGATGAATAAGCCTGATATCAGGGAGTTAAAAAGGAAGGCGGTCGGGATCCGCAAGGATCTTTTGAAGATGCTGACGCTCGCCGGATCCGGACATACCGGCGGAAGTCTGTCGATAGTGGAGATATTGGTCGCTCTGTATTACTATGAGCTGCGTAACGACCCAAAAGATCCGAAATGGCAGGAGCGGGACAGGTTCCTGCTCTCTAAGGGCCACGCATGTCCCGCATTGTATGCCGTCCTGGCAGAAAAAGGTTATTTTCCAAAAGAGGATCTCTGGACTTTAAGAAAACTTGGAAGCAGATTGCAGGGCCATCCGCAAATGGGGCTGGCCGGGATAGAGATATCGAGCGGTTCTCTCGGACAGGGGCTGTCGATAGCCAACGGCATGGCTCTCGCGTCGCGCCTCAATAAAACGGATACAAGAATATACTGCCTCATGGGCGACGGAGAGACGAACGAGGGCCAGGTGTGGGAGGCCGCCATGACCGCATCACACTATAAATTGGATAACCTATGCGCCATCATAGATTACAACAAGCTTCAGATAGACGGATTCTGCTGCGAGGTCAAAGATATGGGCGCATACCTGGATAAATGGAAGAACTTCGGCTGGAACGTCATAGAGACTGACGGACATGATATAGAGAAACTTATGGCGGCATTCGACAAGGCCAAAACAATCAAGGGAATGCCGACGGTGATAATTGCCCATACCGTAAAGGGGAAGGGCGTTTCGTTTGTAGAGAATAAAGTAGAGTGGCACGGCATAGCGCCTAAAAAAGAAGAATACGAACGCGCTGTAAAAGAATTGGACGAAGAGCTAAAGAAAATATAACGAGGAGAAGATATGATACCGCGGAAATGGAAGATGTATGTCAAGATGTACTGGGTGAAGCTGGCGATTATAGCGGCCATCTTGCTGGTAATAGTGCTGGCCGTAGTGGGCTTGAATTCTCTGGAGTCGTATTACAGGAATATCACTCTCGCTACGATGCCGGTGAACCTGCTTATGGTGGCGCTTAACGCTGTCATATTCGTCTTCATGTACATGTCATTCATGAAGGGTGGCTTCTCAAAGCTTAGCAATAAGCTCAGGGTGCACGGCGACTTTGTGAATGTTAAGTGGTCCGATGTCATAGGTATGGAGAACGTCAAAGAGGAGGCGATGGAAGTCGTCCAATTGATAAGGGACAGGGCGCGCGTTAAGAAGATAGGCGGTAAGATATTGCGCGGGATATTGATGTTCGGGCCTCCTGGCTGCGGCAAGACATATCTGGCAAAGGCCATAGCTACCGAGGCCGGGATGCCTTTCGTCTCAATGTCCGGCAGCGAATTCGTGGAGATATTCGTGGGCGTCGGGGCGGCGCGCGTGAGAGGATTATTTAAAAAAGCCAGAGAGCTCGCGTACGGCCACGGCGGATGCATAATATTCATAGATGAGCTCGACGCCATCGCCCGCAAGAGGGTCTTCTCCGCGTTCGGCGGCACCGAAGAGACGAACTCCACGCAGAACCAGTTGCTGGCCGAGATGGACGGATTACAGGAGCTGAAAGATAAACATGGCAACCCCTCTCCGGAACAGAATGTTATCGTGATCGGAGCGACCAACGCCCCGGAAGATACTATCGACAGGGCATTGCGCCGTCCGGGACGTTTCGACAGGATAGTTTACATAGAAAAGCCCGGCCTTGAGGACAGGGAGAAGCTCTTCGCTTATTACCTCACCAAAGTCGAATCCGATAGATCGCTCGACGTGGGGCGGCTCGCGAGGAAAGCGGTATACAAATCGCCCGCCGACATAGAGAACATCGTAAAAGAGGCCGCGTTGATAGCCACAAAGAACGACCGCGACAAAGTAACGCTTAAGGATATAAGCGAGGCTATGGAAAGGATAGACATCGGATTGAAGCGGAAGCTTAATATGACGCCGCATGAGAGGGAGACGACCGCCTGTCATGAAGCCGGCCACGCCGTAGTCCTTTACATACTGCATCCGACCAACGACGTCTTTAAAATCTCTATCATACCCAGGAAAGATACGCTCGGCGTAACTTACTCCCAGCCTAAAGAGGAGCTCTACAGCTATACAAAAGATAAATTGCTTGCCGATATAAAGGTGGATCTGGCGGGCTACGTCGCGGAGAAGATGCGGTTTGGAGTGACATCCACGGGCGTCGCGGGTGATTTTAAAGACGCTATGAGGATAGCGCACTTTATGGTCTGGTCGCTCGGAATGAGCGACGCCGGATTCTTAGGGGATTACACGGTTATTCCGGAATCCCAGATCTCCGAGGATATGAAAGAAAGGCTTAACCAGGAGACGGATAAAATATTTAAGAGATGCATTAAAGAGGTTGATGAGCTTCTGATAAAAGAAAAACCGATCCTTGAAAGGCTCATAAGCGAGCTCTTGTCGAAAGAGGAGCTGGAATACGACGAGGTGGAGGCGATCTTCAACGAATTCGGCAAGACGCACATGAAGAGAGCATGGTAATAACGTCACGCGTCAGAAGACCGGTTTTACTTGTCTCTTGTCTCTTGTCTCTTGTCTCTTTAATCGGGTGCATGCATACCTATCCTGAGAATAAAGTTAAGGAGTCGATAGTAAGGATCTGTAAACAGGAATACAAGTCCGACGTCAAAGCCGAGATGGCAGGCAGGACGATGGTGATATATCTTCCCCTGTCGGATCTCATGGATTACTCGTTTGCTCTCACGAAAACAGCGAGCGAAAAGATCAACGATGTGATTTTCAGCGCCGCCAGGGTCGCTCTGTCGACGAACGCCAGGATAGACTTCTACTGTGTCATAGCGCACGACATCAAGATGCCGGAGCTTCAGATAATTATCATAAAGAACGTCGAGGACGTGAAACGGCTCTTTGCCAATGACATATCGAGAGGCGAGTACCTGAAGCGCATGCTGATAGACCTGCGCTGGAGCCCGCAGGCGAAGAAGGAACAGGTGGTAAAGGAGATCTTCAGCAGGATGAATCTCGATCCAAAATGGCAGGACCAGGTGATGACGGACTTTTTCAGGAGCGAGCCGACATCACTCGGAGATATAGGTTACTGGGACAACAAGTTCTACATAAAAGATATAACGGCGCCTGAATTTCTCGCGGAGCAGATAGCGAACAGAATCAGATTAGAGTTCAGGGAAGATAAAAATTTAAAAGAGAATTTTTTGCTGAAGTCCGCGAAAGGCCTCTATGCCCCAAAGAAAGGCAAGCGCCTGTTCGGGTTTGAGGTGGTTGCCGAACGAAGCGCGGGCGCCGGCGCCAGCACCATCGAAGACTCCGATAAGATATTTGAGACGGTCCTTTCGGTGGCGGCCCATGTGATACACGGATATCGCTTCAAGGATTATGACGGCGTGGAAGTGCTCGACCAGAAAGAAGGAAGGTCGATAGAGGTGAATCCGGCAGAGCTGGAAGCCTTCAGGACGAAGAAACTGAGATTGAACGAGATAGGCATATAATAATATGAGCGAAATTAAATACAAGATGGTCCCTACGAGAGACGGGTTCGGGCATGGCCTGGTGGAGCTGGGTAGGATCAATAAAGATGTGGTGGTGCTTTCCGCCGACCTCACCGATTCTACCAGAGCCAACTGGTTCAAAAAAGAGTTTCCCGGGCGCTTCTTCGGATTGGGTGTAGCCGAACAGGATATGATAGGCGCGGCCGCGGGGTTTGCGCTCTCCGGCAAGATCCCTTTTGCCTGCACATTCGGCGTGTTTGCTTCGGGCAGAGCATGGGATCAGATAAGGGTCTCCGTGGCGTATATGAATCTCAACGTGAAGATCGTCGGAACGCACGGCGGGATATCCGTGGGCCCGGACGGCGCCACTCACCAGGCTCTCGAAGAGATATCGCTGATGAGGATACTGCCCAATATGACGGTGATAGTCCCGTGCGACGCCGTTGAAGCAAAAAAGGCGACTATCAGCGCAGCTAACCACAAAGGGCCAGTCTATATAAGGCTCGGGCGAAGCGGAGCCCCCGTCATAACCAAAGAAGAAGATTCTTTTAAAATAGGCAGGGCGGCGCTTTTAAAAGACGGCAAGGACGTGACTATATTCGCCTGCGGGCAGATGGTGTATGAGTCGCTAGTCGCCTGTGAGATCTTGAGTAAGGACGGTATAGACGCGCGTCTGGTAAATATGCATACGCCGAAGCCCATAGATCGTGATTGCATAATAAAAGCGGCCAAGGAGACGGGTGCCATAGTCACAGCCGAAGAGCATACGATAGCGGGCGGTCTTGGAAGCGCTGTCTCGGAAGTCCTGGCCGAGAATTGTCCCGTGCCGGTGAAGTTCGTCGGCATTAGGGATAAATTCGGGCAATCTGGCGAGCCGGAAGAGCTCTTCGAGTACTTCGGCCTCAAGGCGAAGAACATCGTCCGGGCCGTCAAAGACGCGATCGCAATGAAACGGTAAAGTTTCTTTATGCACAGCATCATTGTTAAAGCTCCTGCGAAGGTTAATCTGTTCCTGAAAGTTCTCGGCAAGAGAAAAGACTCCTATCATAATATCATCACCATATTCGAGCGCATATCGCTCGCTGATACGATCAAAGTTTTCAAGATCTCTGCAGGGATAATCGTCAAGTCAGACAAATTTATCACTCAAAATCCTAAAGATAATCTTGTTTACAAGGCCGCGAAACTGATTCTGGAATGCGGCAAGATAAAATCCGGCGTAAAGATCGAGATAAAGAAGAAGATCCCTGTAACCGCAGGCCTTGGAGGCGGCAGCTCCGACGCGGCGGCCGTATTGAGAGGCATGAATAAGCTCTTTCGCTTGAGGTTAAGCGATAATTCCCTGCTGAATATGGCTAAGTCGCTCGGCGCGGATGTCCCGTTCTTTGTGCTGGATACCGCATTTGCCATAGGCAGAGGCCGCGGCGATGAGCTCGAGGTCATAAAACCGGGGAAACGCTTCTGGCATCTGATCATAAAACCCGGCAATAAGACGTCCACGAAGAGTATTTATGAGGCGTTTGACAAAATACCGAAGCACTTGACACCCGGGAGGGAGAGTGCTAAAATACAAATCCCTTCGAAGTTTCGGATTGATTATAAGCAGGCAGAATCCATACTTCATAATGACCTCGAAATAGCGGTTTCGTCGAAAAAAGGTGTTACGGGCAGGATATTGAAGAGCTTGGCACAGCTATTGGGTAAGAAGGCGATCGTTTCCGGAAGCGGACCAAGCTTATTTTGTCTGTATAGGACCAGAAGGGAGGCCCTTGACGCAAGAGATACGGTCTTGAGAAGCGTGAATGCCAGGTCAAGGACGCTCTGGCAGATATTTGTAGTTTAAAGGAAAATTTGAGGAGTTTATAGGCATGGAAATCAATGAAGTCAGAGTCTTCTTAAAAGAAGGACAGGATAGGAAATTAAAGGCGTACGCCACCCTTACGTTCGATAAGGCATTCGTTGTCCGTAATGTTAAAGTCATCGAAGGCACCAAGGGGCTCTTCGTGGCGATGCCGTCGAGAAGGCTGAAAGAATCCTGTCCGAAATGCAATTTCAAAAACGCCGTCAGGTCCAAATATTGCAATCAATGCGGCTCGCAGCTTCCTCAATATGTTGAGCCGAAGCCTATGGCGTCGGCCGACAATACCCAGAGACAGTCCGAGCATAGGGATATAGCGCATCCTATAACATCCGATTTCAGGGAATATATACAGAAGAAGGTCCTCGCGGCATACGAGGAAGAGAAGAAGTCGCCGTCGTCTCCAGCATCTTTGTCTTCTCAGCCCCAGGCCGCGCCGAAGGCTTCCGGCAATTCTCATAGCGGCCATTGCGAGGATGACGATATAGAGTTGTAAAGGATTTAGCGCTGCCCGGTGGTGTAATGGTAGCACACGAGAATTTGGGTC
>JAUYPN010000009.1 GCA_030695725.1 Candidatus Omnitrophota bacterium
TCCCCTCTCCCCTATAGGGGAGAGGGGATAGGGTGAGGGGGGAAAGACGCTAAATAAACTAAAGGAGGCGTTTATGCATCAAAGAGTCGTACCGCTGGCAGCTTTACTCATCTCGATATCCCTGGGCGCGGCAGTCGCGCAAGACGCGTGGGTTGCGAGGGACATTGCAGGGAAGAATATGGAGTTAAAGACAGCCATCCTGAACCAAGATGTTCTATATATAGCAACAAAGAGCGTTCTATATAAGACAAAAGACGCTAAAGATAGATGGGAGAGTGTCTTTACCATTCCAGCAGGCGGTAATAATGAGATAAATTGCATTGCCGGAAGGGCGAAGACTATCTTTATTGGAACAAAACACGGATTATTCAGATCCGAAGATTACGGTGCCAGCTGGAAGAAAGTATTTAAGACGATCCTGGCCGATAGGAATAATATCACCTACATAGAGCTTTCAAAACATAATCGCTTTAAGGTCCTGATTGGTACCGAAAGAGGCATATTTTTAAGTGAAGATCTTGGCAATAAATGGCAGGAGATAAGCGGCGGCCTGAAAGATACTCCTGTCCGATGCCTGGCACTTAATAAAGAGCTGATGTACGCCGGGACGGAGAGCGGGCTGTATGTGATGAGGCCCGATAGTGACGGATGGCAGCGCGCTTTTGTCAGGAGCGCGGGCGAGAAGAGCGAAGCCGAAGAGCCGGGAGAATATGCTTACGAGGAGAGTGAAAAAGATATGTCGATACGCTGCATCGCGATAAACGATAGCAGGGTCTATGTCGCCTATGATAAAGATATCCTATATTCTGATGACGGCGCAAAGAGCTGGAATAGTTTCTCCAACGATGGCCTTAAAGGCTCCGTTAATTACATTTTGATATCGCCTAAGAACAAGACGATGCATTGTGCCACCGCCAAAGGGGTCTTCGAATTTTCGGATGAGAAGGCGAGATGGCTTGAGTTATATAGAGGTATGACAAAGAGCCTCATTGTCAACCGCCTGATATTCGCCGGTGAAGACGAAAAGGTCCTGCTTGCGGTGACCGATAAAGGACTTTATTCTTTTGAGGGCGGGGATTATATGATCGATAAGTACCCCGACATCGAAAGGAGCGTTAAAACCTTAAAGATAATCCTTGACGGCGAGCCCACATTCAAAGAATTGCGCGACGCGGCCATCAAGTATGCCGAAGTGAGCCCTGAAAAGATAAAGAAATGGCGCGCCGAGAGTAAGGTGAGCGCGCTTCTGCCGAAAGTTTCATTTGGCGCCGACAGGAATACCACAGACCTTTGGCACTGGGAGAGCGGGTCATCCACAAAGACAGGTGATGATGTATTAGTGCCCGGCCAGGATAGCGTAGACTGGGGCGCAACCGTAAGCTGGGAGCTCGGTAACATTATATGGAACGATGATCAGACCAACATAGACGTGCGCTCGCGCCTTATGGTTCAGCTCAGGAACGACATTCTCGATGACTTGCGGCGCACGTATTATGAGCGCAAGAGGCTGCAATTTGAACTTATGTCAGGTCCGCCAAAGGATATGAATACTAAGTTTGAAAAGGAGCTGAGGCTTCAGGAGCTGACACAAGCCATAGATGACCTTACGGGCAACTACTTCTCCGATCATATACAGAAAAAATAGCTTGACACAATGTACCCGGTTTAGGTATAATTTTATTCGAAATTCAGGGTGAGTTTTCCCTCAAGGTACACATTTCTTTAAAGACCGATTCCCAATATAAAGACAGATAATAGGATGACTTCTAACTAACCGCATGCCGCAAACCTTAATCTCGTATCATGCCTAAGAAAAGACTCTTTTTAATAGACGGCAATTCATTCTGTTACAGGGCTTTCTATGCGATAAGGAGCCTCTCCAATTCAAAAGGACAGCCTACTAACGCGATATATGGTTTCAATTCCATGCTTGGCAAGATAATAAAGAAAGAGAAGCCGGATATGCTGGCAGTGGCGTTTGACCTCAAAGGCCCCACATTCAGGCACAAGAAGTTCGATGAATACAAGATCCACAGAAAACCGATGCCGGACGATCTCGTAAGTCAGATGTCCTATATAAAGCAGTTAGTGCAGGCTCACAATATCCCGATATACGAAATGCAGGGTTACGAGGCTGATGACGTTCTCGCTACACTCGCTAAAAAAGCGGAAGATAAGGACATAGAGACTTTTATAGTGACAGGGGATAAAGACGCGCTTCAGCTTGTGGATTCTCACATAAAGATCTACAGCACGCATAAGGAAGGCCTCGTATACGACGCGCATAAAGTTAAAGAGATCTACGGCGTAGCGCCGGACAGGATGACCGATATAATGGCCCTGATGGGGGATGCCTCCGATAATATCCCCGGCGTCAAAGGGATAGGCGAAAAGTCCGCGATAGAGCTGATAGGTGAGTTCGGGAGCCTTGAAGGATTGTACAAAAATATAGATAAGGTGAAGAGCGATGCCAAGAAGAAGATCCTCGCCGAAGGTAAAGAGAGCGCATATTTGAGCAAGGAGCTTGCGTGCGTGGATACGGATGTCCCGATAGATATAGATTTTAAGGAATTGGAGCTGAAAGAGCCCGACCAGACGAGGCTCCTGGAGCTGTACAAGGAGCTAGAATTCAAGTCCCTATTAAAGGACCTGACGCCTACTAAGAAATTAAAGAGCGAATATATACTTGTGGATAACGAGAAGGCTTTCGATAAGCTCGTCTCCGATCTGAAAAGGTCCAAGGAGTTTGTATTCGATACGGAGACCACAAGCGAGGATCCCGTCCTCGCCAAATTGGCGGGCCTCTCATTTTCCTGGGAAGAGGGAATGGCGTATTACGTGGGGGTAAGCGAAGGCAGGAGCGAAGAGAAAAAGTTTAACGTTGAATTGGTGATCGGAAAATTAAAAGATATATTCGAGAATGGGGCGATAAAAAAGACGGGACAGAATGTAAAATACGATTACATAGTCCTTGCAAATTACGGTGTCCACGTCAAGGGGATAATTTTTGATACCATGGTGGCGTCGTATCTCTTGAATCCGTCAAAACTTAACCACGGACTTGACGATATATCGTTCGAGTATCTGAACCACAAGATGACTACATCCATCCAGGAGCTCATAGGAAAAGGCAAATCGGCTATCACCATGGACAAGGTCGATGTCGAAAAAGTATCCGAATATTCATGCGAGGACAGCGATGTCACGTTCAGGCTGAAGAAGGTGCTCGAAAAAGATATCTCGCAGAAGGGGCTGGATGAGCTTCTGTATAAGGTTGAAATACCGCTCGTAGAGGTCTTAGCCGAGATGGAGACCAGCGGGGTATCCATAGATAAAGAGTATCTGGCCGATCTGTCAAAAGAGATGGATGGCAAACTCATTAAGTTAACCAAGAAGATATACGAATTGGCGGGCGAAGAGTTCAACATAAATTCACCAAAACAGCTCTCCGTTATTCTGTTTGAGAAGATGAAACTTCCCATAATAAGAAGGACCAAGACGGGGATATCTACGGATGAAGAGGTCCTGACAAAGTTAGCCTTGAGCCATCCGCTGCCTGAAAAGCTGTTGGAATACAGGGAGCTATCCAAACTTAAGTCTACGTATGTGGATTCATTGCCGGACCTTGTGAATCCAGCGACCAATAGAGTGCACACATCCTTTAATCAGACGGTTACGGCCACGGGCAGGCTTTCGTCGAGCGGGCCGAACCTACAGAATATACCGATAAGGACCGAAGAGGGGAGAAAGATACGCAAAGCTTTCATAGCGTCGGATAAGAATCATCTCCTTTTATCGGCGGACTATTCGCAGATAGAGCTCAGAATATTGGGGCATCTGTCAGGAGACGCAAGCCTTATAAGAGCATTTAAAGATGGCTCCGATATTCATGCCTACACGGCGAGCCTTGTATTCGCAGTGAAAGAGTCCGATGTCACATCCGATATGAGGGGCATGGCAAAGACTGTTAATTTCGGTATTCTATACGGCATGAGCCCGTATGGTCTGTCCCAGAGCCTGAAGATAGACGTGAATAAGGCCAAAGAGTTTATAGACTCGTACTTCGAGAGGTACCCGGAGGTAAAATTCTACCTTGAAGGCCTGATAGAGGAAGCGCGCCAAAATGGGTTTGTCACGACACTGCTCGGAAGGCGCAGATATATCCCCGAGATCAACTCACCCGACATGCGCATGCGGCAGTTCGCCGAAAGGACGGCCATAAATACTCCGATCCAGGGCTCCGCGGCGGATATCATAAAGGTGGCCATGATCTCGATACATGAGAGATTGTCAAAGAAGAAATTGTCAGCGAAGATGATAATGCAGGTGCATGACGAACTCGTATTTGACGTACCCAAGAATAAATTAAAGGAAGTGTACAAAATAGTGAAAGACGGAATGGAGAATGTGATTAAACTGAAAGTTCCGGTCGAGGCCCACGTAGAGGTGGGGAAGAATTGGTTAGAGCAGGAACCCTATAAGGAGGAGTGATGGCGAAGTTAAAAGTATTGCTGGCGTCGAGTGAAGTCGTTCCGTTCGCTAAGACCGGAGGGTTGGCTGACGTGGCGGGGAGCCTGCCGTTGGCCCTGGAGGAGCTCGGCGTGGATATAAGGATCATAATGCCCAAATATGCTTCGGTAAAAACGGCGGGCAACTCCACCACGATAGGCAAGAACATAAAAGTATATTTCGTAGAGAACGACGACTACTTCAACAGAAAAGAGCTTTACGGCGATAAGTTCGGAGACTACAAAGATAACCTCGACAGGTTCGCATTCTTCTCGCGCGAGATACTTGCCAGATGCAAAAAAGAGAAGTTTGCTCCGGATGTGATCCATTGCAACGACTGGCAGACAGCCCTTGTTCCGGTATATTTAAATACGCTCTATAAGTACGACTCTTTCTTTGCCGATACAAAGGTCCTTTATACGATACATAACATGGCGTATCAGGGGATATTTCCGAAAGAAGAGTTCCCTAAGATAGGCCTCGACTGGGTCCTCTTCCACATAAACTATTTTGAGTACTACGATAAGGTGAACCTGATGAAGGCGGGCCTTGTATATTCGGACGCCATAAGCACGGTCAGCCGCACGTACGCGAAAGAGATATTGACTCCTGAGTTCGGCTGCGGCCTCGAGGGCGTATTAAAGACGCGCGAGAACGTCCTCTCAGGGATCCTTAACGGCATAGACTACAACCTGTGGAGCCCTGAAAAAGACACTAAGATATTCAAAAAATATTCCATCGACACCCTGCAGGACAAGTACACAAATAAAGAGATGTTCCAAAAAGAGATTGGTCTGAAGGTCGACAGGAATATCCCGGTCTTCGGCATGATATCGCGCCTCGCGGACCAGAAGGGCGCCGATTTCATAGCCGATATAATCGATAAGATGCTCAACATGAAGACGCAGTTCGTCCTGCTCGGCACCGGCGATAACAAATATCATGTAATATTCGAGAAGATAGCCAAGAAGTACCCTCAGAGCGCTTCCATAAGCCTAAAGTTTGACGCTGTCCTGGCTCAAAAGATCTACGCGGCGAGCGATATGTTCTTCGTGCCGTCGAGATATGAGCCCTGCGGCCTCAGCCAGATAATAAGCTTTAAGTACGGGACGATACCGGTGGTAAGGCAGACGGGGGGATTAAAAGATACGGTGCAGGAGTTCGATCCAAAGACGGGCAAGGGCACGGGTTTCACATTCATCGAACCTAGATCGGAAGATCTCTTGAGCGCTGTTAAGAAATCTCTCTCGGTCTACAAGGATAAGCCCTTATGGACGAGCCTCGTGAAGAGCGTGATGGGCCTTGACTACTCCTGGAAAACTTCCGCGAAAGAATATATAGATCTCTTCAGCGGGATCGTGAAAAAACAATGCGTATAGTAGGTTTAACGGGCGGATTCGGATCGGGTAAGAGCTTCGTCGCTTCTTTGTTCAAGAAGTTAGGCGCTAAGGTCGTCGATGCAGATAAGCTCGGCCATAAAGCTTTAGAGAAGAGCTCGGCCGCCTATGGAAAAGTGGCCGCGGCGTTCGGGAAGAGGATCCTAAAACCCGATTTTTCGATAAATAGAAAAGCGTTAGGTGCAATAGCATTCGCCAATAGAAAAAACCTGGCGAGACTAAATAAAATAGTTCACCCCGGGATCATTGAGGAGATAACGAAGAGAGTGCGAAACGCCGCAAAAAACGAAATCTTGATAGTGGACGCGCCTCTGATCTGTGAAACGAATATCACCGGCCTCATGGACGCACTGATCGTAGTTAAGGCCTCAAAGAAAAATCAATTGGAGCGGTGCTCTAAGAAGTTCGGTATGCCGCAAAAGGATGTCTGTAAAAGAATGGCGTACCAGATGCCTTTAAAAAGGAAGATCCGAATGGCGGATTATACGGTGGACAATAACGGTACG
>JAUYPN010000019.1 GCA_030695725.1 Candidatus Omnitrophota bacterium
GCAGCTGGCTACTCTGGTTTTTCCAGAGGAAAAGCCAGAGTGCCTACAACGAATTGCAAATAGTATACAACGGGGCGTAGCGCAGCTGGCTCGCGCGCTTGGTTCGGGACCAAGAGGTCGACGGTTCGAATCCGTCCGCCCCGACCATGAACCGTTCGCCCCGCTTCTTGCTTTCGCAAGAAAGCAGCGGGGCTCGGGTTCATGGCGCAGCCTGCTATGTGCTTGAACGAAGTGAATAAGGCATAAACCTATCTCAACAATGAACAAGCGTCTGCACGTATATTATTCCGGTTCTGTTCACGGCGTGGGTTTCAGGTACACCGCGCAACGCTCAGCTTTGTCGCTGAATATAACCGGCTGGGTAAGAAATATGGAGGATGGCCGGGTGGAGATAGTCTGCGAGGCCAAAGCGGCAGCTCTGGATAAGTTTCTGGATAAGATAAAGTATATATTCGGCGGATATATAAGCGATGAAAGTGTAGAACCGGAAAAGGCGACAGGGGAATTCGAAGGATTCGATATAAGATTTTAATATAAATTGATGTCAGGACTTCCGGATGCAGAAAGAGAATATCGAAAAAGAGATAGAGGCTTTGAGGCAAAAGATAAGAGAGAATGACGATCTCTACTATGTCCTCAATAAACCCGCCATCTCCGATCAGGAATACGACAGGTTGTACAGGAAACTTAAAGAGTTTGAGGATGCGCATCCCGAGCTGATCACGCCGGATTCTCCCACGCAGCGCGTGGGAGAATCCCCTGCCGAAGGTTTTGCCGTAGTGAAGCATATCGTTCCCATGATGAGTATGGAGAATACGTACTCGGCCGAAGAGCTGAAGGAGTTTGACGAGCGGGTGCGCAAGAACCTAAAAAAAGAAGAATACGAGTACGTAGTGGAGTTGAAGTTCGACGGCGTCAGTATCTCGCTTTTATATGAGAAAGGGCGCTGGGTAAGAGGCGCGACCAGAGGCGACGGGGCGGAGGGCGATGATGTATCGAATAATCTCAAGACTATACGCTCCATACCGCTAAAGTTTAATGAAAACGTAAAGAAAGTTCCTTCGCGAGTTGAGCTGCGCGGCGAAGTTTATATGACCAAAGACGTCTTCGAATCTATAAATTGCGAGAAAGAGAAGGCAGGCGAAGAACCATTCGCCAATCCAAGGAATGCGGCGGCGGGGTCGCTGAAGCTGCTCGATCCCAGGATAGTGGCAAAGCGCCGTCTCAATATATTCATATGGGGATTGGGTTATTGCGAAGGAATAGATTTTGGCAGGCACACGGACCTTCTCGAATATCTTAAAGAGGCGGGGTTCAGGGTCAACCCGCATTTCAAGCTATGCAAAGAGATAAAGGATGTTATTGACTTCTGCAACTCATGGAAGACGAAGAGGGAAAAATTAGATTTTGAGATAGACGGCATGGTCGTGAAAGTGAATGATCTCGGACAGAGAGAGAGGCTCGGGAGCACTTCGAAGAGCCCGCGCTGGGCGATAGCGTACAAATTTCCCGCCCAAAAGGCGCTTACCGAGGTTAAAGATATAATAGTACAGGTGGGTAGAACCGGAACTATAACGCCCGTAGCGATACTTAAGCCGGTTCATCTCTCGGGTTCTACTGTATCGAGGGCTACTCTGCATAATTTTGATGAGATAGAGAGGCTGGACGTCAGGATAGGCGATAAAGTCTACGTGGAAAAGTCCGGAGAGATCATTCCGAAGGTATTGAGCGTAGCCAAAGATAAGAGGACGGGCAAAGAGAAGAGCTTCCCGCTTCCTAAGGTCTGTCCTGCATGCGCCTCAAGGCTCCACTCGGCTCCTGATGAGGTGGCTTTGCGCTGCGAGAACGCCGGATGCCCTGCGCAGATAAAGGAGAAGATACTGCACTTCGCCTCGAGGGACGCGATGGACATAGAGGGCATGGGTATAGCCATCACGGATCAGCTAGTGGATAGGGGGCTGATAAAAGATTACGCGGATATATACTATCTCAAGATGGGCGACATTGAGAGGCTCGATAGGTACGCTGAAAAAAGCGCGGCGAACTTATTGAACGCCATAGAAAAGAGCAAATCCAGCGATTTGAACCGTCTCATCTACGCTCTCGGCATAAGGCATGTAGGCGAACATTCCGCATGGGTCATTGCGGAGCACTTCGGTTCCATAAGCAAATTATCGGGCGCCGGCATCGACGAGCTTACCCGGATACGCGAGATAGGGCCCGTTATGGCGGAATCGATCAACAATTTTTTCAGCAATAAGGAGAATCTGAATATCCTGAGGAGATTATCCGAAACCAATATAAAGATGTCCCGGTCCGGGATCGGTGCGAAAAAAGGCGGCGTCCTTGAGGGTAAGACCGTGGTGGTAACGGGAACCCTGAAGAATTACAGCCGCAGCCGCGCCGAAGAGCTTGTAAGGTCGCTCGGAGGGAATCCGTCGTCCAGCGTCAGTAAGAATACGTATTTTGTCTTAGCCGGGGAGGAGCCCGGGTCCAAGATAGACAAGGCGAAAGCCCTGGGCGTTAAAATAATAGACGAAGAAGAGTTTAAGAAGATAATAAAGCTATAAGCTTTAAGCTATATGAGGTGATGAAGTGAGAAAAGCGTTTTCTATTCTGCTTATATTTGCCATACTCGTAAGCCTCGCGGGCTGCAGTGAAGAGTGGAGGAGGAAGTTCATCAGGAAGAAGAAGGATGCTTCGAAGAAGCCCCGCATATATCAGCTGAAGAAATACACCAAAGAACCTACGGAGTCCCTGTATACGAAACATTACAACTACACTATATCGTGGCTTTCGGAGCTCGCTGACGATCTCGGGCAAAACAGCAAGAAGGACGCGCGGTGCATAGAGGAGGCGCTCGGCCAGATGAGGGACTTGCAGATATTTCTCGTTCCGGAAAAGGCCAAGGAACTTGATAAGCACATCAACAGGCTCAAGGAGATCCAGGATCTTATCTTAAGGCGCGATCTGGGCCACGCGAATATGGACTATGCCAGGAGGACCGTAGAAAGGGAGGAGAGATTCTTAAGGAGCGAGTTCTACTATAACAAGATAAAGAAGTATGTGAAGAAGTCGTTCGACGAGGAAGAGACCGAGATAGAGGAGGCCGCGGTAAAGGGTGAATGATTTTACAGTAGACAGGTTTGAAGTCGGGCCGATGGCCGCGAATTGCTATTGCATAACTCACATCCCGACAAAAGACGCCTGCCTCATAGATCCGGGCGGCGAACCGGAGAGGATAAGAGATTTTTTAAAGAAGAACGGCTTGAACCTTAAGTTCATAATAAATACCCATGGCCACGGCGACCATATACTTGGTAACGGATATTTCGGCGTACCGGTATATATTCACAGGTTGGAAAAAGATTTTCTGACGAATCCCGATCTGAACTTGTCCGGCATCTTCGGGTTGTCTCTTAAGACCCCGAAGGCGTCGAAACTGCTCGAAGACGGCGAAAAGGTATATCTGAACGACCTGGAGCTTGAGATATTGCATACGCCGGGCCATACGCCCGGAGGCATATCGGTAAAGTTGGACGGCGTCATATTTACGGGCGATACTCTCTTTGCCGGGAGCGTGGGGCGGACTGATCTCCCATACGGGGACGAAAAGGCTCTGTTCGGATCGATAAGAAAAAAAATATTTACGCTCGATGACGATACGGTGGTCTATCCCGGCCACGGTAGGGAATCTACGGTAGGGGCGGAAAAGGAAACCAATCCATTCTTCAGATGAAAGCATTGTTAGACGAGTTTTTAAATTATCTATCCGTTGAAAGAGGTTTAAGCAAGAACACAATATCCTCTTACGGATCGGATCTCGTTTCTTTTATCAATCACCTGGAAAGCAAGGGTATCACCGGTATAGAGAAGATAAAAAGGGACGATATAACGCGGTATCTCCTGTGCTTAAAGGATAAGGGGCTCTCCGGAAATTCCATATCCCGGGCGCTCGTGGCGATAAAGATGTTCTACAAGTTTCTGGCGCAGGAACGTTTTATAAAGAATGACGTCGCGGGGATATTGGAGTCTCCCAAACTGATACGCCCGCTGCCCAATGTCCTTGATGTGACCGAGGTTACGAGGCTCCTGCAGGCGCCGGATACGAGAAGCTGGATGGGGATACGCGATAAGGCGGCGCTGGAACTGATGTATGCCACGGGTATGCGCGTCTCGGAGATGGTGGAGCTGGGGACCGCCACGCTGAATCTCGACGTCGGATTCATAAAGTGCAGGGGCAAGGGCGACAAAGAGAGGATGGTCCCGATAGGCTCCGAGGCGCGGAGCGCCGTCTCCCGTTATATTGAGAAGGTGAGGCCCTCGCTCCTGAAGAGCAAAAGCGACAATCACCTCTTTCTTACCAGGCTCGGGAAGAAGGTCTCGAGGCAATCTTTCTGGAAAATGATGAAGAAGTACGCTAAAATAGCAAAGATCAAAAAGGATATAATGCCCCACACTTTGAGGCATTCGTTCGCGACGCATCTGTTGGAGCGCGGGGCGGACCTGAGGGTCGTGCAGGAGATGCTCGGCCATTCGGATATCGCGACGACTCAGATCTATACGCACATTGATAAGGGAAGATTAAAATCGATCCACAAACAGTTCCACCCGCGACCCTAAAGGAATGACGATATGAAGAATCTGCAGGATAAGATGAGCGTGTGTTTTTCGCAGAGCACGATGATGCTTTTGAAGAAGGTAGGCGACGTAGCCAAACATATGGGCTGCAAGGCCTATCTCATCGGCGGGACGGTGAGAGACCTCTTCCTGCACAAAGAGAACCTCGATATAGACATCGTCATAGAGGGCGACGCGATACTTTTCGGCGAGAGAGTGGCGCATGAGCTCCACGGCATAATAGTTTCGCATAAAAGATTCGGCACATGCACTGTCACGACGCCGGAATACGTTAAGATAGACTTCGCGACGGCGCGCCGGGAGACATACGCGAAGCCGGCGGCGCTGCCGGAAGTTGAATTCAGCTCGTTTAAGGACGATCTCGTACGGCGCGATTTCACAGTAAACGCGATGGCGATAAGCCTCAATGAAGGAGACTTTGGCGCCTTAATAGACTTTTTTGACGGCGTAGGCGACATAGAGAAGAAACACATAAAGGCGCTTCACGACAAGAGTTTTGTGGACGATCCCACAAGGATACTGCGCGGCATACGACTGGAAAGAAGGCTCGGATTTATCATAGAGCCCCATACGGCAAACCTCATGCGCAGGTCCATCGAGAAAGAGATATATAAGAGAGTGGAGAAGCCGCGCCTGCGCGACGAGATAATACTGGCGCTGAAAGAGAAAGGGCCTTTTCGTATAATAGAGAGGATGAACGAATTCCGGGCGCTTAAGATAGTGCATCCGTACCTGAAGCTTCATAAGGAGGTGGACGGAATATTCACGGCCATAGACGAGGCGTGCGGCTGGTATAACGACAACAGCCCGAGAAAGAGATCCATCGAGAAATGGCTGATATACCTCATGGCCCTCTTTGGCGATGTCAGCTACGACGGCGCGCTCTACTTCTGCAATAAATTTGAATTGAAGCGCGGCGAGAGGCTGAGAATGCTCTCTTACAAGAAGCAGGGCACCAAGGTTTTGAAGACGCTGAACGCCAAAAGAAAGATACTACCGAGCAAGATCTACCGCCTGTTGGAACCGTTATCGCATGAGGCTACGCTCCTCCTGATGGCGGTGTCGCGATCGGACATAGGTAAGGGACGGATAATGGAGTTCTTCCACAAATATAACGGGATGCGCGCATCGGTAAGAGGCGACGATATAAAAGCTCTCGGAGTCAAAGCGGGCCCGCATTTTGCTAAGATAATGGAAAAGATACTTTACAAAAAGCTCGACGGTATACTTAATACCAGGGAAGAAGAGCTGGAATACGCTAAAAAGCTAGCAAAGAGGAGACTGTGAGACTTAGGCCGGAGAGGGTACAGGAAGCGCTAAGACAGGAGATCAGCAGGATCGCCTTGGAAGAGATAAAGGATCCGAGGATCGGGTTCCTTACGATAACCAAAGTGGAGCTTACCAAAGATCTGCGCTACGCCAAGGTCTTCTTCAGCGTTCTCGGGGGAGCGAAGGAGAAGGCGCTGGCGTTAAAGGGTCTGAATAGCGCCAAAGGATACATCAAGGGCATGGTGGCCGACAGGATAAAGCTGAGGCTTGTGCCCGATATCTCGTTCAGGATCGACGAGTCGATCGAGCATACCAAGGAGATATACGATCTATTTGAAAAGATAAAAAATAAAGAGAAGGGTGAGATCGATGCAGGAAGTAATTGAGGCGATAAAGAAGGGCAGCCGTTTCCTTATAACGGCCCATGTGAATCTCGAGGGCGACGCGCTGGGCAGCCAGTTGGCAATGAAGGAACTATTGATGGGCATGGGTAAGGAAGCCTTTATATTGGACAGTGACCCGGTACCTGAGCATTACAGGTTCCTGCCCAAGGCGGCCGAAGTGTCCGATAAACTTGACAGGACCGGCGCCTTCGACGCCGCTATAGTTCTCGATTGCCCGACGCTCAACAGGACCGGGAGGGTCAAGGATATAATAAAAGCGAGAACCGCGCCCGTCATAAATATCGATCATCATGTTTCCAATGAGAAATTCGGCGACGTGAATTGGGTGGAGCCCAACGCAAGCTCCGCCGGCGAGATGGTATTCAGGCTCTTTAAAGAGATGGGCGTCAAGATGACGAAAGAGGTCGCTCTTTCGCTTTACATAGCGATACTTACCGATACGGGCTCTTTTAATTATGACAATACTTCCAGCGTTACGCACGAGATAGCCGGAGAGCTCCTGGGATACGGGCTCGACCCGGCGCTCGTTTCAGAGAGTGTTTATGAGCGCAGGTCCGTGGAAGATATAAATCTGCTCGGCCTCGTCCTGGCCACCATACGCGTCAACGAGAAGGGCACGATAGCGCACCTGGAAGTGACGAAAGATATGCTCGATAAGACCGGCGCGGATCTTGCCAAGTCCGAAGGCCTCATAAACTTCGCCAGGTCCATCAACGGCGTCAAGGTTGCCGTTTTATTCAAGGAAGACGAGAAAGAAAAGAATAAGATAAATATAAGTTTCAGGTCAAAGGGTAACGGAGATACTATAGACGTCAACAGGATAGCGTCTCTCTTCGGCGGCGGCGGGCATACCAGGGCGTCGGGATGTATTGTGACCGGCAGCCTTAAAGAAGTTAAGAAGAAGGTGCTGAGTAAGATCGAAGAGGTGTTGAATAATAAAGTTTGAACCGATGGACGGGATCTTAATAGTAGATAAGCCTAAAGGATGCACCAGCCACGATATAGTCGACTTTATCAGAAAAAAGTTCGGCTTTAAAAAAGTCGGGCATGCCGGCACGCTCGACCCTATGGCGACGGGCGTCCTCGTTATCCTCATAGGTAAGTACACGAAATCCTCCGGTTCATTTCTCGGAGCCGACAAAGAATACGACGCCACGCTGACGCTCGGCGCGACTTCGGATACGCTTGATGCTTATGGCAATATCACACCCTCTAAACCAATTCCGGGCCCCGTCCCCGGAATCGGTACCATAGAAGAGGTTTTTGGAAGATTTACAGGGCCGATAGAGCAGATGCCGCCGGCGTATTCTGCGGTAAAATTCAAAGGCAAAAAACTGTACGAACTGGCCAGGAAGGGAATAATCGTTAAGGTCGAGCCCCGCAAGGTCGTAATAAAAAAACTTGAGATATCAAAGATAGATATGCCGGAAGTCTCCTTTACCGTAACCTGCTCGAAGGGAACCTACATAAGACAGCTTTCGGCAGACATCGGTTCGGCTCTGGGGCTCGGAGCATATCTGTCGAGATTGCGCAGGACGAGATCCGGGAGATTTAAGATCGAAGAAGCCATCGCCGTGGAACAATTGAAGGGCCTGAGCCCTGATGAGCTGAAAGCAAGACTAAGATACGATGAATAAGAAGAAAAGATCAATAGTAACCATCGGGGTATTCGACGGAGTTCATATAGGCCACAGGGCGGTCATCAAAAGAACGGTGGACCGCGCGAAAGCTGTAGGCGCTATCAGTATCGTAGTGACTTTCGATCCTCATCCATTAAAAGTGCTTGGCGGGAAACACCTTGCGCCGAGCCTCATGTCGCTGAAGCACAGAGTGAATGCCATAAGGGGCCTGGGCGCCGAGAAGGTAATAGTGATGAAGTTTGATAAAAGATTGTCCATGATGGAGCCGGGCCACTTTATAGAAAATATAATACGAAAAAAACTAAACGCCGCGGAGATATTTATCGGTGAAGATTTTCGCTTTGGTAAGGGCGCCGGCGCGGACATAAAAGATCTGCGACGTATCGGAACAAGGGCCGGATTGAAAGTTCATCCCGTGAAAGCGGTCAAAAGAGGCGGCCGGATCGTCAGTTCAAGTGAAATAAGAAGGTTGATCGTGTCCGGGAAAACAAAAGAGGCCTCCGGGCTTTTGGGGCGGCCATTCTCTATCCTCGGCACCGTAGTGCCCGGTGCAAGGCTCGCCCGCGCTCTTGGATACCCGACAGCTAATATAAATCCCCACCACGAAGCAATGCCTCCAAGCGGAGTGTATGCCGTAATGGTGAAGTTCAATAAAAAGCTTTTCAAGGGGGTAATGAACATAGGTGTAAGGCCTACATTCTATGATCACGGTAGAGACGTCGAGCCTTCCATAGAGGTGCATATATTCGGATTTCGTGGAAATATATACGGTAAAGACCTTGAGATAGTATTTGTGAATAGAATGAGGGCCGAGAAGAAATTTAACACAATAGATAGTTTGATTGAGCAGGTAAAAGATGACGTCTCCCAGGCGGAAAATTTTTTAATCGGTTAAAGACATAACGATAGGCCATATACTTTTGCGAAAAACAGGATTCACATTAGTAGAACTGCTCATTGTCATTATAATTATAGGCATTCTTGCAGCCGTATCTATGCCCATGATGAGATCGATGAAGACAAGGGCGATAGCGAGCGAAGCGATAGCTGGCATAGGCGCTATACGAACAGGAGTAAAAGCGTATTATGCAGAATATGGTTCATATCCACGTCATAGCGTTTGGATTAAAGATGACGATCTTTTTATGCAACAATTAGGATTTCAACACGGAGATCTTAACGGTGCGTATTTCAGCGAAGATTGCTACTGGTATAGTGATTTGGATTCTCCGGGAGGCGAAATTGTTTGCGTTACCTGGCTATATCAAAATGAGGCTCCGCGGGAAGACGAAACCGCAAGCATTGGCAATGGTTGGATACGTATGCATTTCGATGGTACGATTACTCAAAACGGTATTCCCGGTTTAGAATATCCAGAAGAAAATTAAGATTTTAGTATGTGCCAGAAGACAAGTAAGAGAACAAATTCCGCTTTACAACTAATAGACGTTGTGTTATGATGTTTCAAGTTAGAAAGATCCCTCAACCGCTCCTATTTGCCGCGGCTTCGGGATCAAAATTTGCAGAGCAAATTTTGAAAGGTATAAAATGAGTTTGACGAAAGAGAAGAAGACGGAGCTTATAGGCGGGTATAAGGTGCATGAAAAAGACACCGGTTCGCCCGCTGTACAGGTAGCGCTTCTAACCGAGCGGATAAATTCGCTTTCAGGCCACTTCAAGGCGCACAAGAAAGATCACCATTCGAGGCAGGGGTTACTGCGCATGGTCAGTGTCCGTAGAAGGCTTCTGGAGTATATGAAGAAGAAGAGCCCCGATGAATATCAGGGCATCATAAAGAAACTGGACTTAAGGAAATAGCCTCTTGCTTTCTTATGCATGTCAGCGGCACCTCTTACAAATAAACCCCATAACCATAAAGGATGAATAATGCAAAAATTTGAAAAAAGTTTAGGCCGGGAGAAGATAATCATAGAAACGGGCAGAATGGCCAAGCAGGCGGATGGCGCCTGTACCGTTCAACTGGGCGGCACGGTAGTGCTTGTCGCCGCAGTATGCTCAAAACGCGCAAAGCCCGACTTGGATTTTTTCCCCATGACTTGCGAATATCAGGAGAAGACTTATGCGGCAGGGAAGATACCCGGCGGGTTCTTCAAGCGCGAAGGCCGCCCCTCGGAGAAAGAGATATTGACGGCCCGCCTGATAGACAGGCCGATCAGGCCGTTATTCGGCAAAGGTTTCATGAATGAATTGCAGCTGGTGGCCATAGTCATCTCAAGCGACAGTGAAAATGATTCCGATATACTCGCTATGATAGGCGCGTCCGCAGCTCTCACGATATCGGATATTCCGTTCAATGGACCGATAGCCGCGGTAAGGGTGGGAAGGATAGACGGGAAGTTCATACTGAATCCCACATTTAAAGAATTAGATTCGAGCGACCTCGATTTGGTGGTAGCCGGTAACAGATCGAGCGTTCTGATGGTAGAATCAGGAAGCAAAGAATTGCCGGAGGATACGCTCTTAGATGCCATAAAATTCGGCCACAAAGAGATGCAGGTCCTTATAGACATGCAGGAGGAGATGGCAAAGGCCTGCGGCAAAGAGAAAAGAGAGATCGCTCTGCGCGATGTAGACGCGGATCTGTTAAAAAGCGTTAAAAGCGCTTCAGTTGCCAAGTTAGGCGAGATAAATAAGTTAGGCACCAAAGAACAGCGTGAAGATGCGATGGATCTGCTCCTGAAGGAGCTCGTAGAGAAGCTCGTCACGGAGGATTCAGAAGTTTCCGAAAATAACGTTAAATACGCGCTCGAAGAGACCGAAAAAGAAGAGGTCAGGAAGTTCATCGTCGAGAAGAGGAAGCGCGTTGATGGCAGACTTTTTGATGAGATCAGAAAGATAACGTGCGAGGTCGGAATACTGCCCAGGACACACGGTTCGGGTTTATTCACGAGAGGCCAGACGCAGAGCCTGTCGGTCACTACTTTAGGTACGAGCGCGGATGAGCAGACGATAGACGCTCTCGAAGGCGAGAGCGCGAAGAGCTTTATGCTGCATTATAATTTCCCGCCGTTCTCGGTCGGAGAGGTGAAGCCGATGAGAGGGCCCGGAAGGCGCGAGATCGGACACGGCGCTTTAGCGGAAAGAGCGTTGAAGCCCGTTATGCCGAACAAAGAGAATTTCCCTTATACCGTCAGAGTGGTTTCGGACATACTGGAGTCTAACGGTTCATCCAGCATGGCGACCGTATGCGCCAGCACGCTTTCACTTATGGATGCGGGTGTGCCGGTTTCCGACCCAGTCAGCGGCATAGCGATGGGCCTTATCAAGGAAGGTAAAGAGGTGATAATACTTACCGACATAGGCGGGGTGGAGGACCATTATGGAGACATGGACTTCAAAGTAGCCGGGACGAAGAACGGGGTCACGGCGCTACAGATGGACCTGAAGATCCAGGGGATAAGCTACGAGGTGCTGAAAGAAGCCCTTGAGTCCGGCAAGAAGGCGCGCCTCATCATTCTGGATAAGATGATGCAGGTTATAGGCCAGCCCAAGGGAGATGTTTCGGCGTTCGCGCCGAAAATAATAGTCTTAAAGATAAATCAGGAGAAGATCGGCGCGGTCATCGGGCCGGGCGGCA
>JAUYPN010000023.1 GCA_030695725.1 Candidatus Omnitrophota bacterium
GACCTTGCTTTTGTCGTTATCAACGCAGATGACATTATTGCCAAGGTCCGCAAAGCAAGAGCCGGTAACGAGGCCTACATATCCTGAGCCAATTACGCATATATTCATACCGCATCCTTATGTTATGAGCTTGATATTATATCATTGACGGGGCGGGAGGTCTATAGAAAAAATAGGGACAGTCCCCTTTGGGGACAGTCCCTATTTTTTCTATTTTTTAGCGGGAGACGCCGACAGATTGGCGCTCGATAAAGCCAGTGTCGCCGGGCCGCCCGGCTCTGCTCCTGGAGTATGACCTTCTTAAGCCCAGAGGCTGATCCGGGAATGCCTTGAGGCGCAAAGCAATCCAGAATATCTGGTCGGTAATGGTCTTATTATCCTGGTATGGCCTTATATCGTAAGTAAATTCCAGGATCCAGCAGTGAAGATCCCTAAATATGGTGTATTCCTGCTCATCGAGATAGCCCTTATTCAAATTGGCGCGGTAATAGATACGCGCTTTCCAGAATTCATTGAATCTATAAATAAGGTCAGTCGTCAGGTAATTTACAATATTACCGTTTGTATCCGGATCCGCGGCGATGGCCGGATCGAAAGAGCGTTCCCACCTGTACCCGAAGGCAAGCGACCTGTCGGCTTCTTTGCCGCCCACAAAATCTATGCTCGCCGATTCCGGTAATTCCTGTTTCGTGTTGATTCTCATCTTGGCGAGCGAGTAGATCCATGGGTAAGGGGTCAATTCCAGCTGCATATCGACGGAAGTGAATTTCCGGGTCTTATAATCGAGATTCTTAAACGTAGGAAACACATCCTGTTTAAGCTTGAACTGATAATCGGTACTTATGAGAAAATCCACGAGATCGACGGAAACCCCGTCTCTCTTTGTCTGAAGCTTATTCTCGACGGACAGGAGGAACCCGTTCTGTTCCCTGATAGCGTCTATTTCATCAAATTGCATTAAAGTCTCGCTGCTGACAGTCGGCTGATGGGTGTAGGAGTAATTCACTATCGGCGTCACTATGTGCCTGAGCTTGTTTATATTGAGGTCCAGAAAGTTTGTGTTGATGTCGTATATTTTGTAGAATTTTATCGAGCTGTCAAAGCCGGTGTTGAAGACACCCCTGACAATATCAGTCCTTCCGAGCGCATTCCTCGAATAAAAGGTCTGGCGCATAGCCGCATACGGCGTGACATTAAGGGGCCTTAAAAAATTCACGGCATAGTTCAGCCTGTTATGTGTGTCGAGCCTTATGACATCCTGGTCTTTCCGCATCGGGCCTACGGATGAGTTGTCGCGAGATGTTTTTTGCAGGTAAACAGCGGCGGTGCGCATATTATAGTAGAGCGGAGAACTTCCGCCGTTATACTTGATGTTGTACTGGGGTATGTCTATGGTGTATTCGGGCAGACGCTGGACCACATCGTAATATTTATCCATCCTGACTCTGGTCAAAAACGTAGTGGTGTAATCTTCTTTGGTGGTGATGAAAGAGAGGTAATTATCCCCCTGTCCCTGCTCTTCCCACTCCTTTTCAAAATAATACTTCATGAAATTGTCGTCGCGGACCTTGTTCAGTTCGAGCGTGAAGAGCGTGTCATCAGTGACCTGCCACTTGTGCCTTACCTGGAGGCGGTATTTGCCATCGTTCCTGCCTTCAGGTTTATAGGAAAGGTAATCGTTGTTTTCGTCGGCATAGTAGAATCTCACGGCGCCGTCGCCAAGGCCCGGCAAAGCGTAATTATCATCGGCTCCGAACGCCAGGCCGTTCTTGCTCCTGTAATCCGCCCTGAAACGCCCTTTGAATATCTGGCTGTAGTCAAACTTCAATGAGTTGAGCACATAATAACCCCACTCGGAGTCATGGCCCGCCATGGTAGTGATGCCGCTCGACCTGTCTTTAAGCGGCTGGACCCAATAGGGAAGGTACAAGATTGGGACGCTGCCGACAAAGAATAGGATATGTTTGGCAACGACCTTATCGTTTTCGTATATCCTTACCTGCTTAGCCTGTACCCTGTAGTGCGGCTTTTCAAGATCGCAGGTCGTAATATATCCGCGCTTTAGATTTGTCTGAATTTCACTTACTTTTTCAACATCCGGGGACCTGCCGTAGAAGGGGACGCTATTAATATAGGCGTCGATCGCCCTACCGGTCTTCTTGTCAAAATTGTAGTTTATTCTATCGCCGGTCATATACGTGTCTTTTTGCGTGATTTTGACATCGCCTTCCGCGATGGCCTCGCGGGTGTCGAGATAGACCGTGACCTGTTTACAGGTGAGCTTGACATCTTCGTAGTCGATGGATATATTACCCGTACCGATGACCTTCTTCTCTTCGTGGAAGTACTCGACCTTGTCGCCGTTGACGACTATCGGCGCCTTCGGTTTCATCTCTTCGGCGCAGGCTATTGTAGATAACAAAATCAAGCCGCAGATTATAGGGCAGGTTAAAACCTGCACTACTACTATAATGGAAAAATGGGGACAGCGCCCTATTTTCCTGTGTAGAAGCAGAGAAAATAGGGCGCTGTCCCCATTTTTGTCCCCATTTTTAGATTTATTTTTTTGGAGCATTTTCTCTTTCCAATTCGTACAATACGAGCGTTGCGGCGCCGATAAGACCGGCATCATAACCTAACTTCGCCTTAACGACCTTTACTGTCTTGGCGGGCAATTTCATGGCTCTTGCGTGAATAGTCTTCTTTATCGAATCGAACAGGCTCTTGCCGGCCTCGGCAACCCCGCCGCCGATGACTATCTTCTCCACATTCAATAAATTTACGACCCCGGCGAGACCGACTCCGATTTTGTTGCCGACATCCGCCCATACCTTTTTGGCGAATTTATCACCCTTGCGCTCGGCCTCGCTTATTACTTCGGGCGTGATCTTCGATAAGTCCCCTTCGACAAGCTCCGTTATGAGGGTCTTTTGGCCCGCCTTGATCTGGCGGATCACGTCTTTCACGATATAGCTGTTCCCTGCATAGGCCTCGACGCATGCCCACGAACCGCATTTGCATTTCGGCCCGTCGATATTTATGGGAACATGACCGAATTCGCCCGCGGCATAACTCGAGCCGCGGTATAGTCTTCCGTCTAGTATCAGCCCTCCGCCGACTCCGGTGCCGAGCGTGATGCAGAGCATATTGACGGCGCCGTGCCCGGCCCCAAAGTAGACTTCACCTAACGCCATGACATTCACATCATTATCGACGAATACGGAAATGCTCAATCTTTTCTTTAGTATGTTACCTAAGGGGACTTCGCGCCAATCGGGGATATTTGTAAGGCTATGAACCGTGCCCGTTCTGATATCGATAATTCCGGGCGCCCCTATGCCGACGCCGATTATATCTTTTTTTTTAAGTCCTTGACCCGAAATAAGATCATCAATCTGGCTTACTATGCCGTCTATGAGGGCGTGCTTACCTTTAAAACTGGTCGTCGAAAAGGTCCTCCTGCCTGTTAGATGGGCCTTCTTATCGACCAAAGCCAATTTTATATTTGTGCCGCCTATGTCTACACCTATTAGATGCTGCATAAATTTAATGTAGCATTATACTACCTATCCTTTGTACTCACAAACAATATTTTTCCCGGAGCTCTTCGCCGCGTAAAGAGCTTTATCCGCCCGCTCTATCAAATCGGACAATTCCTGCGAATCATCGGGATAGACGGCCAAGCCGATACTTACGGTCATCTTCAGCTTCTCATCGTAGGCCTTGAATATATTCTCCTCTATTTTTTTCCGTATTCTCCCTGCGACAAGCATGGCCCCGGCTTTATCGGTCTCGGGCAGTATGAGAGAGAACTCCTCCCCGCCGTACCGAGCCGTCAGATCTATCTCTCTGGTGCTCTCTTTCACGATATGGCTGATCTCCTTCAGCACGACATCTCCCACAAGATGGCCGTACGTGTCGTTGCACTTTTTGAAATCGTCTATATCTATCATGAGGAAGGAAAATTTAAAATCATGGCTTTTGGACCTCTTCAGTTCCTCGTCGAACCTTTCGAAGAAATACCTGCGGGTGTAGAGGCCCGTGAGAGAGTCCGTTATCGCCAGCGCCTCGACCGTCTCATAAAGAAGCACTTTCTTCATCTCGAGCGCGAACTGCATGGCGACTATGAGAAATCTGTCAAAATCCGCTTTCGACAGATTGTCGATCGTCAATATGCCGACGAATTTGTTTTCGCTTAAGAGAGGAATCGCCCCAAAAGTGGATCCATCGCCTCTCGTCATGTAGATCTCTTTCTTGCCATGCGAAAAGGCCCTTACTATATCGTAATAATTGAGCTCCTTATCTTCTTCCTTATCCCAATCCTCTTTAAAGACTTTATATACCTTGCCTACTTTCAGAGCCTCTCCTTCCTCTTTCAAAATGATCAGGGAGCTCTTCCTGAATATAAAATTCTCCTTAAGGAAGTCGCTCAAGGCCTTGAATATTTCATTAAACGTGAGCTCCCGGGACATCGATCTTGTGATCTCATAAAGGCTCACTATCACAGCCTCTTTGTTCCTTAATTCGGATATATAGTCGTCCGAACCTTTGATCTCGCCGGTCAACTTCTTCTTTTCGCCGTCGATCTCTTCGATCCGGGAGTCGAGGCCTGCCTTAAGGCCCGCTATGTCTGCCCTGTATTCGATCAAACCCACCGCTATGCTGCCCGCCAGAAATACTAAGACGGCAAAAGGCAATCCGCCCGCAGGCATGATACGAAATAATACCGCCAGGAGCAGGCCATAGATCAGCAGGCAGACCGTTATTCGGCGCACGTCTTATTCCTCCCATCGGACTTGGCCCTGTAAAGCCTTTCATCGGCGGATTTCACAAGCTCTTCTTCGTGAATGCCGTCTTTCGGATAGGTCGACACGCCTATAGAGACCGTGACATTATGCATCTGCCTGCGCACAGTGATGGCCCGGGCCTCTATCTTCTTCCTTATGGATTCCGCGACCGTCACGGCCTTCTTTCGGTCCGCGCCCGCAAGCAGTATCGCTATCTCCTCGCCGCCGTATCTGGCGGCCATATCTCCCATATGCAGAACCCCGTTGATCGTCGAGGCTATTGTCTTCAGCACTATATCTCCCGTCGCGTGGCCGTATTTGTCGTTATACCATTTGAATTTGTCTATATCGAGCATCAATAGCGACAACTCGCTTCTCTTACGCTCCGAGCGGCGCACCTCTTCCTGAAAGCGTTTCATAAAATGGCGCCGGACGAATAAGCCGGTGAGCGAATCGCGTATCGCAAGCTCCTCGACCCAGGAGTAGAGAAGCGCATTCTGTATGGCCACGGCGCCCAGATTACCTATGATATCCAAAAGCCTCAGGTCGTCCTGCGTAAAGGTCCCTTCGGCGTCGTCGTCCATCCTCAGTACGCCTATGACTTTATTTCCGCTTAGTAAAGGAGCGACGATCAGCGACTTGAAACCGGCTTTTGGGTCTTCGGCGCCGGAGCCCGAGAACCGAAAATCGCTGGCGGCATCATCCACTACCAGCGGGATGCCGTGCTTCATCGTCCACCGGTCGAAGATATCCCCCTTTTTGCCTTTTATCTTCACAGCACCGTGCGACGCCGAAAGCATGAGCTCCTGCTTATCCAGATCCGTCAGGAAGAGAAGGATGCGTCCCCGTTTTTTTATGGTGCTGGCCGCGCGCTCTATGATGAGCTTTGCTATATCTTCCAACAAAAGCGTGGTGGTGAATACTTCCGTGACGTCCTTCAGGACGAGGTAGCGCAGGAGTTTCTCATCGAGGTATTTGATCTCGGCCTTCTGCCTGGCGCAGTTATCGGAAAGTATATTTATATCTTCTTCCAGTTTTTCTCTTGTGAGGCTGAAAGAGTTTTCTATCCCCCTGACGGTCTTCCAATGGACGTATCCCAGGAGGCCTGAAATTACAAAGCTCCATGTGTAATAGCCCGCTTCATAGCAGCCGCTCCTCAATGCTCCCGCCAGGCCTGCGAAGAAAGAGAGTATCGTAAACATGATCCCGAAGGCCAGCCCGAAAGAGACCCACGAGAGCACTATGGCTATGTTGTAACTAAGCACTATCGCAGCTACAAAAAAGCACGAGTGATTTAAATGAGCGCTTATCTTCTGAGGGGCCGTAAACAGGATGTACGATACGGCGAGGAATAACGCTGTTGAGGTGATCCCGAGGCGCAGGCGATTCTTAGACGATTGTATTGTCGGTGTCCTTGTCAAAAAAGTGTACTTTGGCCATGTCGAAGACCAGATCCATATCCTGATTGATCGTGGGCCTGTCATGCCCCCCGACCCTTGCTACAATAGGATTCCTGCCGGTATTAAGATGCAGGTACACTTCGGAGCCCATGGGCTCTATTATTTCGCAATTCGCCCTTATCGTATTCTCTGATGACGCGTAAGAGACGAACAGTTTGTCGTATATATCTTCCGGCCTTATGCCGAATATGATCTCTTTATTAATGTAAGAGGCAAGTTTCGGCGCCATAGCGTCTATCATCTTGACCTGAAAATTACCTTCGTTAAAATATAGCTTGGTATCCTTCTTCGTTATCGTCCCCTTGATGAAGTTCATCTGCGGGCTGCCGATAAACCCGGCGACGAACCTGTTGACCGGCTTATCGTAAAGATTTATGGGGTCGGCTATCTGCTGGATCACGCCGTCCTTCATCACGACGATCCTGTCACCCATGGTCATGGCCTCGGTTTGGTCGTGCGTGACATATATCATCGTGGTCTGCAGGCGTATATGAAGTTTCTTTATCTCCATCCTCATCTGGACGCGCATCTTCGCGTCGAGGTTGGAGAGGGGTTCGTCGAATAAGAATACGAGCGGCTTTCTTACGATGGCGCGGCCCACCGCTACCCTCTGCCTCTGGCCGCCGGAAAGCTCCCTCGGGCGCCTGTGCATCAGCTTCTCTATTCCCAGTATATTGGCGGCTTCCTTGACACGCGCCTCGATCTCTGGTTTGGGATATTTTCGCAGTTTCAGGCCGAACGCCATATTCTCGTATGCAGTCATGTGCGGATAGAGGGCGTAATTCTGAAATACCATGGCGATGTTCCTGTCCTTGGGAGGGATGTCGTTGACGCGCTGGTCGCCGATATAGACGCTGCCTTCGGTGGCTTCTTCCAGGCCGGCTATGATCCTTAAGGTAGTGGATTTGCCGCATCCGGACGGGCCGACGAGGACGATGAATTCTTTGCTTTCGATGCCGAGGTTGATGTCCCTGATGGCCCAGACATTGCCCGGGAACGATTTGGATACTTTCTGCAGACTTACCTGTGCCATAAATTAAAAGTAGGTTAAGATCCTTGTAAGGGTCTCTTTCATGACTTTTCTGTTAACTATCATATCTATGAGGCCGTGCTCAAGCAGGAATTCGGACTTCTGAAATCCGGGCGGCAGCTTCTGCCGTATCGTCTGCTCTATCACACGCGGGCCTGTAAATCCTATCAGTGCTTTAGGCTCGGCTATTATGATGTCCCCCAATGACGCAAAGCTCGCCATGATACCGGCCATGGTGGGGTTCGTCAATATGGATAAAAAGAGGCGGCCGGCCTTATTGTGCCTGCTCAACGCCGCCGAGGTCTTCGCCATCTGCATCAGCGAGTATAGCCCTTCGTACATGCGGGCACCTCCCCCCGAACCTGATATTATTATCAACGGATACTTCGTCTCTATGGAACGTTCAATGGCGCGCGTAAGCTTCTCACCCACGACGGAGCCCATCGAGCCCATGATAAAACGCGAATCGGTGACGCCTATCACCACCTTACGCCCGTTTATGGCGCCCTCGCCCGTGATTACGGCATCCTTAAGGCCGGTAAGCTCCTGGTCCTTCTTCAGCTTTTCTTTATATGTCTTGGGGCCCTCGAACGATATGGGGTCGAGCGATACCATATCCGGATCCGTCTCTTTAAGGCTTCCTTCATCAAGAGTGGCCTTCACCCTTTCGTTGGCATTGAGGGTAAAATGAAAACCGCACTTGGGGCACACGCGCATATTCTCATCGAGCTTCTTATTATAGATGAGCTCTTTGCACTCTTCGCACCGCGTCCAGAGGTCGCTCGGTATCTCTCCGCGCCTCTTGGCGACTTTAACTATCGTGTATTTGGGTTTTTTGTGAAATAGCGGCATGTGATCTACTTTTTCAGCAGCTCCTTGGCTTTGTCGACTGCTGTTGCGGCGTCCTTGGCGTAACTGTCGGCGCCTATGGAATCGGCGAAACTTTGAGTTATCGGCGCTCCGCCTACGATTATCTTAACTCTATCACGAAGGCCCGATTCTTTCAATACTTTAATGGTGTCCTTCATCGCACCCATCGAAGTCGTAAGCAGCGATGACATCGCTACTATGTCTGGTGAATTTGTCTGCACTATCTCCAGGAACTTGTCCGGCGGTACGTCTATGCCTAAGTCCACCACTTCAAAGCAGGCGCCTTTCAGCATCATACTCACTATATTCTTGCCTATGTCGTGGAGATCGCCCTTGACTGTCCCTATAACAACTTTTCCGGTCGACTTTATCCCGGATGCAGCGAAGAACGGCTCGAGTACAGCGATGCCTGCGTGCATAGCTTTCGCGGCGATCAGGACCTCAGGGATGAATACTTCATTGGCCTTGAATTTTTCGCCGATCACGTTCATGCTCTTTATAAGAGCATCTTCAAGGATCGTTTTTACGCTTAGGCCTTTATCGAGCGCCTCTTTAGTCAGCTTGACTACGCCGTTCCTATCGCCCTTCGTGAGTGTGGCCTGAATATTTTTCAAAATATCGTCTTGCATATTCTTCTTATAACGAGTCCCGAAAGCGGCTTTGGATAAAAATATGTCGCTTTTCTCGGCATCTTTTCGCCGTGCTCGGCTACCTTTTTCACCTGTGTAACTTTTGTAGGATTTAAAAAGAAGGCTATTCTGGCGCCGCCGGAGTCAATCCCCTTAAATGCCTCGCCCGGGTCTTTGACAAATTCTATATTATCGTCTTCATCGCTTATTTCCAGGATATGTTTAAGTACAAACAGATGCAGTATCGAAACGTCGAGGCTCTTCCAGTCCGCGGAACCTTCACCCATAAAAGTCTTGGCCTTTTTGAAGTCTTTGAGCTTCAAGACATAGAATCCGGTGGCCCCCTGTACCAGCCGCCGCTTCGCGGCTCCGGTGCAGGGCACGGGCAAATACATCCCGAACGCGTGACTGGAGCTCAATTCACTCAGCCTCGCCAATAACTTCTTGGCGGTCGATAGTTTCTCGACCGTGAAGTATTTACCCAATTTTTCTATTATCTCTTCCTCACTTAATCCGCGCGCATCCTTTACAAGCCTGTGCGTGGGCATGATCAGAAGCGATTTTTCTTCGAGCTCCACAAAATACGCCATGAAGAACTTAGAATCATCTATCTCTCTTTGAGACGCACCGGAGGCTATCAATTCGCGCGCGTAATTTTTCGATGTCTCATAACGGTGATGGCCGTCCGCTATGAAGATATCCTTTTTGCCCATGACGCTTTCTATTTTTTCTATCGCGTTTTTGTCCGTGAGGGCCCAGACCCTATGCCTGACGCTATCGATATTTACATCTATAAAAGGCTTCGTCTTTTTGGAACAGCTTTTTAATATGTTAATCACTTTATGTTTGGTGTCTTCGTAAAGCATGAATATCGGGCTCAAATTAGCCTTGACGGCCCGCATGAGATGAAGCCTGTCTTCCTTCGGGGCCTTCAACGTCTTCTCGTGGGGCAGCACTTTTTTATCCTCGATGTCTAATTCCATAAGGCTTATGAAGCCTATCCTGTCTATTTTTTTCCCGCCGTATGTGTAGGTCTGAGTGTAGATATATATGGCAGGATTGCCGTCCTCTATCAGAATACCTTCCTTTAACCATGATCTGAAATCTGCCGCGGCGCGCGTATAACGGTTATCTGTTTCGGTATCGTTATCTTTGATTTTCGCCAGGATCAATCTCACGACGTTGTTATCGTGAGCTCTATAGAGTTTATCCTGCATATCGGGCGGGATGATGTCATAGGGAGGCGCGACGACCTTCGATATGTTCTTTACCTTCTTCCTATTGTAGATTATGGCTTTAAACGGCCTTATCGATGGCACGGCTGCCTCTCTCCTTATGTATCGATAATAGAGCTCCTAAGAAAGAGCCTATTATATCAGAAAATATATCAAAAATTTCCGGAGACCTTCCCGGAACAAAGCGCTGATGGAGCTCATCGAGGACGCCAAATATGGACGCTATCAAGACGGATAATAAAAGAATGAGCTTGAAGCTGGCTTTATCGTAGGAGTTCGCGAACGCTCTGACTAAAAGAATGCCGAGGATGAAATATTCGACCAAATGGAATAATTTGTCTATGCCCGGAATATCAAACTTTGGTATATCCTCTGCGGGAATAGAAGAAGAATAGTAAATCAGCCCCATCCAGAGGACTACCGGCGTCCAGAACCATATAATTACGGCTATTCTTTTAACCAAAGGGGTCAAGCGCCTTTTTTCTTTGACGGGCAGTGTTTGCAGTCGGATGGGCAGGACGGCTTGGGGCTAGAGTCCTTACCTGACTTTTTCTTATAGTCGGTCTCGTAAAAACCGGTGCCCTTGAATATTACACCGGTACCTCCGCTTATAAGGCGATGTACCTTGCCGCCGCATTTGGGGCATTTCTGTATCTTGGTGTCCGTCATGCTGTGAAATAGATCGAAATGTTTTTTACATTTATCGCATTCGTACTCATAAGTTGGCATCTTATACTCCTATCTGAACAGCCGTTTCATCTTTTCAATAAATGTTTGTGCCAGGGGGCCGGGGTTGCGTTCGGAAGCTTTGGCGAGCTCTCTCAAGAGCCTCTTCTGGTCTTGAGTGGGATTAGACGGCACATCTATCTGGACCTTCACTAACTGGTCACCCCTGCCGTAGTCGTGCAGGTGCGCGATCCCTTTATTTCTCAATCTGAACGATTTTCCACCTTGGGTGCCGGCAGGTATCTTCAGCTTTATCCTGCCTTCTAGGGTAGGTACCTCAACTTCTCCTCCCAGCGCGGCTGTAACAAAATCTACCGGAACCTCGCAATATACATCGGATTCGTGACGCTCAAAGATCTCGTGCGGTCTGACATGTATCATAAGGTATAAGTCGCCCCGGCGGCCTCCTTTTTCCCCTACCTCGCCCTGACCCTGCAGCCTTAAGCGCGAATCGGAGTCAACGCCCGCGGGTATATTCACCTCTATCTCTTTCTTCGCTCTTACGCGTCCTCTGCCGCCGCATGCGCCGCAAGGTGTTTTTATAACCGTCCCCTCGCCGCCGCATTTACTACAGGTCCTGACTACATTGAAGAAACCGCTTGACGAACTTGCCTGCCCCCGCCCTCCGCAAGCCGAACATCTTTCTTTCTTCGAGCCGGGCTTGGCGCCTGTGCCGCCGCATTCTTCGCAAGCCTCATAACGCGGTATCGCGATCGTCTTTTTACCGCCGAAAGCCGCGTCCTCAAAACTTATCTCTATCTTATATTCAAGATCGCGGCCCCGTTGCGGCCCCGCGCGTCTGCCGCCTCCACCGCCAAATATATCGCCGCCGAGCCCGAAACCCTGCAGGATATCATTGATGTTAATTCCCCAATCCTGCAGATCCTCAAAATGATGAAAGTCCTGATTAAAGTCAAATCCGCCCTGCCTGAAGGATGGATCCACTCCCGGATGGCCGCACTGATCGTAGGTGATCTTCTTCTGAGGATCGATGAGGACTTCATAGGCCTCCGACATCTCCTTGAACTTTTCTTCGGCTTCCTTCTTCTTGTCGGCGCTTACCCTGTCCGGATGATATTTGAGCGCGAGATTCCGGTACGCCTTTTTTATATCGTCAGTCGTGGCAGTCTTCGATATACCGAGTATCTCGTAATAATCTCTCTTAGTGGTCATTCATATCTTTCATAACTTCTTCAAACAAGACGGGCGCGATGTGTTAAAATATTCGCCCATGTAAACATCGTCTCCGCCCACATTGGATCCATGCGTATATTTTTCCTATGATCGTCAAAGGTGCTCAGGAAAAGATCGAACGTCCTCTGAAAATTTTTCGACTTCGGCGCTTTATCCAGCGCGTCTATAAACCCTTCGGTCTCTTTCATAAATTGCTCAAGCCTCGCACGACGACCTTCACAGGCCCATCTGCCTATTCGCCCCAAATTAACCGCTATATTGAGAGTTAATTCCTGCGCATTCATAATTTATTTTAACAACCTATGAATTATCTCTTCCATCTGTTTACGGATTTTCGAATCCAAAACTTCTCTTGCCCTGTTACCTTGAGCCGGCCTGATATTGATCATGGAGTCAAAATCGATGTCACCCGTCTCAAAGTCTATGCCGCCGCCCCACAAATCGGCTTGCCGGCTTCCGTCCTCCAACATTAATCTCTCGCCATCAACATGCAAAGTCCCTCCGGCAGCAAGTATTCCGCGCTTTATATCTACCGTAACCTTAACGTATCCATCCAAATCCTCGGATATCTTCTTGATGCTCTCTTCATCTGCTTTTTTACGAATAATTAGCAGCATGGAATCCTTTAATTCTGGCTTAACGCGTCGTGCTTACATGCCGACACGCATGCGCCGCAGTCTACGCATTTGTCAGTATCCAAAACTAACACCTTCTGTCTCTCCAGCGCACCTATAGGGCACGCCTCTACGCATCCTTCGCACGCGCTACTTGAGCTGCCGCAACCACAGCTCGCGCACTTCCCATCTTTCCAACAGCATTTATCGTAATCTATAACTATCATCTTATCTCCTAGTTTTTGCTAATACTATTGAAAATTCTCGGGGTCCTGCCGCTCGGCCACCCCTAGAATTTTCCACTTAACCCAGTGCCAGGCCCACCCCAAAAAAGCGCCTGACCCCCATTTGGCAATGACGACACTTTCTTTGACCCTACAACACTTTATTTCCTCTTCTTGCGATCATCGTCTTCGGTTGTGTATTCGGCGTCGATTACGTCGTCGGTCTTCTTGGGCTCTCCGGCATTCTCCGGCTGGTCGCTTTGAGGCTCTTCCTGCGCTCCCGGGCCTTGTGGACCGGCTCCGGGGCCCTTTTGAGCGCCGGCGGCCTTCTTATAGATCTCTTCGGCTAGCTTATGCGATATTTTGGTGAGCTCTTCCATGCCGCGCTTTATGCTGTCTATATTCTTATCCTTCATCGCCTGTTTGAGGTCGTTGATCCTCGACTCGATGTCGGCCCGCTCGCTCTGGGCTACTTTTTCACCGAACTCCTTCAACGATTTTTCCGTCGCATAAACCAGGGTATCGGCCTGATTCAACACGTCGACCTCTTCCTTCTTCTTCTCATCCTCCTGGGCGAACTTCTCGGCCTCTTTCACGAACTTGTCTATCTCTTCTTTGGAGAGCTTCTTCGGAGCGGAGATCTTTATCGACTGTTCCTTGCCGGTGCCGAGATCCTTGGCGTTGACATGAACGATGCCGTTCGCGTCTATATCAAACGTGACCTCTATCTGCGGGACTCCGCGAGGAGCCGGAGGTATCCCTATGAGATCGAACCTTCCGAGCTCGACATTACCATCCGCCATCTTACGTTCGCCCTGCAGCACGCGCACGGTGACAGCGGTCTGGTTATCCGCCGCGGTCGAGAATATCTGGCTCTTCTTCGTGGGCACGGTCGTATTCCTCTCGATGAGACGCGTACATACTCCGCCGAGAGTCTCGATACCCAGAGAGAGCGGCGTGACATCGAGAAGCAGGACGTCCTTCGTCTCTCCTCTCATAATAGAAGCCTGTATAGCGGCTCCCAAAGCCACGCACTCCATCGGATCGACGCCGCGCTCGATCTTTTTGCCGACATAATCCTCCACGAATTTCTGGACTATCGGCATCCTTGTGGGCCCGCCGACCAAAATTATCTTGTCTATATTCTTAGCCGTCAATTTGGCGTCGGAGAAAGCTCTCTCTATCGGGCCGCGGCATTTTTCGATTATCGGGGCCACGAGCTCCTCTATCTTTGCCCTGTTCAATGTCATGGTGAGATGCTTGGGTCCCGTCTGGTCCGCGGTGATGAACGGTAGATTTATATCCGTGGTGATCGTGCTCGAAAGCTCCACTTTGGCCTTTTCGGCGGCCTCTCTGACGCGCTGCGAGGCCATCTTGTCGTTCTTCAGGTCTATCCCTGTCTCTTTCTTGAACTCTTTCATTATGTAATCGACCATGGCGTTATCCATGTCCGTGCCGCCGAGCTGCGTATCGCCTGAGGTAGATATGACCTCGAACGTCGCGGCCTTATGCTCATCGTCCCAGCCCATCTCTAAGGTCGTCACGTCGAGCGTTCCGCCGCCGAGATCGAATACCATTATCTTCTGCTCCTTGCCCGCTTTATCGAGCCCGTACGCGAGACATGCGGCTGTGGGCTCGTTGATTATTCTCAACACTTTCAAACCCGCTATCTCGCCGGCATCCTTGGTCGCCTGCCTCTGATTGTCATTGAAGTACGCGGGGCAAGTGATGACAGCTTCGCTGATCGTGTCGCCGAGATAATTCTCCGCATCCTGCTTTATCTTCGCCAGTATGAAAGCCGATATCTGCTGGGGCGTATATTCTTTTCCGTATATTTTGTACTTGAAATCCGTCCCCATCTTGCGTTTGGCGGCGAAGACCGTGCCCTCGGGGTTTATCGAAGCCTGTCTCTTTGCCGGCTCTCCGACCAGCTTCTGCCCGTCCTTCGTAAAAGCGACGAACGACGGGAACGCTTTGCCGCTCGCTACTCCGGCGCCCTCCGCCGAAGGTATGATGACGGGCCTGCCCGCCTCCATGTACGCTGCCGCCGAATTCGATGTACCCAGATCTATTCCTATTACTTTCGCCATATCTAACCTCCGTGTTTTATTATTTTCACCGACGCCGGCCTCAATAACTTTCCGTTGAAAGTGTAGCCCGGCTTCAATTCTTCGACTATCATACCCTCTTCTTTATCCTTCAGATCCGCCGTCTCCACGGCTTCATGGAAATGCGGGTCGAACTTCTCTCCCAGAGCCTTTATCTTCTCCACGCCGATATCTTTAAGGAACTTCTGTATGAGAACATGTATCATGTCGACGCCTTCCTGCACGGCTTTGAAGTCCTTGGCCTCCTTTATATGTTTTTCCGATATCTCCAACGAATCGATTATCGGCAGGAAATCCAGAATGAAACATTCATTGGCGTACTTAAGCGAGTCTGCCTTGTCTTTCTCTATCCTCTTCCTGGCATTCTCAAACTCCGCATGGGCGCGCAGATACTTATCCTGAAAAGCGTCTTTTTCGTCGTTGGCGGCCTTGAGCGCCTCATACTCGCTCTTCAGGATGGTTATCGTCTCTTTGGTCTCCGGTATCTCGTTATCTTTTTTATTATTGTCCGCTTTCACCATGATCTATTCATCCATATCGTAAAGTATATTGCTGACCGTATCGGCAAGATATTCCACCATCGGTATGACCCTTTCGTACACCATGCGCTTCGGGCCGATCACGCCGAGCTTGCCCGATCTCTTACCTTTTATTTTATATCCGCGGGTAACTATACTGCACTCGCTTAAGCCTCTCGACTGATTCTCTTTACCTATATGTATGGTCAATCTGTCATCATCCGGCGAATCGCAAAGGACCTTTAAGATACCGACCCTGTCCTCCAGGCACTTGAAGAGATTGTGAAGTTTTGAGATGTCCTGAAATTCCGGCTGCTCCATGAGGTGACTGGTGCCGTCAAGATACAGCTTTTCAACGCCGGGCACCATCGTCACGCCGACGTAATTGGTGAGGCTTGAGATGAGATGGGATGTCTTTTCAAGGACATCCCCAAGATTCTGCACCCTCTGGTGATACTGAGCCTCCACCATCTTGACCACTTTTTCGTTAAGATTTTTTCTATGCATCAGGGTCG
>JAUYPN010000025.1 GCA_030695725.1 Candidatus Omnitrophota bacterium
TGATCGTCTTGTTCATCTTGTTACTCTTGACGACCCCTATCCTCTCCTTGCGGCTGTTTCTCTCATTACTTTTTTGCATTCATCTTCTCCCGTATAATGGTCTCGCAGCGCGCGATGTCCCTTCGGACATCGTTTATCTTATGAGGCTTCTCTACTCTGCCGGCCTCGGCTTCGCTCCTCAAACCGTAGAGCTCCTTCTTAAGAGCGTCTTCCTTTATCCTTATCTCTTCCACTGTCATATTTCTTAGTTCATTAGACTTTATCATTTTAACTCCCTACTCCCAACTCTCAACTCCAAACTCTTTTAACCGTGCGTCCTTGTTATGAATTTTGTCCTTACGGGGATCTTGAACGCGGCTACTCTCATCGATGCCTTCGCCAGCTCCAACGGAACGCCATCCATCTCGAACAATATCTTGCCTCTCTTTATTATGGCGACCCAATGACTGGGATCGCCCTTTCCTTTGCCCATTCTCGTTTCAGCGGGCTTCTTTGTCACCGGATGGTCGGGAAATACCCTGATCCATACCTTGCCCCCGCCTTTTAAATGGCGAGCTAAAGTTACCCTGGCGGACTCTATCTGCCTGTCGGTCATCCAGCAGTTCCCCAAAGCCTTCAACCCGAACTCGCCGAACGCCATCGTAGACCCCCTGTAAGAGGCTCCGCGATTCTTACCGCGCTGCGCTTTTCTGAACTTTACCCTTTTCGGCATCAACGCCATTTTAATTTACCTCTTTAAATTGCTTTGAACTGCTTTTTATCTTCCGACTCTTCCTCTTTCTTATCCAATATCCTGTCGCCCTTATATATCCACGTCTTTATCCCGATAAGGCCGTATTTGGTCAGAGCCTCGGTGAATCCGTAATCTATCTCCGCCCTGAGAGTCTGCGCGGGGATCGATCCGACGCGATAGCTCTCGCGCCGCGCTATCTCTGAACCGCCCAGCCGGCCGCCGCAAATGATCTTGACGCCCTTTGCCCCGGAATCGAGCGCGTTCTGGACCGCTTTCTTCATCGCTCTGCGGTGAGGGATACGCTTCTCAAGCTGCATCGCTATATTCTCAGCCACAAGCTGCGCGTCCGTATTGGGGCTCTTTATCTCTTTTATATCTATGATGACGTCTTTTCCGGCTATCGCCTGCACTTCCTCTTTCAGTTTTTCGATCTCGGCGCCGCGGCGGCCTATTATGATACCCGGCCTTGCCGTAAATATCAGCACCCGTATCTTCTCACTGGCCCTTTCGATCTCTATCTTCGAAACTGCCGCCGACGCGAGGGCTTTCTTTATATGCTTCTTTATCTTTATATCTTCGAGCAACAGTTTCGGAAAATCATATCTGTTGGCATACCATCTGGACTTCCAATCATATATGTATCCGACTCTGAATCCGTAAGGGTGTACTTTTTGACCCATTTTTATTCCTCTTTATCCTTCGGCAGGCTCAGGATTACCCCGAGCAAGGCCGCCAAAGGCGGCCGCGCCGAGGGGTTATTTCTTAGCCGCAATTTTTGCTTTTGGCTTTTTAGTTATACTTGTGCTCTTGTGCTCTTGTGCTCTTGTGTTCTTATCCGTATCCTTACTCTTCTTAATAGCGTCCTTGGCCTTGCCCTCGACGGATACGGGAACTTCCGTCTTTATCACATCGAGCTCTACCGTCAAATGGCTCGTATGTTTGTGTATCATGCTCGCCCTACCCATGGACGCGGCCCTGAACCTCTTGAGCATCGGGCCGGGATCCGCTACCATTTTCGATATATACAGCGTGGAGGTATCTATACCCTGATTCTTGACTTTCGCGTTAGCGATGGCCGACTTCAACAAGTCTATGCCGTAACCCGACGCTTTCTTTTTAACCGCTCCGAGTATGGCTATAGCCTCTTCGGCCCGCTTTCCCTTAACGAGGGGTATTATCAGCCTGAACTTCCTGGGTGACAGCCTCGTATACCTTAATATAGCTTTCGATACCATGATTTTTAAGTTAACTCCCTTGATACTTCGGTTGCGGCGCCGTGCCGTTTAAAGGTCCTGGTGGGCGAAAATTCGCCGACCTTGTGTCCGACCATATTCTCCGTCACATAGACCGGAATGAATTTTTTGCCGTTATATACCGACAATGTCACGCCTACGAATTCCGGCGTTATTATCGATCTTCTCGCCCATGTCTTTATGGGCTTCTTATCTCCCGCCATCGTGGACTTCTGCACCTTCATCAGAAGCTTCTCATCTACAAAAGGGCCTTTTTTTGTGGATCTTGACATTACTTTCTCCTCTTCACAATATACTTATTGGAATGTTTCTTGTGGTGGCGCGTCTTTAATCCCTTGGCATACTGGCCCCACGGGCTTCTGGGCTGTCCGCCCGACGCCTTACCTTCACCGCCGCCCATCGGATGGTCATGCGGGTTCTTAGCTACTCCCCTCGAATACGGGCGCTTGCCCATCCATCTCGAACGTCCCGCCTTGCCTATGGATATCGCCTCATGGTCGATGTTCCCGACCTGCCCGATAGTGGCGTAGCAATCCGTTCCTATCAATCTTATCTCGCCTGATGGAAGTTTTACGTGCGCATAATCGCCCTCTTTGGCCATTATCACGCATGAATTACCTGCCGAACGCGCGATCCTTGCTCCGGATCCTTTCTTGAACTCCACATTATGTATCGGAATACCCGGCGGGATCGTCTCCAGCGGCGCGGCATTGCCCACTTTTATCTCCGCCGCCTTACCCGAAACGACCTCATCGTTAACATTAAGCCCAACGGGCGCCACAATGTACCTCTTCTCGCCGTCGTTATACTGTAAAAGAGCGAGCCTCGCGGATCTATTTGGGTCATATTCTATCGCGGCCACTTTCGCCGGTATATCCAGCTTATCGCGCTTGAAATCTATGATCCTGATCATTCTCTTGTGGCCGCCGCCTCTATGCCTGGAAGTTATTCTGCCGTACGAATTTCTGCCGCCCGATTTTCTCAATGGCAGGAGCAGGCTCTTCTCGGGAGTGCTCTTCGTGATCTCGCTGAAATCCGAAAGCGACTTCCATCTTGATCCGGGTGTTGTTGGTTTATATTTTTTTATTCCCATTTTTTCTTTCTTTAACTATCGACTGTCAACCATTAACCATCTCTGCCTGCCGGCAGGCAGGGACCATTATACTACGTCTATCTTATTTCCTTTTTTTAAGGTGACTACCGCCTTCTTCCATCCGGAAGTCATGCCCACAGTGTAACGGACCCTTTTGGGTTTGCCTTTGACATTGATCGTGTTCACTTTATCGACCTTTACCTTATATATGTTCTCTACGGCATCGCGTATCTCGACTTTATTGGCCTTGGTGTCTACCCAAAAGAGATATTTATTGAAGGGCATCATATCGGCGCCTTTCTCGGTCCTCAGCAGCCCTTTTACTATGTCGTGCGAATTCTTCATATTAATCCTTAAGCCTTTCGGGCATCTTCTCCAAAGCGGCCTTCGACATTATGACTGTGTCGCATACCATGACGTCCTTGGTATTGAAGTCTCTGTAATTTTTGATCGTCACATTCTTTATGTTCCTGGAGACCCTCTTGATCTTCTCATCTACTGCCTCAAGCACGAAGAGGCTCTTACCCTCCAATTTCAGCGCATCGACTATCGCCTGAAAATGTTTGGTCTTTAATTCGGGCAGGTCGATGGAGTCTATTCCTATCCATTTATCCTCTACGGACTTCGAATTCAGGCTTGATACAAGGGCCAGCTTCTTCACCTTCTTAGGTATATCATAATGGAAATCCCTCGGATGCGGCCCGAAGACTATACCGCCGTGCCTCCAGAGAGGTGAACGGGTGGAACCCGCCCGGGCTCTTCCTGTCCCCTTCTGCCTAAACGGCTTTTTACCGCCGCCCGAAACATCGCCCCTGGTCTTCGTGGAAGCCGTGCCCCGGCGCTGGTTGGCATTGTACATCATAAGGAACTGATATATGACGCCCTTGTTTACAACGCCCGTAAAGAGCTCCTTGTCGAGCTCGAACTTTCCCACTTCCTTGCCTTTGGAATTATACATCGGCAGAGTGCCTGTGGCCTTCTTCTGGACCTTCTTTGCCGCGTTCTTTACTGCCGTATTTTTTTCTTTCTTCGTAGTCATATTATTATCTTTATTTTTTAGGTGCCGCGGCCTTGGCAGGTCCTTTGGCGCCCTTTTTCTGCGTCTGCACGACCACTTTATGTTTAATGTAGCCCTTCGGCATCTTTCTCGCTTCTTTCAGAATCACGAAACCATTCTTGTGCCCGGGCACGGCACCCTTGATGACGATAAGATTATTCTCTTTGTCGACTTTCATCACTTCTAAGTTTTGCGTAGTGATCCTTGCGGCGCCCATATGACCGGGCATATGATGCCCTTTGGTCACCCTTCCGAGGCGCGCTCCCGACTGTATCGAACCGATCGCGCGGTGGAACATCGAGCCATGCCCTCCGGGGCCGCCCTTCCAGTTCCACCTCTTCATACCGCCCTGGAACCCTTTGCCTATCGAAGTGCCTATCGCATCGACAAAATCGCCTTTAGCGAAAAGGTCCGCTTCTATTTTCTGACCGATCTTATAACTCGACACGTCACCGATCCTGATCTCCTTTACAAATCTCAAACTATTCACGCCGGCTTTCTTGAAACGCGCGGCGTCCACTTTTTTGACGAGCCTCGTCTTTTTCTCATCGAAACCCATCTGTATCGCGCTGTAGCCGTCCGTCTCTTTGGTCTTGATCTGAACAATATAGCATGGGCCGGCCTCGATCATAGTCACCGGCACTACCCTGCCGTTCTCGTCGAAAAGATGGGTCATACCTATCTTCTTGCCTAATATTCCTGTCATTTTATTTTATCTCAACATAAACGCCCGCAGGCAGATCAAGTTTTTTCAGCGCATCAATAGTCTTCGAGGTCGGGTTCACTATATCAAGTATCCTCTTATGTGTCTTGATCTGGAACTGCTCTCTGGACTTCTTATCGACATGCGGAGACCGTAGGACCGTGAATATTTCGCGCCTCGTCGGAAGCGGGATCGGTCCTGCGACCATAGCGCCGGTGCGCTTAGCGGTCTCGACTATCTCTTTTGCAGACAGGTCCAATAGCCTGTGGTCATAGGCCATCAATTTTATTCTTATCTTCTGTTGTTGTTGTGCCATCGTTTTACTCTATTATCTCGGTCACCACTCCCGCGCCCACGGTGTGCCCGCCTTCGCGTATAGCGAAGCGGAGTTCTTTCTCCATGGCTATAGGGGTGATCAATACCACTTCTACCGCGACGTTATCTCCGGGCATGACCATCTCGGTGCCTTTTGGCAGAGTGACCACTCCGGTAACGTCGGTTGTCCTAAAATAGAATTGAGGCCTGTATCCGTTGAAGAACGGGGTGTGGCGCCCGCCTTCTTCTTTTGTCAATATGTAGACCTCGGCTTTGAACTTGGTGTGAGGAGTTATCGAGCCGGGCTTTGCCAATACCTGGCCGCGCTCGACGTCTGTCTTCTCGACTCCTCTTAGGAGGACTCCGATGTTGTCTCCGGCCTGTCCTGAATCGAGAAGCTTCCTGAACATCTCGACACCCGTGACGACGCTCTTCTTTGTCGCTTTTATGCCCACTATCTCTATCTCTTCACCCGTCTTGATCTGGCCTCTCTCCACCCTGCCGGTAGCGACCGTGCCGCGCCCGGTAATCGAGAATACGTCTTCCACGGGCATCAGGAACGGCTTATCTATCTCTCTGGTGGGAACGGGGATGAATGTGTCTACGGCGTCTAAAAGTTCGAATATGGGCTTTGTAGCTTCGGCATCATCCGGGCTCGTCATGGCCTTTAAGGCGCTGCCTCTGATGATGGGAGTCTTGTCTCCCGGATATTTATACTTGGTCAGGAGCTCTCTGACTTCGAGCTCGACTAAATCTACCAGTTCTTTATCTTCGACTATGTCGACCTTATTCAGGAACACGACTATCGAAGGGACGTTGACCTGACGGGCCAGGAGGATATGTTCTCTGGTCTGGGGCATCGGGCCGTCAGCCGCCGATACCACGAGGACCGCTCCGTCCATCTGTGCGGCGCCTGTGATCATGTTCTTGATGAAGTCGGCATGGCCCGGGCAGTCTATGTGGGCGTAATGCCTCTTGTCGGTCTCGTACTCCACGTGAGCTACCGCGATGGTCAATATCTTGGAGTCGTCTCTCACGGTGCCGCCCTTGGCGATATCCGCGTATGATTTGGCGGTCGCTTTGCCCTTCTTGGCCAGAGTCGCAAGTATCGCCGCCGTAAGCGTGGTCTTGCCGTGGTCGATGTGGCCGATCGTTCCTACGTTCACATGAGGCTTATTCCTAACAAACGCTTCCTTTGCCATAAGTCCCCCTTCTTGAAATTTGCGCTACAACTCAGTCACTTAAAATTTATAATCGAAACTGGTCCTTCGACGCGGCCTACTATACATAGATTGCCTTGCTCAGGACCATGGTGAGCAAGTAAAAATTTTATTCGTATTATAATCGCGTAGTAAATTTTTACGCGTCGAACCATGGAGCCCACGATCAGAATTGAACTGATGACCTCATCCTTACCAAGGAGGCGCTCTACCAACTGAGCTACATGGGCGCTGGTGTGAGAATCACGTCTGATGTTGGGTCAACCTGCTTACCAAATATCCTTCGACTCCGCTCAGGATATTTGTACTGAGCCTGCCGACGGTTCGGCTGAGCTCACCATCGGCCCTGAGCGAAGCCGAAGGGCCGAAGTACAAATACAAAAAATCCCTATCTCGAGTTATATCAAGAACTCTCTATATTTATTCGACTACTATCTAGTTAGTATAAAAAAATTTAAGAGTGTTTAATTATAGCAAAAAAAGTGTTTTTGTCAAGGAAAATCTTGTTTTTTTACTTTAATAGATATTTATTCCTGATGTAGGCCTTCCATCTTCTCTCAAACTCTTTCTCTGAAAGCAGAAATTCGTCATCTATGGCATTGACCACATGCTGCCCGTCCGCCAGCCTTTTAAGTATATCCCGCAGGCCTTCCATCCCCCAGCTCTCTATAATATATGCCGCAAGCGTATAAGAGAGCAGGTAGTATGCTGCCATGTTCGGGCCGATCTCATTCTTTTCGAACTCTTTATTCAGGGATGCCAAAGTTATGCCGTTAATTTTTTCGGAACTGACGGAAAGATCCTTCAGGCTGCAGCCGCTCTTATCAAGCTCCTCCCACGTGGCTATGCCTTCACTGAACCATACCGGGCAATTATTCATAGTCTTTGCCGATAACAAAGCGTGAGTATACTCATGATAGATGTGTTTTAAAAATTCTTCGTGCCCCATGCGTTTATCCGGGACAGGTATTCTCATGTTGCCGTCATAAAACGCTCTCACCGCGGCGGGCATTTTGAATATATTTTTAAAATCGTTCTCTGAATACAAAAAGACTCCCGTCTTCGTCTTGGGGAAATATGCGAGATCCTTTCCGACTTCAAAATACGCCTTCTCTAAAATCGACGCTGCAAGATCGGCATCTACGGGCAGGTTCTCTTTGTATTTAATATCAAAATGCGGCAATTCGATCGTATTCGCCGAATTCGCCAGTTTTATCTCTTTGATCACTCTCTTCAATTTTGGCGGGATAGACCTGTCATTCGGATCCAAAAGCTTCGCCCTGTGCCAGTAAAAGAGAGCTCTTCTCAGCTCTCCATGTTTGTAATATATATCTCCGAGGACCGCGAAGGTTTTGCCGTACTGATACGCGAGAGAAGATTCTTTCAAACATAATAATGCTATTTTTTCACGCCCTTGCTTGAATTCGGTGATACCGTCGTTAAAAAGAGATATTCCCAAGTTTCTGGCGGCGCTATACGAACCATACGCGATGCTGCGGGCTTCTCTGAATAGCTCCATAGCCTTCTCTGTATCCTCTTTCCGGGCAAGCGGCAGCGCTTTGGCGGTATACATTATTGCGAGATTTTGCGCGGTGGACGGGCTTTGTTTTATATCATAGGCCCTGGTCAAATATTTTATCGCCTCGTCGTATTTTGCGCCAGCAGCCAGGATTGACGCATATTTGGAATAGACAAATATGACAGCGGATCTTATCGAAGGGTTTCCCGGAGATGATTCATAAGCCTTCTCGTAAAAGCCTATCGCCTTATTGTAGAGGCCTTTATCGAGGTATTCCTCTCCTTCTCTGATATATTCGAAAGATCCGATACTGCGCATATTAATTTTGAAAAGCAGCAGATTAGAATTTATTCCCAGGATGAATAGGATAGCGGCGATCGCCAGAATGACCAGGAGGATCATCCTATTGGATAGAGAAATGTTCATTGAATGGCAGCTACCTGCAGATCTTGAAGCGCGCCGAAGTTCTTTACCTCTAATTTGGGATCTATCTTCCTGAGAAGCCCCTTCAACACCTGGCCCGGGCCTATCTCCAGGAACGTCCTTATGCCGCTTTGCGCGGCGAGCTTAACGGACTCTTCCCAAAGCGTCTTTGAATTAACTTGCTTTATGAGATTATCTTTTATTATCGCCGGATCCGTCTGCACTTTTGCGTCGACGTTGCTTATGAAATTCAATAGCGGTGAGCTGAATTGGACCTTATCGATGTAATCTTTTAATCTATCACGCGCTGTAGTCATAAGCGATGAATGGAACGGCCCGCTCACGTCGAGCATCAGCACTCTCTTGGCCCCCTTATCCTTAGCAAGGCTCGAGAAGAGCTCGACATTATTGACCTTTCCGGATACCACAACCTGCCCGGGACAGTTAAGGTTAGCTATCTCGCATCCTATGCCCTTACATAGATCTTCGACGGCCTTCAGTTCCATCCCGATAACGCATGCCATCTTCCCGGGATTTTTTTTCGAGGCCTCTTCCATGAATTCTCCGCGCTTCCTCACCAGGACCAGGGCATCCTCGAAAGATACGGCCCCGGCAGCGACTAAAGAAGTATATTCTCCGAGACTTAACCCCAAGCTGAATTTAGGCGTATACTGACCGGCCAAAGGTGTTGATTCATAAGCGCGTAATGCGGCGATGCTGGCGGTAAGTATGGCCGGCTGGCTGTTGGCTGTGGTCGATAGCTCATCTTGGGACCCTTCGAAACATAATCTCTTTACATCTATCTTGAGTATAGAATTCGCTTTGTCAAATATTTCTCTGGCGGCCGGGAAGTTGTCGTACAGATCCTTGCCCATCCCCGGCACTTGCGCGCCCTGCCCCGGAAATATATACGCTACTTCGACCATTCTATAACCATCGCTCCCCACGTCAACCCGCCACCGAACGCGTCGAGCACTATCTTGTCGCCCTTCTTTATGAGGCCTTTCTCGACGGCCTCCACCAAAGCGACCGCGATCGATGCGGCCGACATATTGCCGTACTTCTCTATATTAAGGTATATCTGATCCGGCCTCAAACCCATCCTCTTGGCCGCGGCATTGAGTATCCTTATATTCGCCTGATGCGGTATGACGAGTTTTATATCCTCCGCTTTCAGCCCCAGAGGATTTGTGGCGCCAAGTGCCGCATCGGCCATGATCTTTACCGCAACCTTAAATAATTCCGTGCCGTTCATCTTGATGAAATGCAGCCTCGCGTCAACGCTCTCTTTCGTAGCCGGTATGCGCGAACCGCCGGCGGGAAGTTTGATAAGATCCCCCTTATTTCCATCGGCTCCCAGGGATATCGAAAGTATGCCGCCCTTCTCAACAGGTCCCAGTACAGCAGCTCCCGCGCCGTCTCCGAACAGTACGCACGTCGCGCGGTCATTCCAATCGGTTATGGCGGACAATTTTTCCGCCGCTATAACAAGAGCGTGTTTGTACGTCCCTAGCGATATGAATTGGCTGGCTATCGCCAGGCCGTATATGAAGCCGGAGCATGCCACGCTTATATCGAACGCGGGCGTAGTCCTGGCCCCGAGTTTCGCCTGGACAAGGCATGCGGTCGCGGGAAAGAACATGTCGGGAGTTATGGTAGCCACTATTATGAGGTCGATATCTTCGGGTTTCAGTTGCGCGTCTTTAAGAGCGGCTCTCGCGGCTTTTACAGCCATATCGCTCGTAGCTTCATCGCTCGGCGCGATCCTTCTCTCTTTTATTCCGGTGCGCGAAACTATCCACTCATCCGTTGTGTCTACCATCTTCTCAAGTTCCGCGTTGGTCAGCACATTATCCGGCAGATACATCCCTAAACCAATTATCCCCGCTTTCTTAGATTGGCACATATATCAATAGCTCTCCAATTCCTCTATGATATGTTTATTGACGTCCTGTTTTACGAACTCGGCGGCAGCCCTGATGGCATTCTTGATGGCCTTCGGCGTAGATGAACCATGGCATATTATGCACCTGCCGTCAACGCCTAAGAGGAGCGCTCCTCCGCGTTCCGAATAGTCCATCTTCTTCTTAAGCTCATTGAACGCCGACATCGATAACACCGCGCCTATCGTAGCGAGGAAATCCGCTTTTATCTCCTGCTTCAACGTCTGCATTATAGTATCTGCCACGCTCTCCGAGATCTTAAGGATCACGTTGCCGACAAATCCGTCGCACAATATGATATCGACCGTTCCCGCGTAAACGTCGCGGCCTTCTATATTGCCTGTGAAATTCAGCTTGGATTCGCTGAGGAGCGTATGGGCTTCTTTAATGAACTCCGTTCCCTTGCTCTCCTCTTCACCTACGCTCAATAATCCGACCGACGGATTGGGCTTTTCTAAGAGATACCGCGAATACGCATCGGCCATTATCCCGTACTGCAGGAGATGTATCGGCTTGGTGTTTATATTTGCGCCAACGTCTATTATCAAAGATGTGCCCTTCAAAGTCGGGATGACTATCGCTATGCCAGGCCTCTCGATACCCGGGAGCAATCTCAGCGAAAGAGTCGCCGCGCAGACGACCGCTCCCGTATTACCGGCGCTTACGAAAGCGTCCGCCTGGTCTTTTTTGATCAGGTCCAGCCCCACCACTATGGAAGAATCCCGTTTACGCCTTACGGATATCGCCGCCGGATCATGCATCTCTATCACCTCCGACGCATGTTTAAGCGTGATCTTGTCCGATGAGAAACCGTGTTTTTCCAATTCTTTTCTGATACGGCCCTCGTCACCGACGAGTATGAGGTCATGGCCATACTCATGGACAGCCTGTATGGCGCCCTCTACCTCTACCGCGGGCGCGTTATCTCCGCCCATCGCGTCCAATACGATCTTCATGCTTCCCTCTTATTTTTTACTTTTCTCTTTTACTTTAATGATGACTACCGGCTTGCCCTTGTAATATCCGCAAAACGGACATACCCTGTGCGGCTGTGCGGGCTTTTTGCAATTCGAACAGACCGACAGGTTCGAAGCGTATAGTTTGCTGTTAGCCGACCTTCTCTTGTCGCGTCTCGACTTCGAGTGTTTTCTCTTTGGCAGTGCCATGAATTTATCCTTTCCTGAGCTTTGTCGAAGGACTTATTATTTCGTAAGTATCTCTTGCGATCAACAACTCCTCGTTCGTCGGTATCACAAGGAACTTCACTCTCTTATTAACCACACTCTTCATATCCTTCTTTATCCTTTTGACTAACCAGGGATTATGCTCTCCTATCCCCGCCGTAAATACCACGGCATCCAGGCCTTTCATCGCCGCCTGGTAGGCGCCTATGTACTTCTCTATTCTGTATATAAATATTTCGATGGCCAATTTCGCGCGCGCGGACGCTTTAGCGTTTTTGCTTTTTGACATTTTCAGCAGGTCCCTCATATCGCTTATACCCGATATCCCAAGAAACCCGCTCTTTTTATTCAGGATATCGCTTATATCCCGGGACGACAGGCCCTCTTTTTTCATCAAGTAGAAGACCACCGCCGGATCGAGATCTCCGGAACGCGTCCCCATCAGAAGCCCTTCGAGAGGCGTGAATCCCATGGTAGTATCTACAGACTCGCCTCTGTCGACAGCCGCCATACTGCAGCCGTTACCCAGATGGCAGGTGATGATCTTCAGGCGCTCAAGAGGCCTATTCAGTTCCCCCGCTGCTGCCTTGGCCACCCATCTGTGACTCGTCCCGTGGAAGCCGTATTTTCTTATACCGTACTTCTCATAATACTTGTAGGGCAGGCCGTACAGAAAAGCTTTCTCAGGCATCGTCTGATGGAATGACGTATCGAAGACGGCCGCCTGCGGTATGCCCTTCAGTATATCGAGGCACGCCCTTATCCCAGAAAGCGACGGCGGATTATGCAGAGGAGCGAGCTCGGCATATTTTTCTATCGACTTTATAACCTTGCCGGTTATGAACGTGGATGTTTTGAATTCCTCACCACCGTGGACCACCCTGTGGCCTATGCCGCTTATTTCGTGCTTAGACTTTATCACTCCCGTTTTTTTATCCGTAAGGGCGTCGACTATCAAAGCTATCGCTTCATAGTGGTTCTCGCAGTATCCGGGCTGCCCTATTCGCTCTATCAGTCCCTTTGCCAATGGTTCGACTCCGTGGTTCGACATGCTCACCACCCCTCGAACCATCCCGAGCGAAGTCGAGGGGCTCACCATTGGCACTGAGCAACGTCGAAGTGCCAAAGAACGGCGCTTTGCCAGATCGAACAACTGATATTTGGCGGATGAACTCCCGCAATTTATGACTAATATTAGCATCTTTGGATTTAAACCCTTACAGCCGTGACCGCGACCGCGTCGACGATATCTTCCGCGCTGCATCCCCTCGACAGGTCGCTCGCCGGTCTTCTGAATCCCTGGAGGAGCGGCCCCACGGCTCTCGCGTTGGCGAGCCTCTGCGTCAGTTTATACGAAATATTTCCCGAGTCGAGGTTCGGGAATATCAATACATTGGCCTTTCCGGCCACGGGATTATCTCCGCATTTTATCTTCGCGACTTCCGGCACTATCGCGCTATCCGCCTGGAATTCTCCGTCTATCAAGAGGTCGGGGGCTATCTCTTTCGCCCTGGCGACCGCTTCTCTCATCTTGTCTACCAGCTCTCCCTCGGCGCTGCCCTTGCTGGAATAACTTAAGAAAGCCACCACGGGGCGTTTGCCCACAAGTTTCTGGAAGAGCGTTGCGGAAGAGACCGCTATGCCGGCCAGCTGCCTGGCATTCGGCGAAGGATTAACGCCGCAATCCGCAAATATGAATGCGCCTTTTTCTCCGTAAACGCAGTTCGGCACTTCCATCAGAAAAGCTCCGGAGACGACGCCTGTCTCCCTGTCTATGCTCAAACACCTCAATGCCGCGCGGATAACGTCCGGCGTAGTGTGGCTGGCGCCGGCGACAAATCCGTCGGCTATCCCGTCTTTAACGAGCATGGCGCCGAATGTCAGGTAATCGGTCAATACGGTCTTACGCGCCTCTTCAGGGGTTACCCCTTTGAGTTTACGTATCTCATAATATTCGGAAGCCATCCTGTCGATATCTTTGTAATTATTCGGATCGATCACCTCGAGATATGAAGCGTTTTTGGATTTGACGCTCTTTCTCACTCCTTCGTCGCCCACGACCACGAGCTTAGCGATCTTACCATCTAAAATATATTCCACAGCTTCCATCGTCCTTGAGTCTTCACTCTCGGGCAGGACGACCCTCTTCAAATTCTTCTTCGCGCGCTCTCTTATCTGATCAAGAATACTCAATTTTTCCTCTCCTTACATTCCCATCCTTCGACTTCGCTCAGGATTAGGTCCTGAGCCTGTCGTCCTTCGGTAGACTCAGGACAGACCCTGAGCCTGCCGAAGGGTCGAAGGGCCCAGTTTCTTCTTTAACAAAATCCGGACTTTTTTCGGAATGAAATTTTTCACATCGGCGCCGAGCCTTGCGGCCTCTTTCATCAGTTTGCTCGAAATATAAGAGTACGATTCGTTCGGCATCATGAATATGGTCTCGATATCTCCGGAGAGCTTTCTATTGGTAAGAGCCATCTGGAATTCTGATTCGAAGTCCGATATCATGCGCAGACCCCGTATCATGATCCGCGAGTCCTTGCTTCTGACATAATCCACGGCGAGGCCGTCGAAATCGTCCACGATGACGTTCTTTAAATACCTTACCGAATCCTCAAGCATGGAGACCCTCTCTTCAACGCTGAAGAGCGGGCTCTTGCTTTCATTGTGGGCGACAGCTACTATGACCTTATCGTATATCTTGGCGGCTCTTTTGATTATGTCGATGTGCCCGTAAGTGACAGGATCAAATGTTCCGGGATATACAGCTATTCTCGATCTCTTCATGTATTCGCACGCCGCCTATATATCGTTATCACCGTGTCACCGTATCGTCTCTCGTCCACAAAAACAAGGCGCTCAAGCTCTGCACCGAGCGCGTCTTTTTTAAAATGTTCCACTATGACCAATCCAACGGGCGATACTATATCATAAGAGTCTATGTTTATCAAGCACTTTTTGGCCATGTCCCCGTAATAGGGCGGATCTAAGAATATGATATCGTACTTTTCGCTGCCTTGAGCGAGTTTTGCGGGAAATTTTAAAGCGTCGGCCCTTATTACATCATATCTCGAATCGGGAACCCCAAGCGATCTGAGATTCGATTTAATGGTCTGAATGCATCGGAAGTTATTATCGACAAAAGTTACGATCTCCGCGGCCCTCGATACCGCTTCTATGCCGAAGGCGCCCGAGCCGGCAAAGAGTTCAAGGACTTTCTTGCCGGCGATATCGCCCAATATGTTAAACAAGGCCTCCCTGACCTTATCCTGCGTGGGCCGTATCTCGACACCTCGCGGCATCGCTATCGATCTGCTCTTGTACTCCCCGCCTATTATTCTCATAAGTATCTTTGGTTTTCAGCCAACCCGTATCAATTCTAATCTCCCCCTGAATCTTTCATACAAACTCTTCTTCAGTAATTGGTGGCGCTCCTCCAGAAGATCCGGGTCCTTTTCAATAAGCGCGAAGGCCTCCTTGCGCGCCGTTTCCATTATACCAAAATCTTTGGCCAGATTTCCAAACTTTATTTCGGGAAGACCGTGCTGCATAGTGCCGAATATTTCACCCGGGCCGCGCAGGTCCATATCGGTCTCAGCTATCTCAAACCCATCGAGCGTCTCTTCTATGGCCTTGAGCCTCTCGGCGGCGGCGTCCGTCCTGGGATCCGCCAGCAGTATGCAATAGGACTCGTATCCGCCGCGGCCGATCCTGCCGCGCAACTGATGCAGCTGCGACAGGCCGAACCTGTCGGCATTTTCTATCAACATCACCGACGCGTTCGGGATGTCTATGCCCACCTCTATGACCACCGTGGAAACCAGGAGATCGATCTTTCCTTTTTTAAAATCCTTCATCACTTTATCTTTTTCCTTGGTGCTCATCTTTCCGTGCAAAAGCCCGACTTCGTATCCGGTAAATACCTCATTCTTCAGTTTCTCAAATGTCTCGATCGCCGATTCCCGATTCCCGACTCCCGACTCTCGACTTATCAACGAGCACACCACGTAAGCCTGCCTGCCTCTCTCGAGTTCCTCCCTGATAAAGCCATACATCTCGAGTCTCTTGTCTTCCTCGACCCAATATGTAATTATCGGCTTTCTGCCTTTAGGCAGCTCCTTTATCGTAGAGATATCGAGATCTCCGTAGACCGTCAGCGCCAATGTCCTCGGTATGGGCGTCGCCGTCATTATAAGGACGTGAGGATTGAGCCCTTTTCGGCGTAGTACCGCCCTCTGGGCAACTCCGAACTTATGCTGCTCATCTATTACCGCGAGCCCGAGATTCTTGAACTCCACGGCGGCCTGGATTATCGCGTGCGTTCCCACGACGATATCCGCTCTCCCGTCTTTAATTTCAGAATATACCCTCTCCCGCGTCTTCGCATCCATGCCGCCTATCAGTAAAACCACATTTATTCCCAGCGGCATCAATAGCTCGCTTAAATATATAAAATGCTGGCGCGCCAAAACTTCCGTCGGCGCCATGACGACGCCCTGGAAACCGTTCTGAACCGCCAAGACAAGGGCATGGGCGGCCACCACAGTCTTGCCGCTTCCCACGTCGCCTTCCAAGAGCCTGTTCATAGGCTTAGGCTTCGACATATCGCGCTCTATTTCCGCTGCGGCCTTCTTCTGGGCTTCAGTCAATTCAAACGGAAGCGCTTTCTTAAAAGATGCTGATAGCTCACCCGCCGTCATGCTATGCCCAAACGCCGCTTTCTCCGGGCCATGACCCTTCTTGCGTATAGCGAGTGCCAATTGCAGGATGAAGAACTCTTCGAAGACGATCCTCTTATAAGCCTTTTCCAGTATCTCAAAGTTTAAAGGAAAATGTATATTTCGCAGGGCGAATTTGATATCCACAAGTTTTTGGCGGGCTATTATGTATGTGGGCAGGCGCTCGACCGCAAATTTAACATATTCGGCTATTGCCTTAAAGGTGAGGCTTCTTAAAAATCTCTGTGTCAACTCTGCAGCCAGCGCATAGACCGGCACTATTCTTCCAATGTTAAGACTGTTATTGCGAGAAAAAATAGGGACTATCCCCGCGCTTCGTTTTGCAAAGCAAAACGGCGGGGACTGTCCCATTTTTCCCGAAGAAATCTCATCGTCTTCGATTATCTCATACTCCGGCTGGACCATTTGCAGCTTGTCGTATATCTCCACCTTGCCATACAGGATCACTTTGTCGCCCGTCTTAAACATGTCCCTCAAGTACGGCTGATTGAACCATACCGCGCGTATATATCCCGTGGGATCGGCCACCACCGCCTGAAATATCGGCGCGCCGGACCTTGCCGCGCGCGAACTTAAAGAAGCTATCTCGCCCTGAATGGTCCCGGTTTCACCCGGCTTCAGATCCTTTATCGCCGTGACGCTGGAACGGTCCTCATATCTTTTGGGCAGATAGTAAAGTATATCTTCTATGGTATCCAGACCTATCTTAGCGAGATATTCGCTCTTTTTAGGTCCCACGCCTTTTATATACCTGACCAAAGTCTTTAAATTATTTTTCTCTTGCATATAAAATTTACCTGTGTTAACATATCGCCCACTAAAAGGAGTAACTAAAAATGTCAAAAGTATGTCTTATCTGCGGCAAAAAACCGGTAGCCGGCAGGACCATTAAGCGCCGAGGCTTGCCCAAGAAAAAAGGCGGCGTCGGCTTAAAGATCACAGGTGTCAATATACGGCGTTTTATGCCGAACCTGAAGACTGTCCGGGCCATAGTAGACGGCTCCCCCAGAAGGATCCGTGTCTGCGTAAAATGCCTCAAGGCCGGTAAGGTCAAAAAAGCCACCTGATTCTAACATAATCATCACTCGAACGTCAATCCCTGCCTATCGGCAGGGATTTTTGTTTTTTTGAAGCATCAAACCGGTATTGACAAATCATCAAATAGCAAGTATACTTATGCTGTAATACTTCTCGTCATTGCGAGGAGCCGAAGGCGACGAAGCAATCTATTTAAAGGATATTATTATGAGCATAGGCAAGACGATACACGCTTTACGCAAAGAGAACAAGATGACCCTGCTCGAGCTTGCCGATAAATCAGGCGTGGCGCTCGCCACTTTGAGCAGGATGGAGAACGGCAAGATGACCGGCACCCTCGAATCGCATATGAAGATCTGCGAAGCGCTGAGTGTAACCTTGCCGGAATTATACACGGACCTTTACGCTCCACGTAAATCGGTGGAACTACAAAAACATAAAGCCCGCACGGAAATATTCATACACGACAAGAAAGCCTCCTCTGAAATGCTGGCGTCAAGGGTACTTAACAAAAAAATGATGCCCATCCTGATAAAGCTCGACAAAGGCGGCGCCACACACAAGGAGGAGACAAAATACGGCATTGAAAAGTTCATGTATGTGCTCGAAGGTAAAATAGAAGCCAGTATAGGAAGCGAAAAATACACTTTAACTAAAAACGATTCGCTCTACTTCGAATCGAATGTACCGCACTATTTTAAAAATATCGGCTCGTCGGACGCCCGCATCGTATGCGTAACGTGTCCCCCGGCTCTATAGGACCCATCGACAACCTCGGGGTCCTATCCTGAGCGAAGCCGAAGGATAGGAGATGATAATGGACGCCAAGAAAAAAATACTTATATGTGATGATGAGGAAGGTATAAGAGAATCATTGAAACTTATCCTTGAAAATGACTATGATCTGGTATTCGCCCAAAATGGCGATGAGGCCATACAGGGCATGCGCACTAACCGTATCGATGTCACTATCCTGGATATAAAGATGCCGAAGAAGGACGGATTGGAGACATTAAAAGAACTTATGAGGATAAACCCTTCTTCTAAAGTCATTATTGCCACCGGCTACAAGAGCGTAGATATAGCAAAAGAGGCTATGAATATCGGCGCGGTGGATTACGTCGTAAAACCTTTCGATAGAGATAAGATCAGGACGGTCGTCCAAAAACACTCTTCTTAAATCCTGATACAAAATTCCGAACCGGTGGATCTGTCGGATAAGATCGTCAGCATTCCCCCGCCCTTCTCTATAAGTTGCTTAGCGACAAATATATTAAAGCCGAAACCCCTCTTTTCTCTGTGCAGTCCCGAAACGGGCTCGAATACGTCTTTTATGATATAGTCCGCCACCACCAAGTCCTCGCTCCTTATGTATAATTTTAATTCTTTCTCGCCTGTCGCGCATCTGATGACAATCGAGCCGCCCTTCGGAGTCTCTGCCATTACGTAATTCATTATATTAAAGATGACATCCTGCAACCGGATCTTGCTGCCTTTAACGATATGCTTCTTACTAAAATCACACACTATTCTTATCTCCGATGTTCTGTATTGCGGCTCTAACAGAGATATCACGGTTTTTATCGGATCATCTATCGAAAATTCTTCATCCTTCACTATGTCTTCAGTGGATGAAAATTCAAGGAGAGACCGCGCGATACTCTCTATTCTATCGATCTCTCTTGGAATAAGTTTGTCGAATTTGTCCATGAAATCTCTATCATCATACCGCTCCGGTAGATAGTCCGCGAAATTCCGTATCGTCGTTATGGGATTGCGTATCTCGTGAGCCATGCCTGCGGCAAGAGTACCGATAGTAGCCATCTTGTCCTTCTGAGCCATCTCAGCCTGTGTTTTAGCCAATTCCTCGAATAATTTAGCGTTTGATATGGCTATGCCCAGGGCCTTGGTCAGAGGATATAGTATATCAAGGTCATCCTGTGTATAATCCTCATCGGATTTCTTTCTGCCCAATAATAGCGTACCCATGGCCTTATTATGTAGTGTTATGGGTATTTTAAGTTCTGCATCCGATCTTACCGCGCCCAGAGTTACCTCGCATGACCTAAGCTTCATTATCCCGCTTAGCCTGTCTTCGGTCAGCTTTATTAGTTTATCCAATTCCAATACTGTCAACACCTCCGAAGTGAATATTTTTAATAATTTCTTATAATCATATTTCTTCTGGAACAGGAACCTATCGGTAATGTTTATAAGAAAGTTCTCCATGGGTTTTAGCATTATAGTAACAACTACAACACTCGGTATCATCGCTATCCATCTGTTGGACGTAACAAATTTCTCAAAGAGCATCTGTCCAAAAAAAGCGAAGAATGCAAATATCACATATACCGACGCAAATATGCCCGCGAAGATAAGCGTCTTCTTCATTACTACTTCAATGTCCATTAACTTATGCCTAATAATCGCATAAGCCGTTACTATAGCAAACAACACTGCGAATAGCCAACCTAAGGGATATATTTCTATGCCATATTTTTGAATATAATCTACAGAACCTAATCCAGACGTGATGTATAAACAAAGAATATATTTGGTTTTGTTCCTTTCTACATTGGAAAAATGACGCCACATCTTTTTATCCCAAAACAAGGAGAGGCTTCTGAACCATATAAAAAAGAATAAAATTAAATAAAAAGGATGCAGTGGACCTGCCTTTGAGTAATACCCCCAGAAATATAGATATGGTTTTGTTTTTAGAAAAAGATCTGTGCCTATAAAAAATGGCAATAACAACATCATCGTAGTAAAAAAGATAAAAATCCGAATTCTCTCTTGCTTTAATTTATTGAGATAGACGGCGACAAATAAATACCAACAAGGCGTCAGGAAACCTACCGACGTGCAGGCTGTTTTGCAAAAAATAGATGCTATAGATTCCTGCTTCGTAAAATAGGCGATGGCATAGGAAATTAACCAGATAAAAAGAGTAAGGCAAAAAGCAAAATATGCTTTGTGCAATAAAGACTTTCTATTATTTGAATATACAAATATTCCTACTGATAGAACAAGAATCGCTCCTAACAATGGCGGAATAAAATACCAATTCATTCTTATACCTTTCTAAACTCTAATCTAAACTTCGCCCCTTTTCCTACCTTCGATTCAACAAAAATTTCTCCGCCGTTCCTCTTTACAAGCTCATTCACCACAAACAGGCCCAATCCATACCCTTTCCGCCTGGTTGTAAAGAATGGATTAAATATATGACTGAGAGTTTCTTCCGATATACCACAACCATTATCTTCTATCCTTAACTCAATACCGCTGTCTTTTTCTATAGCATTAAAAGTTATACGCCCCTTTTCTTCTATAGCGTGAGTAGCATTTTGCGTGAGATTCAGCAATATTTCATCAAATTCCTTCCTATTCACCCTGATCTTTGGTAGATTGAAAGGAATGTTATTTACAAATTCTATCCTATCAAAAATATCTTTATTGAGTTCTATCAAAGAGATGAGTTCACTGATCGCCTCACCTATAGAAACATCTTCATATTCCACAACAGCATCGTCCCCAGAAAAATCTATTAATGTCTGGATAATATGGTCTATTTTATCTACTTCTTTAACCACAACATCTCTGTATTTGCTTCTGAAATCGCTTTCTTTTAGCTTATCCGGGACATATTCGGAGAACACCCGTATAGTTGTAATAGGATTCCGTATCTCATGTGCCATGCCTGCAGCGAGCGTGCCGATAGTGGCCATCTTCTCTCTCTGGGCGGCTTCCGTCTGCATCTTACTCAGCTCTTCAAATAACTGCGCATTCGATATGGCTATGCCTAGTGTCTTGGCCAGCGGATACAGAATATCAAGGTCATCCTTAGTATACTCTTCGTCCGACTTTTTCTTGCCCAATAGGAGCATTCCTACGGTCTCATTGTGCAGAGTCACCGGTATCCTAAGCTCTGCGTCGGAAACTATCGTCTCCTCTTTAGCGTTCTTTGGGAGAAGCACCACATCGCAATATGTAAGCTTCATGATATCGGACAGCTTATCTTTTGTCAGCTTGATCAGACGGTTCAATTCCAATACAGTTAAAACTTCCGATATAAATGTCTTGAGTAGTTTTTTGTAATCATATTTCTTCTGAAATAGATATTTATCAGTTACATCGATAAGAAAACTCTCCAAAGGACGTAAAGTAAGAGTTACTATTATGACGCTCGGTATCATGGAAAGCCATCTACTCGCCGTAACAAATCTTTCAAAAAACATTTGCGCGAGAAATGCAAAAAATGCGAAGACTACATAGACCGATACAAATATGCCTGTAAAGATAAGGGTTTTCTTTATGATTACTTCAATGTCAAGTAATTGGTGGCGAAGGATGGCGTAGGCTATAGAGAAAATAAAAAGAAGAATTGCAATATGACCCAACGGTTTATAACTAATTCCAAAATATGGTAAAAAATCGGGTATGGCGAAAGCGCTTAGAAAAAATGAAATAAAAATCCATTTTATCTGCAGTAACCGTTTGTATGACAGCGACGGCTTGTTCATTCTATAGTAAAAATATACGGTGGTGAGGAAATAAAAGAATGACATTACAAAATATAAAACGAAAACCAAGCTAAGAACGCCCCCCTTAGGATACATCCCCCAAGGATATTTATATAATCCATTTATCATGAGCACGCCAAACCATATCAAGACTGAAAACATAATACTGATCGCGTAAAAAAGATATGCAATCGTCTTTTGTACTTTATTTCTTATTTCCAAATAACTAATAAGGAAGTGGTACATAAATGTTGGGATAAAAGCTATGCCCATATATTTGATTTTCCCAAACAGTAAAGCTTTTTGATAGTTTTCGGTGGTATACACAAAACTAAGAGAATACAGCCAAAGGAAAGTAGCAAACGTTATTAAAAAATACGTTATGTTTATAGCAGACTTTTTATTATGAAACAAGGAAATGAGGCCTATAGAAAGGCAGAACAATGAGATACAAAAAAATGATATTGCGTAAGATATATCCATTTAATCTGTAACGTAATTTTTTTTATGTGCCGTTATTATTTTTACGATTATTATTTAATATATTCCCTTTTTCGTAGGCAAGAAGGAAGGCGCTGACTATGATGGGATCAAACTGCGTGCCGGATTTTGCTTTTAATTCCCGAACAGCTTCTTCGACGGTCTTCTTTTTTCGATAGGGCCTGTTTGTAGTCATGGCGTCAAACGCGTCCGCCACCGCTATAATTCTCGCCACGAGAGGTATATTATTCCCCGCCAGGCCGTCGGGATAGCCGGAGCCGTCGAAACACTCCTGATGATGCCGCACCTCTTTGGCAACATCGCTAAGTTCTTTAATGGGAGACAATATGGTAGCTCCTATTACCGAGTGCTTCTTTATCTCTTCGTATTCTTCCGGTGTCAGCCTGCCATTCTTGCTCAGTATATAGTCCGGTATGCCTATCTTACCGACATCATGAAGCAGCGCCGATATCTGAAGCGTCTCCCGAAAATTCTTATAATGGGAGACTTCGGGGACCCCGTCGAGCTCCTTGGCTATCGAAAGGCAATAGTTCGTCACCCTCTCCGTATGTCCGTGAGTATACTGGTCTCTCGCGTCTATGGCGGCGGCCAGGGCTATGGATGTGTGGATAAATATTCTGTGCTCGCGGACATACAGCTCTTTTACCTCTTCTATCTTTTGTTGTAGGTTTTCGATCAGCTGCGCGTTAGCGATAGCCATGGCTGCGTCATTGGCCAAAGTGACGAAGAAACCCATCTCTTCGCGGGTGAAAGCTTCCCCCGATATCTTTTCTCCGAGGACCAATATCCCGAGCAGGTCTTTCTTGATATAACAAGGGACGCAAAGAACCGCCTTCAGGAGATCCATCTGTTTCTTTATGGCGAGAAGATTATCATATAGATTAGGCTGAAGCTCCAATATGCTTCTATTCCTTAAGCCGCATATGATGTCGTCATAATTCAGTATACCGGTCTCGGAGATGAAGAAGCTGTTCTTCTCGCTGAATACGCTTATCAGAGGATTGTCTATGGATAGCCGCACAAAACCTACGGGGATCTTTAAGCCGGTGGTGCCTTTGGAATCTATTAAAATATAAGACCTCTTCTCCTCTTTATAAAGGAGAACCGCAGTGTGCATTACCCTGAGCTGGTCGTCGATAGTCTTGACTATCATCTTGATAAGGTGCTCGGGCTTCTTAAACCTTATCATCGTCCTCGAGGCCGCCTCCAGGAACGACTGATAGTCCTGTTTCTGTAATACGCTGTCTCTGGGCAAGGATGAGTTGAAGAGGTTCGGGTTGGAGCTTAGCGGCGATATCCCGCCCTGATGGTCCATCAGCTTCTCAACAAACCAACCCTGAAGCTTCCCCCAGCTTGGAGCTTTTTTGTGCGTGGACATCAATTACCCTTTCAAATTTTTTAATACCGCCTGTTCAAGGTAATCCAAAATTAACGGTTTGGTGATATAATCGCATGCGCCTAATTTATATGCCTCGTGCACCTTATCCTGATCCTCGAGAGCCGTGACCATGATTATTTTTATGCTCTTATCCAATTCTTTGATATGTTTCAATGCGGCGAGCCCATCCATGCCTTTCATCTTTATGTCGAGCAGTACCAGGTCCGGCCTATCCTTCTTGGCTATGGATAGCGCATCCTCACCGTTTAAAGCGGTGAATACTTGAAAACCCCTGTCCTTAAAGAAGGCTTTGACAAAATCGCATATATCATTTTCATCATCAACCACCAGCAACTTATGCATATATTCTCCTTAAGCTTGAGCCGCTTTATTGACCGCTTCCTCAAGGTCGCGCAGAGACGAAATCGGTTTATCAAAATACGCGTACGCGCCCATCTTTAAGAGCCGCGCCTTCGTCTTGCCGCCGTCGTCATAGGCCGTCACAAATATCACCTTTGGCGACGGATCCATCGATTTCAGAAGCGACAGCACCTCATCTCCGTCTATGCCCGGCATCTTCAGGTCCATTAAAACGACGTCGGGCTTCTTTTCTTTGACAAGCTCTATGCCTTTTGTTCCGCGGATAGCCACCGCGATGTCATATCCGCGCAGGCCAAAATAATTTTGTATCATATCTATAAATTCCGCTTCGTCGTCTATTGCCACGATTCTGGGCTTTGCCATATCACACTCTGCTTTCCTGAGCCGCAACAGTGGGAAATTCAACAGTAAATGTCGTGCCCACGCCTACTTTTGTTTCTTTAAGGTGTATACGTCCGCCGTTCTTCTCCACAACCTGCCTGACTATAAATAAACCAAGTCCCGTACCCTTGCCCGGCTCCTTTGTGGTAAAGAATGGATTAAATAACTCTTTTAACTTATCGTCCGGTATGCCTGAACCAGTATCTCTGATATCTATGTATACTCTTCCTTCATTCTCTTTTGCCGTAACAGTAATTTTGCCTTTTTCGCCTATGGCCTGACCGGCATTCCGGATGAGGTTAAAGAGCACTTCCTGAAGCTGCTTTTTATCGACAAAGATGTTTGGCAAGTTCTCTTCGATCTGTTTATCAAACTCGATCTTTTCCAGCTTTAACTCATAGCCTACGAGCCCAAAAACATCGTCAATTTCCTTATCAACATTAACGAGCTCCGCATCTCCTTTTGACGGCCTGGCGAAACTCGACAACTTCTTGGTTATGGCCGTTGCCCTATCGGTCTCTTTGATGACCTTTGTCATGATATCTTTAGCTTTGCCCAGCAGTTCCTGATCGCTCTTATTATTGTATAAACCATCCTTTACATTTAATAAGAACGCTTCGCATTGTCCTCTCGCAATTCCGAGGGGATTGCAGATCTCATGATTTATTCCGGCCGAAAGCGTACCTATAACAGCCATCTTTTCGTTTTGAGCCGCCTCTGCCTGCGTCTTGCCAAGCTCATCAAATAATTTAGCGTTAGATATGGCTATGGCAAGCGTCCTCGCCAAAGGTAGAAGTATATCAAGATCGTCCTGCGTGTAGTCCTCATCAGACTTCTTCTTACCCAGTGATAGTATGCCCTTGACCTCAGTATGCAAGACCATCGGTATGATCAATTCCGCGTTTAATTTATCGATGATCTCTTGAATCGATGGCGGTATATAAACCCTTCTTTCAACAAGCTCTTTCTTTAATAAGTAACCGTGAGTTTGCTCCAGAAAAGTCACTATGCCATCGGGCCGTGGCAGTGACACTTTAGGGTCTTTTACATTACGGGATACTACCACATCAAACTGCTGTTTCTCTTCATTAAGTAATAACACGGCGCTGGAATTTACTTTCACTACATCAGTGAGCTTATCTACGGTTAAGTTTACAAGATTATCCAGATTTACAACTGTCAAAACTTCGGATGTAAAAGTTTTAAGCAGTTCCCTGTAATCATATTTCTTCTGAAAAAGGTACTTGTCAGTTATATTTATTAGGAAATTTTCTATTCTGCGCAATGAAAGTATAATTATTACTCCGCTTAACGCTAACCCAACCAATTTCCCTCCCGCACTTGCCGCCCTGAATATGTATTCCTGTATAAGCAACGTCGGCAAAACAAGTATTGCAAAAACCG